>JBGOTP010000257.1:0-7776 GCA_041476545.1 Vicinamibacteria bacterium | reverse complement strand
ACTTCAGCCTCCTCGCGCTCGACCAGATTGTCAACAATGCAGCGACCATTCGTCACATGTCGGGCGGTCAATTCAACATACCGCTGGTCATTCGGATGGCTACCGGCGCGGGCCGTCAGCTCGCCGCGCAGCACGCGCACAGCCTGGAGGGGTGGCTCGCTCACATCCCTGGAATCCGCATCGTCACCCCGGCGACCATCGAGGACGCGCGCGGCATGTTGTGGACCGCGCTCCAGGATCCCGATCCGGTGCTCATCTTCGAGCATCAGACGCTCTACAACATGGAGGGCGATCTGCCGGAGAACGCTGGCGCCGTCGACATCGACCGGGCGGCGGTTCGCCGCGTCGGACAAGATGTCAGCCTGATTACCTACGGCGCCGCGCTCCACACCACGATGAAAGCGGCCCAGGAGCTGGCCGCGGACGGAACGGATGCCGAGGTCATCGACCTCCGCACGCTTCGGCCACTCGACATGACGACGCTCGAGACGTCGGTGCGCAAGACGAGACGCGCGGTGATTGTCGACGAAGGCTGGCGCAGCGGCAGCCTGTCGGCCGAGATCGCCGCGCGTCTTGCCGAATCGCTCTTCTACGAGCTGGATGCGCCGATCTCGCGCGTCTGCACCGCCGAAGTACCGATTCCCTATCCGAAACACCTCGAGGATGCCGCCCTCCCGCAGGCGCCGGCGATTGTCTCGGCAGCGCGAGCGCTGCTCGGGGCTGCGGTCGTCCGATGATCGAGTTCAGAATGCCGGCGCTCGGCGCCGACATGGAAGCCGGCACGCTGGTCCAATGGCTCAAGCACCCAGGCGATCCGGTGGCGCGCGGCGACATCATCGCGGTCGTCGACACGGACAAGGGCGCCATCGAGATCGAAGTCTTCAACGACGGTGTCCTCGATCGCGCGCTGATTGAGCCTGGGCAGAAGGTACCGGTCGGGACCGTGCTCGCGTTGATCCGCGAAGCCGGTGAGGCCATCACTGTTTCCAGCCTCGCGCCCGTTGCGGCCGGCGCGGCGCCTGGCGAGCGGAGAGCCCGCGCATCCCCGGCCGCCAGGAAGACCGCGCAGGAGCTGCAGGTGGACCTCGCGAGCGTGACCGGGACCGGCCCTGCCGGGGCGATCACGCTCGACGACGTGCAGCGCGCCGCGTCGAAACGGCGTGTTCCAGCGCCCGAAGGTCGGCCGGCTCCTGCCGTTGCCTCCGTCGATCGTGCCGCCGCGATGCGCGCCGCGATCGGGGCGGCGATGGCGCGCTCGAAGCGCGAGATTCCACACCTCTACCTCTCCACCACGATCGACATGACGCGCACGCTCGCGTGGCTGGCGGCGGAAAACGGCAGGCGCCCCGTCGAACGCCGGCTCCTGCTCATCGCGCTGCTGCTGAAGACGGTTGCGCGTGCGGCGCTGGGGGTGCCGGAGGTCAGCGGGTTCTGGCGGGACAACGGGTTTCAGCGCGGCGCCGGGATCCACGTCGGCTGCGCGATCGCACTTCGCGGAGGCGGGCTCGTCGCACCTGCGGTGCACGATACCGATCTCAAGGATCTCGACTCGCTGATGCGCGAGGTTCTCGACCTCGTGGCGCGGGCGCGCGCGGGCACGCTTCGCAGCTCGGAGCTTGCCGATCCCACCATCACCGTCACCAATCTTGGCGACCTCGGCGTGGAGACGGCGTTCGGCGTCATCTATCCGCCGCAGGTCGCGCTCGTGGCATTCGGCAAGCCGGTTGAACGTCCGTGGGTCGTCGACGGCCGCATCGAGCCGCGAACGGTGCTGGCCGCCACGGTCTCTGTCGACCATCGAGCGATCGATGGCCGGCGCGCCGGCCAGTTCCTGTCCGCGATCGACCGCGGCTTTCAGAGTCCGGAGAGCCTGTGACGCCTATTCGATTATTTCGAGCGGCAGCAGTCGCGATCGTGCTCAGCGTTCCCTGCGCGGCGTCCACCCGGGCGCAAGCGGTCGCGCCGGACAGGCCCAACCTGTCAGGCGTGTGGACGCTCGATTGGTATCTCAGCGACAACCCGCAACAGGTGGCAGAAGCGCTGCGGATCGACACGGGCCAGCGCGGCGATCAGGCATTCGGTCAGGAGCGAGAACGTGGCGGGTTCGGTGGGTCGGGCGGTGGCAGCGCGGGTCGAGGCGCGGGCGGCGGGACCGCCCGCGGCGCAGCGGCCGGTGCACGTGCCAATCAGATGAGCGGCGACGATCAGAAGAGGCTGGAAGAGCTGACCGCCGCGGTGCAGTTTCCGCCGACGACGCTGACCCTCTCACAAACGGACACGGACATCACCATCGGCACGCCGAGTGGAGCGGCGCGCACACTGCGGACCGACGGGAAGCGCGAGAAGTACCAGCTCGAGGCCGGCGCCGTGGATCGTACGGCGACGTGGGAAGGGCCGCAGTTGGTCGTGACGTACGAGGTCGGCCACGCCGGACAGCTGACATATACCTATCGTGTGGTGCCGACGACGAAGCAGTTGTTGATCAAAGTGACCTTCGCGCGCGACGGGATGCCGGGGCCGATCGAGATCAAGCTCGTGTACGATGCCGCGCCATCCCGGTGACGCGTGTGCGGGGCGCCACGCATCTCATTTCTCGAGACGCAGTTGATTGTCCACGCTCTTGGCCCCGAACCCCTGGCGCGCGATCATCTCAGCCATCCGGCGCTCGACCTCCGAGCCGACGACGCCGGTCAGCGTCACCCCTCCGCGGCGGACGATGATGTGCACGGGGCCGATTCGCTGGTTCGCGTAGTTGGAGAAGACCGGCTCGTGTAGATCACCATCGCAATCGCGGACCGGAGATCGTCATCCATCATCGACGCGGGCAGCGTCTCGATCCGGTTCACGACCTCCTGAACCCCGCGCACGCGCGACGCCACCTTCGTGAACTCCTTCGACTTGTCGGACGTGGTCACGTCCCCGGTCAGCGTGGCCACGCCGTCGGCGACGCGTACGCTGACGTCATCGAAGATCGAGAAGAGCAAAAAACCTGACACGTCGTCTGCGATCTCCCGGGCGAGCGGTGCGTCGCCTTCGCCGCGTGCGATCGTCAGCGTACTGACCACGCCGACGACGTCGTGGACCTTCCGCGCCTGCTGGATGGCCTGATCCTTCAACCAGAGGCTCCCTACCGCGCCGCTCAACGTCACGGTGCGATCGTGGACGTCGACAACGACACCCATGAGCCCTGCGTCGAAAAAACGCTGCTCGACCTGCGCCTTGATTTGCTGATCGGTCAACCGGGCGCTTTGTTCCGCGAGCGCCTGTTCCGGCGCCGTCACGAACAGGAACAGGCTGAGAGCGACACCATACCGTGCCCACCTAGAGCTCATTGCGCTGAAACCTCGTCAACGAAGCGGTGCAAGTCTCACACCCAATCCGACCGCTCTATCGGGCGGCGCGCGCACGCAAGACGCCATGGCCTGAACGCGAAAATCTCGCAGCATCATGAAATCTTCCGTGGCTGCTGCGGGCCGCTGGTGAGCACGTCTATCCCCGGCTCGCAGAACGCTCGACAGGATCCGCTTCCTGACCGGACTTGTCAGTCGGCTGGCCGGTACCCGATTTGCCGCACGTTCTCACTGGAAGAGTCCCGGCGCGAAAGAGATCCCGAGGTGTCGTGATGTGTCATACGGCGTGTTCTCGCGTGCTCCTCTGCGTGAGCCTGTGCGTCGGCGCCTTCGGTCCGATTGCGTCCAACGCGGAGGCGCAGTACTTTGGGGGCAACAAGATCCAGTACAAGACCTTTGACTTCGAGGTACTGAAGACCGAGCACTTCGACGTCTATTTCTATCCGGAAGAGCGCGAAACGGCCGGCCAGGCGGGGCGGATGGCCGAGCGGTGGTACGCACGGCTCTCACGGATCTTTCAACACCAGCTCTCCAACCGGCAGCCGCTCGTGCTGTACGCGTCTCACGCCGACTTCGAGCAGACCAACATCATCGAGGGGACGCTCGGCGAGGGCACGGGCGGCGTGACGGAAATGCTCAAGCGGCGCATCGTCCTGCCGCTGGCCGGCACGATGGCCGAATCGGACCACGTCATCGGTCACGAGCTGGTGCACGCTTTTCAGTACGACCTCTCGAATCGGATCGGCCGGGGCCAGACCGGCGAGTCGCGCGGCATCGAGCAATTGCCGCTCTGGTTCATCGAAGGGATGGCCGAATATCTTTCGCTGGGGCCCGTCGATCCGAACACGGCGATGTGGATCCGCGACGCGGCACGGGAGGGGAAGCTCCCGACGATCCGGCAGCTTGCCAACTCCAAGTACTTCCCGTACCGGTGGGGGCAGGCGTTCTGGGCCTATGTCGGAGGCCGGTGGGGCGATCGGATCATCGGCGAGCTCCTCGACGCCGCCGTGCGCGGCGGTGATACGGACGCGGCGCTCCGGCGCGTGCTGAAGGTCGACCCGAAAAATCTCTCGCGAGACTGGCAGGCGGCAATCCACGCCGCGTACGACCCGATGGCGAAGCAGACACGAACGGCACGCGACTACGGGCGCCTCCTCACCGCGGAGAAAGGGCCGGCCGGCGAGCTGAACGTCTCGCCGTCGCTCAGTCCCGATGGCAGGCAGGTCGTCTACTTCTCCGAGCGCAATCTGCTGTCGGTCGACATGATTCTGGCCGACGCCGAGACAGGGCGCGTGACGCGTTCGCTCGTCAAGACCGCGCTCGACCCGCACTTCAGCAGCCTGCAATTCATCAGCTCGGCCGGGTCGTGGCGGGCCGACGGCCGTCAGTTCATCTTCGGTGCGGTCAGCGCCGGTCGAGCCGAGCTGGTGATCTACGACATTGGCCGCGGCCGCATCGATCGCGAGATCCCGTTTCCGACACTCGGCGAGATTCTCACGCCGTCATGGTCGCCCGATGGCCGGGCCGTGGCATTCTCAGCCACGGCGGGCGGCGTTTCCGACCTGTTCATCTACGACTTGCAGACTGGATCCCTCACGCGGATCACCAACGATCCGTTTGCCGACCTCCAGCCAGCATGGGCGCCGGATGGCCGTTCGATCGCCTTCGTCACAGAACGATTCGGCGGCGATCTGTCGCTGCTCGCACCAGGCACCTACCGGTTGGCTCTGCTCGATGTGTCCTCCGGCGGCGTCCGCCCGATCGACACGTTCGCGAGGGGCAAGAGCATCAATCCCGCATGGGCGCCCGATGGACGATCGCTCTACTTCCTCTCGGACGAGAACGGCGTGACCAATCTCTACGCGGTGGACCCGGCAAGCGGTGCCGTGCGAACGCTCACGAATCTGTACGGCGGCATGAGCGGTGTCACGGCGCTGAGCCCGGCGATCTCGTCGGCGGCCGATGCCCGGCGGCTCGCCTTCAGCGCGTACGAGGCCGGCAAGTATCACATCTACGTTGCCGACACGCCCGATGCGCTGCGGGACACGCCGATTGCGCCGCCGATCGTGCGCATCTCACCGGCGGTGCTCCCGCCGCAGGAGCGGGAGCCGGGCGAAGTGTCCGGCTTGCTCGCCGACGCGACGTTCGGACTCCCGGAAGCGGAAGGGCAGACCGGCAGGTATCGTCCCAGGCTCTCGCTGGATTCCGTCGGGCAGCCGTATGTCGCCGCGGGCGTCGACCGGTTCGGCACCTTCGTCGGCGGCGGGCTGTCGTTCTCCTGGAGCGACCTGCTCGGCGATCACAACCTTGCAGCCGTCGTCCAGACGGACACCTCCATCGGCGGTTTCTCGAGCATCGCGAAGAACACCGCGGGAATCCTCGCCTATCAGGACCTGACGCATCGCTGGAACTGGGGCGCGGCAGTGGAACAAGTGCCGTACTTGAGCGGCGGCTTGTCCTCTGGAATTGGCGTCGCCAACGGCAATCTGGTGCAGGTGGATGAGGTCACAATCGTGCGGCAAACCAATCGCGGTCTCACCGGCATCGCGGCGTACCCGTTCACGCCCGCGCGCCGCGTCGAGTTCAGCGGCGGGTATCAGCAGGTGTCGTTCGACGCGGAGGTGCAAAGAACCGTCACGTCACCCTTCACCGGACAAGTCCTGTCGAACCAGACGACGACCACGGCGCTCGCGCAGACATTGAATCTTGGCATCGCCGGCGTCGCCACCGTCTTCGACAACTCGGTGTTCGGCGCGACGAGCCCCGTGGCCGGGCAGCGCTACCGGCTCGAGGTGACGCCAACCGTGGGCACGATCTTCTTCGCCGGCGCACTGGCCGACTACCGCCGCTACCTGACGCCGGCGCCGTTCTACACGATTGCTGGACGCGTCCTGCACTATGGGCGCTACGGGAGCGGCGGGGAGGACTATCGCCTGCCGCCGTTGTTTCTCGGCTACCCGCAGCTCGTGCGCGGCTACGACATCGGGTCGTTCGACACGAGTGAATGCCAGGCCAACGCGTCGAGCTCGTGCCCGGCGTTCGACCGGCTGCTGGGCAGCCGCATGCTGGTAGGAAACCTGGAGCTTCGTTTCCCGCTGCTGCGTCCCTTCGGCGTCCGCCAGGGCATGTACGGACCGCTTCCGATCGAGGTGGCGTTGTTCGGCGACGGCGGCGTGGCGTGGATGTCGGAAGACAAGCCGACGTTTTTCGGCGGCGACCGCAAACCGGTCGCGAGTACCGGCATCACGTTCCGCGTTAATCTCTTCGGATTCGCGGTCGGCCAGTTCGACATCGCACGGCCGCTGCAACGGCCCGGCAGAGGCTGGCTGTTCGAGTTCAGCCTGACCCAAGGGTTCTGAGGTTCGGAATCGATGCGATCGTGCTGATGTCCTTCCTCCCCCTGCTGCTCGACGCGCGTCGCGCGCGAACCCGAGGCCCTGGCGCGATCGAGGAGCGGCAGCGTGGCCGGCTTGCCGGGATGGTGGACTACGCGCGTGCGCACTCGCCGTACTACCGCGTACTTTACAAAGACTTACCGGACCAGGTTAACGACCCGACCCTGTTGCCCATCACGGACAAGAAGTCACTGATGGCGCGCTTCGACGACTGGGTGACCGATCGCGAGGTGACGCTCGAGAAGGTGCGCGCGTTCATTGGCAAGTCCAGTCTGATCGGCGAACGATTTCTCGATACGTACACACCACTCACCACGTCAGGTACCACTGGAACGCCCGGTGTCTTCGTGCTGGACGATCACACCATGGCCGTGACGAACGCACTCGTCCTACGCATGCTCGGTGCCTGGCTCCGAGTGACCGATATCTTCAGGATCATCGCCCGAGGCGCCGGCACGACGCTGATATGTGCGACCGGCGGCCACTACGCCGAAGCCGTCGCAGGGGCCCTCCTTCGCAAGCGGTTGGGTGACAGAACCATTCAAGCCTTGGCGGCACAGGCGCCAGTAGTGGAAATGGTCGATCAGCTCAACCGGTTCCGTCCCGCCATACTCGCGCCGTACGCGAGCGTGGGCGCGCTGCTCGGGCGTGAGCGCGAGGCCGGTCGCCTGCGTATCAATCCGGCGCTGGTCGTGCTCTTCGCCGAGGGGCTTCCGGAAGGCGGGTATGACCGGATCTCCAAGGCGTTCAACGTCAAGGTCCGCCACAGCTACGGCGCCACCGAGTTCCCTTTCATCGCGTATAGCTGCGACCACGGCTGGCTGCATGTGAACAGCGACTGGGTTGTACTCGAGCCGGTTGACGCCGACTTTCGGCCGACCCCACCCGGCAGACAATCCCACACGGTTCTCGTCAGCAACCTCGCCAACCGAGTGCAGCCAATCCTGCGGTATGACCTTGGCGACCGCATTCTGCAGCGGCCCGACCCCTGCCCATGCGGCAACCTGCTCCCCGCGATCCGCGTCGAGGGT
>JBGOTP010000256.1:0-7802 GCA_041476545.1 Vicinamibacteria bacterium | reverse complement strand
GAGGTTCTTGCAGTACGCATACAAATGTAGTAGATATAACGGCATCATAGGAGTGCTGGAATGGCGCCACGGAAACTGAGCCGACTGGAACTGCACATCATGGAGGCGCTCTGGGACCAGGGCGCGTGCTCGATTCGCGAGATTCAGCAGGCGTTTCCGGAGAAGGACCGGCCCGCGTACACCACCGTGCAGACGACGGTCTACCGTCTCGAAGCCAAGAACGCGATCCGTCGGGTCAAGAAGATCAGCAACGCCCATATCTTCGAAGCCGCTCTGTCTCGCGCCGCGACCCATCGTCGGCTCTTCGATGATCTGCTGGGCTTCTTCCGTGGAGGGTCGCGACCGCTGATGGCGCACTTGATCAAAGCCGGCAAGCTCACGCTCGACGACGTGCGGGATGCGGAGCGGACGCTCCTGAAACTCGCGAAAGGCAGCCCCCGATCTGAAAAACGACCGGACAGAAAGGACAAGTCATGACGTCATGGGGTGATCGGCCGGCCGTCACGCCTGTCGGGCACGCCATCTCGTGGCGTGTGGGGCTTCTGCTGTCGATCATCGTCCACATGGCGATGATCACCTTCCTGCTTCTGTCGCCGCGTCTGTTCTCCCACGATCCGGCCGCGGACCCGCCGCGCGCCAGCCTCGCCGCGGCTGAACCGCAACGCCCGCCGGATCTCGTTCCACCGCCGACCGATTCGCTGCTGAATTCGCGAGGGAATGCGCCCGAGCGCGTGGACCGTGTCGAGACCGAGGTTGCGCGGGGACGCGACAGAGGGCCACATCCTTCGCCGGAGCAGGTCGAGGCTTCGGTCCCCGCGGCGGCCTCGTCTGCGCGCGTGGCGCCGGGCGGCTCGCTAGGCGACACGCTGAGGAATCTGGCTGCGTCGGCCTGGGCGTTGATGGAGCTGGTCGGCAACCATCTGTGGCAATCGACGCTTTGCCTGGCGGTAGCGGCCCTGCTGACGCTGGCGTTGAAGCGCAACCGCGCGCGGGTGCGCTCTGCGATCTGGGTCGCCGCATCAGTGAAGTTTCTCGTCCCCTTCGCGGCGCTCATGACCCTTGGCCGTCAGTTCGGTTGGCGGACGTCGGACGCGGTCGTCCAGCCGACGCTGACTGTCCTGATAGACACGATGAGCCAGCCGTTCTCCCGGCCGTCGGCTGCTATCGCCACCGCCGCGTTGCCGGCCACCAGCTCGTACGACCTCGCCGCGGTACTTCCACTCGTGCTAGTGGCGATCTGGTTGAGCGGTTGTGTCGTGATCCTGTTCATGTGGTGGATGGGTTGGCGGCGCCTGGCGAACGTCGTCCGAAACGCGTCCCCCATTCGACACGGTCAGGAACTGGACATCCTTCGTCGCCTTGAAGCCCGCGCGGGAATCACCACGCCCACGACACTGGTCGCGTCGAATACGTCCCTTGAACCCGGAGTGTTCGGGCTGACGAAACCGGTGTTGTTGTGGCCGCGAGGCATTGCGGAACGTCTGACCGTCGCCCAGGTTGAAGCCCTGATCGCGCACGAAGTGTGTCACGTCCGGCGCCGCGACAACCTCGTCGCGGCCGTACACATGATCATCGAAGCCCTCTTCTGGTTCCATCCACTTGTCTGGTGGCTCGAGACCCGTCTGGTGGACGAACGCGAGCGTGCGTGTGACGAAGAGGTCGTTCGATGGGGCCATGAGCCCGTTGTATACGCCGAGAGCATTCTCAAGACCTGTGAGTTCTACGCAGAGTCACCGTTGACGTGCGTGGCGGGTGTCACAGGAGCTGACCTCAAGAAACGAATCGAGGCGATCATGAGAAACCAGGATGGAGAAGTATTGGGCGCGTGGAGAACGCTTCTGCTCGCGACTGTCGGCATCGCGACGGTTGCCGTCCCGATTATCATCGGGACGCTCAGCGCACCACTCATTCGCGCGCAGTCGCGGGTTGGTGCGGGAAACGCTCCAGCGTTTGAAGCCGCCTCGGTCAAACCGAGCAGCGCCGATGGCCGCGGCCGGGGAGGACTGGATCCTCAACCAGGCGGTCGGCTCACCGGGACAAAGGTGACGGCTGCCGAGCTGATCCAGTTCGCGTACGAGTTGCCGGACTTTCAGACATTTGGTGGACCGGACTGGCTCAAGTCCGATCGCTTCGCCGTCGTCGCCAAGGCCGAGGGCGACCCGCCGGTGGCGCAAAAGCGATTGATGCTGCGCCGGTTGCTGGCTGAGCGATTCAAGTTGGCTGCGCACACCGAGATGCGGGAGCTGCCGTTCTATGCGTTGGTGAAAGCCAGGAGTGATGGACGGATAGGGCCCCAACTTCGCCGCTCGGACGCGGATTGCGCTCGTGTCGACCAACCGTCGTTGGATTTTGGCGTCGGCCCCAGTCCGGGGAACGGCCCGGCACGGTGCGGCTACTTTGGATTTGCGCCAGGCACCAATGTGCCGTCCGGAAGAGGAGGCCTTGGGTTTCGAGGACTGACGATGGCGGCGCTCGCGAAGGTACTGGTGCCGATGGTCCGTCGCAGCGTGAGCGACCAGACTGGCCTCATCGGCTATTTTGACGCGGACTTCGACTTCATGACCGAACTCCCGCCGCCGCCCCCACCCCCAGGCGTGCCGAATCCCTGGGGCGAATTTGTGTCGGTCTTTACCGTGTTGCCAGAACAGCTCGGACTCAAGCTGGACTCGCGTCGAGGCCCCGTCCAGGTTCTTGTGATCGATCGGGCGGAGCAGCCCACGCCGGACTAGAAGGTCCGTGAGCGGAGGGCGCCGAGCTCGCGTGTTGACGAGCGTGTGTCAACGTAATACAGTGTGTAATACAGGGGGTGATGCGTTGGCAACGCGGACCGTGAGACTGGATGACGAAGCCGAAGCCGCGCTGCGGCAGGTCCGAGACGCCACAGGCCTGCCGATCTCGGAGGCGCTGAAGCGCGGCCTGCGAGCCCTTCAGGAGCGTGTTCAGCACGAGTCCTCACGCACCGCGTACGACATCTACCAGGAGCTCGATGTGGGGCCGGGTGGCTATGCCATTGCGCCTTCCACCGAATCGCGCCAGGGTGTCGCGGCCGCTCTCCGCAAGAAACTTCGGCGATGATTCTGGTGGACACTGGTCCGCTCGTTGCTCTGTTCGATCCCAGAGACGGGCAGCACGCACGGTGTGCGAAGGTGCTCAGGGCCATTCATGAACCAGTGCTGACGACCATCCCTGTGCTGACCGAGGCGTTTCACATGCTTGGTCCCGAAAGCATCGGATCCGACCGCCTCAGGGAGTTCGTGGAGCGGGGCGGGCTCTCGATCTGGTTCTTCAACCGCGGCGCGGTGACGCGCGCGTTCGAACTCATGGAAATGTACGCCGACCATCCGATGGACCTGGCGGAGGCCTCGCTCGTTGTCGCGGCTGAGGCCTTGGCGACGCGCAAGATCTTCACCATCGATCGGAAGGATTTCGAAACCTACCGCGTCCGCCGGGGTCATCGCAACTACCCAATCGAGATCATGCCCTGACCCGTTCTTCGGCTCCCCAGTCGACTTCCTGTCCAACGTCGCACAGTCTTCGACTACTCGGTCGACGACGGAGTCGACGCGTCACTATCTGCCGCGTGCTGGAGCGCCTCCGCGTGCGGGACCGGCGCCACGAGCGGGCGCGGCCGGCGGCGCGGGCAACTGCAGATCCTTCAACTCCATCTTGTTCACTTCTTCGATGACCTTGGCGTAGGCGCGCGCGCTCGCAGCCAGGCCGTTCCCGGGGACCGTCGCCGGCGTTTCGGCATCCGAGTGGAAGAACATATTGTAGTTCGACGCCTGCACAGCGGGCACGAACTGGTAGAGCCGGCTGGCCTCGCCGCCCGGTGTGCCATTCTCCGGTTCCGCGTAGATCGGCACGCCGAATTGCTGGAAAGCCTTGTAGGCCGCCTCCTGCAGCTTCGGCCGCTGATTGCCGCCGCCGTACCAGAGGAATCCCGCTTCGTTGGCCACGACGCGGATCGCTTCGCCGAGCAGTTCCAACCCTGCGGCGGCCGTGTGCTCGCAGTTGATGAGAAGCGCGGCCTTCTTGAACAGCTCTTCCTGATGCTCGGCGAGCCAGGCCGCGGTGTTCGGTCCGCTGTTGTGATGGCCTGACGTGCCGATGAAGATGATCGTCCGCCGGCGTTGCGCCTGCGGGACCTTCGCAAAGTACTCCGCGATGCCGAGCATCGACGCGACGCCCGACGCATTGTCGGTGGCCGATTCGAACCAGCCATCGCGGTGCGCTTCAACGTAGATCGTCTCGTCGGTCGTGCCGGGCAGCTTGCCCCAGACCGTGCTGGTTTTCAGGTTCGGCACCTGCTGCACGTCCATCCGGAGCTTGAGGTGCACGGGCTGGCCGGCTGGCGCCTGGCCGATCATGTCACGGAAGTCCATCCCGTCTTTCATGCCCATCGAGAACGTCGGCACGTTTGTTCCCGTCGGGTAGAGCTGCGTGCGGATGTTGCCGGCGCCGGCATCGCCGGTCATGCCGACGACAGGGGGAAGCTGGATGGAGCAGATGATCGCCGCGGCGCCCTTCTGCTGGGCCCGGGCAATCGCACCTTCCTGCGTAGCGGTGTGCCGCCAGGATCCGGGCATCGGATTGCTGAAGAGGAGCACCGCCTTGCCGCGCACGTCGCGGCCGATGAAGTCGGCTTCGCTGCCGAGGCCCGCATAGACCACTTCAAGATCGAGCCCTGCGCCCGTCGTCCCGGGAGTGGTGTAGGCGGGCTGCGCGCTATTCAGCTTGAGCGTCTTGTCGGCGACCGCCGCCGTCAGATCCCACGACTGCGGAAACCACTGCGGCGCGAGGTCGATCGCATCCTCGTGCACATCCGCGAGGCCGATTTCCTTGAACTTGCCCATCAGCCACTGCGCGTTTTCGTGATCCGCGGTCGTGCCAATGATGCGGCCCCAGAACTGCGGATGGCCAGCATCGCGATAGCGGCGCGAGAAGGCGGCGAGATCGTTTACATACCCCAGGAGGCGCTTGGGGTCGATCGCGTCGTAGGCTTTTTCGTTCGGCAGAAGCCGCCACTGGAGGAAGTTGTCTTCCAGCTTGAAGACCGGCTGCGGCGGCGCTCCGCGTCCGCGCGCGCCTGTAGTGGGTGCCGCGGGTGCCGCCTGTCCCGCGGCCGGAGCACCAGCGCCACCGCGACCTTGCGCCGCCGCCTGCGCGCTTCCAACGTATTCGAAGGCGATCGCGGTGATGGCCAGTAGTGCAAGCCCGGCAAGTGTCTTTCGCATGACTTCTCCCGTTAAGAGTTCTACGCGGCCCGACGATACGCGCCGCCGTGCCGCGAGTCAACGAGAACCGCGTGAACCCTGTGAACCTCGTGAACCCTGTGAACCCTGTGAACCCCGTTGTCTATTTGGTGAGGAGGAACTGCCCGAGCACCAGCATGTCCAGGCCCGTTCCGTAGAAGACCCGAACGGCATCTCGGGGACTGCAGACGATCGGTTCGTGGAACCCGTTGAACGACGTGTTCACTAAAATCGGCATGCCGCTCACCTCACCGAAGGCCTCGAGCAGCCTGAGGAACGGCGCCGGCGACTGCGACCCGGCCGTGTGCATTCTGACGACGGCGTTCGGATTCGGGAGGATGTGCTGGAAGCGCGATGGGTCTCGCGGACGGTAATCGCATTCCATGAATGGCGAATCCCGTGGACCGTCGAAGTGGTCGGTCACGGCGCCCCCAAGCCCGCTGAGCGCGTAGCCGCGCCAGGGCTCGCGTCGCTTGAGAAAGCGATTGAGGTTCTCGAGCACGAATGGCGCGAACGGACTCGCCAGAATGCACCTCGCTCCAAGTGCGCGCGGCCCCCACTCCATCGCCCCCTCGAACCAGCCGACCAGATTGCCACGCACGAGCGCCTTGACGGCAGCGCCGATGGCGTTCTCTTCCGACTCCCAGGTATAGGACAGTTTGCAGTTGTCGACGGTTTCCTTGATCTCGTCGGGAGCGTATGCCGGGCCGAGGAACGGAGAGACCTGGTGGGGAGGGCGCCCGGCCGCGTGCAGCGCCGTTCCGACGGCAAGACCGGAGTTGCCGGGATCGATTGGCACGAAGACGTCGGCAAACGGTCCATGACACTTGATCGCGGTATTGATTGCCGAGTGGTAGAAGAGGCTGCCGGCGAGGCACACGTGATCGCTTCCGGTTCGCTCGCGGACTGACGCGAGGAACTCGACCAGAAGCTCCGCGACGCGCGTCTGAAGCGCGGCCGCCAGTCCGGCATTCGACATGGGGGAGTGGCCGCCGCTCGCCAGTCGTTGTTCCACGAAGCGTTCCCACCCGCGTTCGAGCACAAGGCCCGTCTGGCCGAGGGTCAACAGATCGGCGAGGTGCGCCTCGCGGCCATCTGGATCCAGACGGGCAAGGGCTTCCAGACGCCGGCCGCCGGTCGGCGGTCCGAAGCCGAGCAGCGTCGCGCACCGCAAGTACAGGTCGGCGAACCCCGGTCCCGTCCACGACCACTCAACTGGCCGGACATCCGCGCCGCGTCCCAGCCAGACGCTGACATCTGGTGCCTCCTCGTCGCACACCACGATGGCCGCGGATGGAAATGGCGAGGTGAGGTACGCCGCACAGGCGTGCGCCAGGTGATGGTCGATGCGTTCCACGGTAGCCGTGGTCGACAGTTCCGGTCCTGGCTCGGCGGACACGTAACGATCCACGTCGGTTCGCGCGCATCCCAGGCGTTGCAGGAGCGTGTCGAGGGCCTCGTCGGGAAGGCCGGTCGCGTTGAAGCCAGCGCCCCGCATTCTGGTGATGCGCTCCTGCTCGCAGACACCGAGCAGACGCTCCCCGTCGCTGAGCGCGACGCAGCCGTGACGCGCGGCGCCACCCAGTCCTGCGGTCAGCATCTCTCGGGCGCCGGATCGATCGCAGGGCTCATGGAAGGCTCATGATAGCGCGGTTGTATCATGCGCACCAACGAGGGCGCGCCTTTGGCGTGACGCGGCTGCGGTCAGTCCGCCGTGTCGATGAACTCCGCCTGCTCCATGGCCGGCGCCGATCTCGGCTGGCGAATCCCGAGGAAGGGAAGCACGAGGGCGGGAAGGGCACGGAGGTCGGCCATGAGGGACTGCGAGCCTTCACCAACGGTCATTACGCCGTTGCGCATCACATGAAGGCTGAAGGCCGTCGATATCACAGTGAAAATAACGGAGGCCGACATGCTGGCCGCGAGGCGGTCGGTGCCGCGGAGCCAGTGCACGAGCAGCTCGATGGCGTGACTCATGAGGGGCATCAGGGCGGATGCTGTGACCGTGGCAACCCAGCGCGGTTCGACCAAACTGAAGCGCTGGGTGATTGTGCCGTAGAAACCGGAGGTGACGCCGCGCAGCACGAACTCGGTCAGGAACGCCGCACGCGCCGCACCTGGATTGCCGCTCAGGTTGGCCAGAAAGAAGACCGCGCCACGCGTGGCGGCGCTCGTCACGGCCGCCTTCCAGTTCCACGGCCGGAGCAACTGCCTATACGGCTGCCGAACCATTCCCGACAGCACCTCGTGGATGGTCCGTGGCTCCCTGTCGGAGACGTCGGGGCCGCGCTCGCTCTCTAAGGGCACGTCCTATCGTACTCCGGCGGAAGGCTATTCGTTCCTGAAGCCGGTACTGGGTCAGTTTTGATCCGCGCCACTCTGTGAAGTCCGCGACGGTTGTCTCCCGCGTCGGGGCCGGTGGCGCCCGCGACCGGTACGACGACGCGGGAAATCGCACCTTCGCGAAGCGTCGGTGGCATGCCGCAGCTCCGTGAGCTGCGGCGGATTTCGGCGCTCCGGTGCGATTTCCCAACTGCCGCGTGAGACGCG
>JBGOTP010000255.1:0-7822 GCA_041476545.1 Vicinamibacteria bacterium | reverse complement strand
GCGATCTTCTTCTCGCGCTGCTCGTTGCTCGATTCGATCTGCGATCGAATCTGCGTTTTGGCCACCACCATGTCGTCGTAGCCGCCGGTGTACGTGATGATCGTCTGGTAGTCGATGTCGGCGATGTGCGTGCAGACGGCGTTGAGGAAGTGCCGATCGTGCGAGATAACGATGAGTGTTCCCTCGTACCGTACAAGAAATTCGCGAAGCCAGTGAATGGAATCCAGGTCCAGGTGGTTCGTCGGCTCGTCGAGGAGCAGCGCTTGCGGGTGCCCGAAGAGCGCCTGGGCCAGCAGCACACGCACCTTCTGGCCGCCCTGCAGTTCCGACATCGTGCGAACGTGCAGCTCCTCCGGGATGTCGAGGCCCTGCAGCAGAATCGCGGCATCGCTCTCCGCGGAGTAGCCGTCCTCGTCACCGACGATGCCTTCCAGTTCGCCGAGGCGCATGCCTTCGGCGTCGGTCATGTCGGCCTTGGCGTACAGCAACTCGCGCTCCTCGAGGGCCTTCCAGAGCCGCTCGTTGCCCATGATCACGGTGTCGATGACGCGGAACCGGTCGTAGGCGAACTGATCCTGGCGCAGGACGCCCAGCTTGGCCGGCCTGGTCACGTCCCCGCGCTGGGGCGGCTGCTCGCCGGTGAGCAGCTTCATGAAGGTCGACTTGCCCGCGCCGTTTGGTCCGGTCAGGCCGTAGCGTCGGCCCGGTGAGAAGGTCGTAGTCACGTCGTCGAAGAGCACCTTCGACCCGAACCGCATGGAGACGCCCTGCACTGAAATCATGAACCTCTGATTTTACACCGACTGAGCATCTTGATCACGCGGTCGGGCTCGAAGCCCTGGCCAACGAGGTATCTGTAGAGGCGACGGAACTCCAAGTCATCTTTGATGCGCGCTCGCCCGCGCAGCCGCTTTCCGAGGGCGGCTTCGATCAATGCGTCGTCGTCGATCGTTTCGAAGGCCTCGTCAACGGCCGCCTTCGCGGTGGCGCTGGCGATGCCGGCGCTTTCGATTTTCCGTTTGACGCGGAATTTGCCCCGGCCCTTGATACCGGTTTCCGTCCGTGCGATCGCGCCAGCCGTCCGCGCATCGTCTATCGCTCGTTCGGCCTTCAAGCGCGCAATGGCCTCGTCGATGGCATCGGGATCGTGTTGTTTGCGGGCAAGGCGCTGCCGCACCTGGGCCTCTGATAGTTCCCGCCGCGCGAGCATGGTGAGACCGTCGAGATATGCGTGTTTCATGAATCGATCGGTGTCACGGTCGCACGGCGAGCACGAGCTTACCGGTCGTCTTGCGGCCCTCGAGGTCGCGATAGGCCTGGGCCGCATCGCTCAATGGGTAGACCCCCGAGATGCGCACCTTGATCGCACCAGAGGCGACGAGGCTCATGACATCCGTCACCCTCGCGACGATCTCCTCGCGCGTGGCCAGGTAGTGCGCCAGGTTCGGGCGCGTCAGGAAGAGGGATCCGCGGGCGTTCAGGAGGGTCGGATCGAACGGCGGAACCGCCCCGCTCGACTGGCCGAAGAGGACCATCATGCCGCGAGGCCGGATGATCTTCAGGCTCTTGTCGAATGTCGTTTGACCCACCGAGTCGTAGACCACGTCGACACCGCGACCGTCGGTAAGGCGCCGCGTTTCGGTTTCGAAATCCTGTGTCGAGTAAAGAATCACGTCGTCGGCGCCAAGGTCGCGCACTTCGCGCGCTTTGGCTTCAGTCGAGACGGTCCCAATCACACGAGCGCCGCGCTGTTTGGCCATCTGCACGATCAGTCCGCCGGCGCCGCCTGCGGCGGCGTGAACCAGGCAGGTCTGGCCAGCTGAGAGCGGGAACGTGGAATGGGTGAGGTAGTGCGCCGTCGTGCCTTGGAGCATGACGGCTGCGGCTGTCTTGAAGTCGACCGCGTCCGGGATCCTCACCAGTTGCGCGGCGGGAACGACCGCGTATTCGGCGTGCGAGCCGCGCGCCATCGCGTAGACGACGCGGTCGCCCGGCGCGACCTCCGTCACACCGGGGCCGACGCGTTCGACGTGGCCGGCGGCCTCGCTGCCGAGGACGATGGGCAGGTCGCTCTTGTATGCACCCGTCCGAAAATAGACGTCGATGAAATTGACGCCGCTGTAGGCCACGGCGACGAGCGCTTCCTTGGGTCCGGGCGTTGGCGTGGGAGCGTCGGCGAGTGTGATCTTTTCCGGGCCGCCGGGTTCGAGTACGACAAGTCGCTTCATTGGGAGGGTCCAACAGGCCACGGGCGTTCCCACGGTCTGAGAGCGCGTTGACGCGCCAAAAGGGGACGCACTATGCGCTGAAGCGCGACCACCTGGGCAACTTTCTGCGGGAGAGGCATGGCAGCGCGGAGTTCGTGCAACTGTCGCTTGCTACGATATAGACGATCGAGCAACTCGGGCGTCGGACGGGCCGTCTCTGAACCGTTCGCCATGGACTGTTTACGGTTTCAGTCTGAATCGATCGAGCAGGCTTTGCAAGAGCGCCTTGTCCACACCCGGCGCTTCGGCGAGCGCCGCCGCGCGTTCGCGACGTTTCGCGGTGCTCGCCGACGGCTCCAGATACAGGGCCGCCAGATATTCCGGCCGAATCACGCGAACAGGAACGCCCTCGTAGTCCAGCGTTCGGGCTGTCGCGATCGCCTCGTCCGAGAGCGTGTTGTGCGAGGGCAGCCACTGCACGGGCACGCCCTCGATGAGCACATGCTCGGCCAGTGTCGCGTATCCGCGGCCAGCCGCCCAGTTGTAGATGGGCGACAGATCGACGATGGCACCGTCCTGGGGCGGCAGGACGACAAACACGTCGAGATCGTATGTGGCGATCGGTTCGGTCCAGAACACCAGGGCCATCGCACCGCCGAGCGCGTACTCTCGTATAACGCCAGCGTCCTTCACATCGTTCAGGGCGCGAAGGGCTCCTGCAAAAGGCGACGTCACTTCCCTGGTACCCTTGCCTTCAGCTCCTCGCCCCAATTGACGACGACGACCATAGATGCCGGGGGCGCGTTCTGCTCGGTCATCGCGTTCTCTTTGATCATGAGGAACCGCTGGCCATCGGCTGAGACGTCGTATCCGCGGAGGTCGATGCCGCGCGGAGTCGACCCGGCAAAATATTTCGAGTCGAGAAGTTTGACCGGATTGCCGGCGGAAAACACCGCCCCGGTCGTCTGAACGTGGACTTCGGTGAGGAAGCCGTTGCCGTCCAGGTAGAACAGCGAACGTCCATCGTGCGACCACGCAGGCCTGCTGCCACCCGCCGTTGAGATTGGCCACAGTCCGCTGTCCACTTTCGGAAACGGACACACGTAGATTTCGAATTGGCCCGACTTGTCGGACTGATAGGCGAGCCATCGGCCATCGGGTGAAATTTCGGCATCCAGTTCGACGGCAGGCGTGTGAATAAGCGTCGCGGTCGGTTGCCCTTTCGGAGCGGGGCCGCCCGCGAGTGGCGGCATCGCAACCGTGCCAATGTCCCTCGAGCCACTCGTTCCCACATTTTCGTAGAGAAAGAGGGTCGTTCCATCAGGCGTGATCGACGTCGCGAATTGTGCGTTCAGACTGGTCGTCAGCCGTTCCGGACTTCCCGTGCCATCCGCTGCCTGCCAGAAGACATTGGGATTGCCCGAGCCGGTTGTCCAGATGATGCGGTGGCTGTCCGGAGTCCAGACAGGACTGATGTCCGCGTCTGGTGCAAACGTCAGCGGCGTCAGCGTCTGCCGGCGGAAATCCCAGACCCATACGTCGCTGCCACGGTCGCGGATGTCGAGCGCCAGGCGCGTGCCGTCAGGTGAGATCCTCGGAATGGCATACGTGCGGGGCGGCGCATTGGCGATCGGTTCCTCATGGCCTTGACGATTCACCCACACGAGCCTGCGCGGCGGACCAGCGGCTGCTGCAGTCCCTGGAACAAAGACGAGCGCGCCGCGTCGCGACACGCCAAAATTGGCCGCGCCGGCCAGCCCAGTCGCCACCTGTTCGACGACCGGGACTGGATCGCTCACCACCGCCAGGCGTGCGAGGTCGAAACGAACCGCGCGCAGCGTGCCGCCGGCGGCGTAGACGAGATGCCCGGTCTCCACGTATTCCGGGTGGCTGCCTCCGCGAATCAGCGTCTTGTACTGATTCGTTGTCAAATCGAGGACCGCGATCTGCGAGTTGTCGGCCGAGGTCTGACCGCCCGCCAGCGACGTAATCGTGAACAGGACGGCCCGGCCGCCGGGAAGAACCCAGGGGTGGAGGTGGTCCGCCTCACCGTGGGTCGTGTCGGGCTTCGTCAGTACCTTTGACTCGCCGCCGCCGGCCGGGACACTCAGAAGTCCGGTGGAGGTATCGCTTGTGGCGAATACGATCGTCTCGTCCGGCGACCAGCTTGCCCCGCGGGGCGCCCCCCCCGCAATCTGGCCGACACTGATGGAGGGACCACCGGTAATCGACACCTTCTTGAGTTGGTTGCCGGTGAAGAACGCCACCCATCGCGCGTCTGGTGATACGAAAGGGAACCGCGGATTTTCGGTGTCGGCGAGCGCGCGCGCATCGAGCTCGTTCAAGGCTTTCACCATCAACTGCGTCCGGCCGAGGCCGCCCCGGTAGACGACGAACGTGCCGTCTGGAGACATGGCGATGTCGCGGTCGGTCGAAAGTGCCAGGGGCGCCGCAGCCGATGGAACGAACGCGAAGCGTACGGGTTGAGGCGGATCTGGAGGAGTCGGACGCATCAGCATCCACGTCGCGAGCGCCGTGAGCGCGACGGCGGCGATCACCCCGACGCCCAGGCCCGCCATCACGGCGCGGCGTGGCCGAGTCGCTTGCGGCGCGACAGGTTCGACCACGGGCGCCTGGGACGACGCGATCGTCTCGGTCATCAGGAAGCGCGCGACGGCGACGTCGCCAATTCGCGTGCGGCGATCCTTGTCGAGGCACCGCTTGATGAGCAGACGGATCTGATCGGGGACGTCGGCCGGCAGCGCGCTCCAGTCCGGCTCGGCGCGGACAACGGCGGCGATAATGTCGGTGACGTCCTCGCCCTCGAAGGCACGCTTGCCCGTGAGCATCTCGTACACCACGCAGCCGAACGCCCAGACATCCGTGCGCTTGTCGGTCGGTCGCCCCTTCGCCTGCTCGGGGCTCATGTACGCCGCGGTACCCAGGATTGTCCCGGCCTGCGTGGCCGCCAGCGAGAGCGTCGGGGACATCGACAACTCTCCGGCGGAGACGTTCGGATCGATGGCTTTCGCGAGACCGAAATCGAGCACCTTGACGTGACCGTCTGCCGTGATCGCGATGTTCGCGGGCTTCAGGTCGCGATGGATGATCCCTTTTTCGTGCGCGGCCTCGAGCGCGTCCGCGACCTGGCGCGCAATGGCCAGCGCCTCGGAGACACCTATCCCTCTCTGGACACCTGGCCCTCTGTGGGCTCCGGCTTCCGCCGCCGCTACAGCTTCGGCCGCCGTCCGGCTCAAGCCGGACGCCACAGCTGCAATTCGCGCGGCGAGCGTGTCGCCTTCGACCAGCTCGAGGACGAGAAACTGGGCGCCCGCCGCCTCCTCCAGCCCGTAGATCGCCGCGATGTTGGTGTGATTGAGTGCCGCGAGAATCTGCGCCTCTCGCTGAAATCGCGCGATGCGCTCTGGATCGTGGACGAAACTGCTCGGGAGGATCTTCAGCGCGATATCGCGTCCGAGCTTGGTGTCGCGAGCCCGGTAGACTTCGCCCATCCCGCCCGCGCCGAGCGCGGAGACGATCTCGTACAGGCCCAGCCGTGATCCAATCGTCAGTGGCATCGAGTCAGGCGGGATTATATAGGCAGGTCGGTGTCGTAGTGCAGACCTTCGGGTCTGCCGGGCGGGGCAGGGCTGAACCCCTGCACTACACTTGTCTGCCGGGCGGGGCAGGGCTGAAGCCCTGCACTACATTTGCAATTCTGTGGGCGCGGCACCCGGGTCCGGGTGGTGTGGGCTAGCTGCCGAAGCGGGTAATTTCCGGCGCCTCGAGGACCGCGCTGGCCATCTGGTCCCGGTTCAAATCCGACGTGGTCGAGATCCCCTGCACCTTGAGCTTGAACTCGTCGACGTTCGATGCCCAGCGCAATGCCTCCTCGTAGGACACGTGCCGTCGCTGGAAGAGACCGAAGATCGATTGGTCGAACGTCTGCATCCCGTACTGCGACGTGCCGGCGGCGATGGCGCCAGGAATGAGATGCGTCTTTTCCTTGTCGACGATGCAGTCGCGGATGAAGGGCGTGCTGATCATCACTTCCACCGCAGGGACGCGTGCCTTGCCGTCGATTCGCGGAACGAGGCGCTGCGACACGACCGCTCTCAGCACGCTGGCCAGCTGAAGGCGCACCTGCTTCTGCTGGTGCGGAGGGAAGACAGAGATGATGCGATTGATGGTTTCGGTCGCGTCCAGCGTGTGGAGGGTCGAGAACACGAGGTGACCGGTTTCGGCGGCGAGCAGGCCGGTCTCGATGGTTTCGAAGTCGCGCATTTCGCCGACCAGAATGACATCGGGATCCTGCCGGAGGGCGCTGCGCAGCGCCTGCGCGAACGAACGCGTGTCGACCGCCACCTCGCGCTGATTGATGATCGACCGATCGTCGCGATGGAGGAACTCGATCGGATCCTCGACCGTCATGACGTGCGTGCAGCGGCTGCGGTTGATGTGGGTAGGGATGAGGGGGCCGGTAATCGCCGCATTTCCCCCGCCCCCAAGCGCCCCGGCCGACATCGACGCGCTGTTGAGAGATGTCGAGGCACGCTACGTGACGGACGCCTATCACTCGCTCTCGATAGAGGGATACCGAGTTTCTCCGACCCTCATAGAAAAGATCCGAGACGGAAGCTGGAACCCCGATGCAAATGAACAAGATCGCGCCATGCGTGATGCGATGGCAGCACGAGGATATTTCGAGACCCACAACCTCGTTAAGGCGGATCTGGTCCGCGCTATTAGGGGGGAAACCCCCGGTACGGTGTTCCGGCAGGAACTGCCGCGGTGGTAACAGGCACTCTTCAGTCCCAGCGTCCAGTCTGGCATGCTCAAACCCGCCGACCTCGCGGGATACCGCAACGACCAAGTTTTCATTCGTGGGGCGTCACACGTGCCGGTTTCAAAAGAAGCGGTGCGTGAATGCATGCCCGCGCTCTTCGAGCTCCTCGAAGCCGAGACCGAACCATCGGTGCGCGCGGTCCTAGGTCACTTCGTGTTCGTTTACATCCACCCCTACATGGATGGGAATGGTCGCCTGGGTAGGTTTCTGATGAACCTCATGCTCGTTTCGGCGGGATACGTGTGGACCGTAATTCCGGTCCAAGAGCGCATCGAGTACATGAAGGCGCTTGAGCAAGCGAGCTCGTTCGGCAACATTGAGCCGTTCGCACATTTCATTGCCGATCTTGCGCAAGCGCAATCGAAAGCGCCGCTACCGCATCCGCGGTAGGAGATTGACCAGCATGCGGGCCAACTCATCGCCCGCGGCACTAGTACCGCCGTCGCAATAGGCAACGGCAATGTCGAAAGCCTGGAGAAAGAGCAGCGCGGTGCTCTACTCGATGACCGGCTAAGCGATGATCGGCACCAGGTGCCTGACGCTCTCGATGGCGGTGTCCCCGTTGGGCCATGCCACGTAGGCGACGCCCCGGTTGACGTTGAGAACCGTCACCTCACGGCAGTGCAAACACGGTCAATGTCATCGAGCCCGGCTGCGCCTGCCAGAACCCTGCCGCCATTCCGGAGACGACGGCCACGTACTGCTTGCCGTTGACCGCATAGGTGATCACGCCGCCGACGATGGTCCCGCCACCGTTGAAGCGATAGAT
>JBGOTP010000254.1:0-7831 GCA_041476545.1 Vicinamibacteria bacterium | reverse complement strand
ATTCGGATGAACGCCCTGCGTTCCAGCCGGGTCTTCATGCGGTCCATGGCGACGCGACGGCAGCATGCATCCACGAGCGCGGCGCTGCGGGCCTCCATCGACCTCTTGAAGCGCAGTGGCTACGACCTGGTGATCGTCGAAACGGCCGGCATCGGCCAGAGCGATTCCGAAATTGTCGATCTCGTCGATCTGCCCGTGTATGTGATGACGAGCGACTATGGCGCGGCATCGCAACTGGAGAAAGTCGACATGATCGACTTTGCCGAGATCGTGGTCCTCAACAAGTACGATCGTCGAGGCGGAGAGGACGCGCTCCGGGACGTGCGGAAACAGTGGAAGCGCAATCGCACGGCGTTCTCGATGAAGGACGCGGACGTGCCCGTGTATCCGACGATCGCCAGTCAGTTCAACGATCCCGGCATCACGAGGCTGTTCGTCAATCTCTGCCGGATCATGCGCGAGAAGCTCGCGCTGCCAGTCGATCGGTGGACCCCGGCCGTCGACGCGGATGCGATGGCCCCTCGTCCGTCGCCCAGCCTTGTTCCCGCTCAGCGGGTGCGCTATCTGGCCGAAATCGCCGAGAGTGGCCGCGCCATCAACGCGGAGATCGATCGAAAGGTCGACGCGGCGGCGAAGGTGCAGGGGCTGCGGCTTGCACTCTCCGAACTCGGCGATCCCAGGGTGCCTGACGTCTTCGGCTCCTATGCGGCGGCCGATCTGAGCGATGCGTCCGATGCGGGCCTCGCCGCGCTTCGTCGCCGGTACCAGGCGGCGGTGACCGATCTCGGTGCAGAGGCCATTGGCCTGCTCTCTGCATGGCCGGAGCGCCAGAAGGGAGTCACCAACGCCGAGTTCTCGTACCAAGTCCGAGGGAAAGCCGTGCGGGGCGCGAACTACGTCGAGTCCTTGTCGCATCAGCAGATTCCAAAGATCGCCGTGCCCACCTATCGAAGCGCCGGCGATCTGCTGCGCTTTCTGATGCGTGAGAATCTTCCAGGCGCGTATCCCTATACGGCCGGGGTGTTTCCCTATCGGCGGGCCGGCGAGGATCCGATTCGCATGTTCGCCGGCGAGGGTACGCCCGAGCGCACCAATCGGCGTTTTCACTATTTGTCGAAAGGGCACGCGGCCATTCGTCTTTCCACGGCGTTCGATTCCGTCACGCTGTATGGCGAGGATCCGCACATGCGCCCGGACATCTACGGCAAGGTCGGGAACTCCGGCGTGTCGATCGGGTCGCTCGACGACATGAAGAAGCTGTACTCGGGCTTCGATCTCGCGTCCCCGACAACATCGGTGTCGATGACCATCAACGGTCCCGCGCCGATCATTCTCGCCATGTTCATGAACGCCGCGATCGATCAGGCGGTCGAGAAGTACCTGCGCGAGGATCCGGTGCGGTGGGTGGCGGCCGGGCAACGGATCCGGGAGATCTACCCAGGTGGCGCGCAACCCCGCTACGACGGCCCGCTGCCGAACGGAAACGACGGTCTCGGTTTGGCTCTTCTGGGGGTGACCGGCGACCAGTTGATCGACCCCGAGGTCTACGACCGGCTCAAGGCCGAGACGTTCAGGGCCGTGCGAGGCACGGTCCAGGCGGACATTCTCAAGGAAGACCAGGCGCAGAACACGTGCATCTTCAGCACCGAATTCGCGCTACGCATGATGGGGGACGTTCAGCAGTTTTTCATCGACCATCAGGTGCGCAACTTCTACTCCGTCTCCATCTCCGGCTACCACATCGCGGAAGCGGGCGCCAACCCGATCTCGCAGCTCGCGTTCACGCTCGCGAACGGATTCACGATTGTCGAGTACTACCTGGCGCGCGGGATGAAGATCGATGAGTTCGCCCCCAATCTTTCCTTCTTCCTCAGCAATGGCATGGATCCGGAGTACAGCGTCATTGGACGGGTTGCGCGCCGCATCTGGGCGCGCGCGATGCGGCAACGCTATCTCGGTGCGCCTCGCAGCCAGATGTTGAAGTACCACGTGCAGACCTCGGGCCGGTCTCTGCACGCGCAAGAGATTCAGTTCAACGACATTCGCACGACGCTGCAGGCGATGTATGCGCTGTTCGACAACTGCAATTCGCTGCATACCAACGCCTACGACGAGGCCGTGACGACCCCGACCGAGGAAAGCGTGCGGCGTGCCGTGGCCATTCAGCTCATCATCAACCGCGAGCTGGGCATCAACGTCTGCGAAAACCCGTGGCAGGGCAGCTTCATCATCGACCAGCTCACGGATCTCGTCGAAGAGGCGGTCTATCGGGAGTTCGACGCCCTCAGCGAACGTGGCGGCGTGCTGGGCGCGATGGACACGATGTATCAGCGCAGCAAGATTCAGGACGAGAGCCTGCACTACGAGGCAAAGAAGCACGACGGCACGCTTCCTATCGTCGGCGTCAACATGTTCCTGCCCGAGCAGCGAAGCGGCCAACCGGTACCGGCTCCCGAGCTCATTCGTTCGAGCGAAGAGGAGCGACAGGCCCAGGTGGCCAGCGTGGAGTTGTTCCGGCGTGCTCGAAATGCCGCGTGTCCTCCGTCTCAGCCGAACGCGAGCCGTGGCGCGGCGCTCACCGATCTTCAGCAGCACGCGAAGGCCCACGACAACGTCTTCGAGAGCCTCATGGAGGCCACCAAGTACCATTCGCTCGGGCAGATCACGCACGCGTTGTACGCGGTCGGCGGCGAGTATCGTCGCAGCATGTAAGGCGCGATCTCTCTCGAAGGCCGTTGCGCCTGTACCTCATACTGGGGATGCACCACAGAATGGTGCTGACGTCAGAATTGCGATGCTGTTGGAAGGTGATCAGTCTGGCGCCGTGTGGGCTGAGGTAGAGGGCGCGATTGCCCCCGGGCAGACATTTTGGGAGCCTGGCAATGCTGCGATTTGGTCTGCTGTGCCTGACGACTGCGGCGATCAGTCTGGTCCCGCTATCCGCGCAGAACTCGACACGTGCCACCGCGATTCCAGGGGTCGTTGCCGCGGACGCGTCCGTCGAGCTCGTGAAAGAGGGCTTCAAGTTCCTCGAAGGACCGAACGGCACTCCTGACGGGGGCCTGTATTTTTCGGATCTCCAGGACAAGAAGGTCTATCGTCTCGAGTCGAACGGGACGTTCGCAGTGGTTCGCGACAACTCGAATACCGCAAACGGCCTGGCACTCGACCGCGATGGCAGCGTGCTGGCGGCCGAGCACGACACCAAGCGGGTCACCAGGATGGATCGACTGGGGGCGGTGACGGACGTTGTCACAACGGATCCTGACGGCCAGCCGTTGCTGCGGCCGAACGATGTCATCGTGGACGGCCGGGGCGGGGCGTACTTCAGTGATCCCGGCCAATGGCCGAACAATCCCGGCAAAGCGTTTCTGTACTACGTCCGGCCTGACGGTAAGCTGGTGATGATTTCCGACGAGTTGAAGGCTCCCAACGGACTCGTCTTGACGCTCGATCGCCGGGTGCTGCTCGCGGGTGAGACCGAGAAGCACGAGGTCTTCGCCTTTGACCTGAAACCTGATGGAACCGCGGTGAGCAAGACGCCGCGCGTCTTTGCGCATCTGGAAAATATCGACGCGGACAAGTTCAGCTACGGGGACGGCATGGCGCTCGACAGCGATGGTCGTGTGTACATCGCCACCACGCCAGGCATTCAGGTTTTCGATCCGGCGGGGAAGTATCTCGGCACGATTCCCGTCCCACGACAGGCGTCGAGTGTGGCCTTTGGCGGCACGGACGGGCATACCCTGTACATCACGGCCCGACAGGGACTGTATCGGGTGAAGATGTTGTCGAAGGCGCCGAACCGGCCAGGGATGAAATGAGCGCGAGAATCCGCGGGCTTGCTATCGCCACGGCCTGCCTCCTCTTCGCCACTCGAGCGGCGAGCCAGCCCCCGTCGATCCTGGACAGCTATCAGCGAGCCTCGTGGTCGGAGTTCGACGGTGTGTCGCTGAATGACGTCACCGCGATCACCCAGGATGGCTCGGGATATCTGTGGCTCGGGACAGGCGCGGGACTCGTGCGTTTCGACGGCGTGCGCTTCACTCGGTGGGAAACGATCGGTCCGGCCCTTCCTGAAAGCTCCGTGACCGCTCTGCGCACGGCCCGCGATGGCAGCCTCTGGATTGGATTCGGCAATTCGGGCGGCGTGGCCCGAATCAGCGACGGCCAGGTGCGCACGTACAACTGGCGCGACGGCATGCTTCAGGGTCGGGTCGACTCCCTGCTCGAGGACCATCAGGGAACGGTGTGGGTCGGCGGAATCTTCGGGCTGGCCCGCCTCCGCGACCAGCGCTGGGAACGCCTCGGGAGTTCCAAAGGCCTGGCCGATGGCCAACGGGCGTTGGATCTTTTTGAAGATGCCGGTGGCTCGCTGTGGGTGGTGACATCCGCCGGGCTGCTCCGCCGATCCCACGCCGATGTGTTCGAACCCGATAGCCGGCTCCCGCTCCGATTTCGCGCGATGGCTGAGGACAGCCATGGTGCGATCTGGGTCAGCGACCCGAAGAACGCCTTCCGGCCATTGCAACAGGCTGGCGTCTCGGCATCCCTGCCCAGGGAATGGCCCCGCGCCGCCGCCACGAACCTTCTGCGCGATCGACGCGGATATCTCTGGGTCGCGACCGGCGGCGGATTGCTGTATGTCCGCGACCAGAACTGGAGCATGCGGCCGTCCGTGGTCTGGCCGGCGTCTCGCGAAGGGGTCAGCGACAGCATCCAGGCGTTGTATGAAGACCGCGAAGGCAATATCTGGATTGGCACCTCGGGCGGCCTCTCGCGGATCTCCGTCATGACCAGCCGGCCCATCCTTGCTCACCCCGAGTTCAGGAACCGAAACGTGCGCGTCGTCACGGTCGATAAAGACGGGGCGGCATGGGTCGGGACGTCCAACGGCCTGATTCGCTTTGCGGGCAACAAATCGACGTGGTATCGCCGGGAGGATGGCTTACCCGGTGGCTCCATCAGCGCGCTGCACGTCAGCCGTGAAGGGACGCTCTGGGCCGCCACCGATCGCGGCGTCGCGCGCCTGGTGGACCGTCGCTTCGTGCCATTGCCGGGGACGGAGAACGTCCTGAACAGAATCGTGGCGATGACGACCGATGCAGACGGCGGGCTGTGGCTGTGCGATTTCACGGGCCTCTATCTCTGGAAAGACGGAGCTCTGACGGCTCTGCAGCCGCGCATGGGGCGCCCTGGTGCATCGTCTGCTCTTGCGGATAGTCAAGGACGCGTGTGGGTGGGCTTCGTGTCTGGCGGTCTCTCCGTGCATCAACACGGCGCGACGGTCTCCTACACATCGGCCGACGGCCTTCCGGACGCGATTGTGAGCGCGATCTACGAGGACAGGCGCGGCGTCATTTGGGTGGCGACCACTCGAGGCCTTGCCAGGTTCACGGATGGTCGATTCACAACCCTTGCGGGGGACATCGCCGTGACGGCGATCGCGGAGGATGACGAGGGTTACTTCTGGCTGGGCACGCGTCTGGGGCTGGTTCGGACGCATCCGGCCGAACTCGAGCGAATCGCCGCCAATCCCTCGTATCGTATGGACTACAGGTTCCTCGACATCTTTGACGGGTTTGAGAACCTCATCTGGGTGGGCGCGCCGACCTCCGCGCGCGCGCCGGACGGTTCCCTCTGGTTCGTGTCGAGAAACGGGATCAGTACGGTCGATCCCCATCAGCTCCAGGAATTGCCCGCACCTTCTCCCGTCCGCATCGAACGTGTGACCGTCGACGACCAGCCGGCACCCACTCCACATGCTCGCGTCTCGTCGTCCACGAGGCGACTGCAGGTGGACTTTACGTCGCTGAGCTTCTCCGCGCCGTCCAAGTTGCGGTTCAGATACATGCTCGAAGGGTTCGATCCAGATTGGACGGCGGAAGGCACGCGGCGCCAGGCCTTCTACACGAACCTGTCGCCGGGCCGATACCGCTTTCGGGTCGCGGCGCGAAACGTCGGTGGCCCCTGGACGCAACCGACGGACTGGGACTTCCTCGTGCCCACGCCGTTCTATCAGACGCGCGCATTTTACGTCGCCCTCATCACGATACTCGCGGCGCTGACGTGGATGGCGTGGCGCCGCCGCGAGGTGCTCATTCGGCGCAAGTACGCAACGGTGCTGGCCGAACGCGCGCGGATTGGCCGCGAAATTCACGACACGTTGCTGCAAGGCATGGTGGCGGTCGCCTTGCAGCTCGAGGGCGCCCTGGCGACGCTCGATGCCGGGTCGGCCGCCGCGAAGCAGTCCATCGCGCGCGCGCGCGATAGTCTCGAATACTACGTCCGGGAGACGCGCAGCTCGATCTGGGAACTGCGGTCGCCGCTTCTCGAAACACGCGGATTGCCGAGTGCGTTGCGCGTGATGGGCGATACCCTCGTTGAAGGAAGCGGCGCGACATTCGGCCTTGAAATTCGCGGCGAGCCGTTCAAGAGTTCTGGTGACATTGAGCAGAACCTGCTGAGGATCGCGCAGGAGGGCGTCTCGAACGCCGTACGACACGCGCATGCGACCCACATTCAGGTCGATCTCGAATATCAGACCGACTCGATTCTGATGAGAGTCTCCGACGACGGCCGCGGCGTGGATGGGCAGGCAGAGGCTCGTACGGCAAGTGCCAAATGGGGACTCCGGATCATGCGCGAGCGAGCGGAGCAGATGCGTGCGCAATTTCACATGACGAGCTCGTCTACGGCTGGAACGGGGACGCGAATCGAGACCATCGTCCCTCGTCCGCAACACGCGCGTGGTTAAAGATTCAATCCGGGTGTTGTGTGTCGACGACCATGCGATGGTGCGCGAGGGGCTCGCGCTCATCATCGATTTGCAGCGGGACATGAAAGTCGTCGGGGTCGCGTCGACGGGGGAAGCGGGCGTTGAGTTGTTCGCCAGCCTGCGGCCTGACGTGACGCTGATGGACCTCGAAATGCCTGGTATGAGCGGCGTCGAGGCGACGAGGGCGATCACCGAGCAGTTCCCGGCCGCGCGGATCATCGTGGTCACCGTGCATCATGGCAACGAAGACATCTACCGCGCGCTGCAGGCCGGCGCAACGACGTACGTGTTGAAGGACATGTTGACCAAGGATTTGATTCGCGTGATCAGACAGGTCGATGCCGGCGCACGTCCCATGCCTGGAGATGTGGCCGCCATTCTGGCCGAGCGTCAGGCGCAAGCCGCGCTCACGTCCCGGGAAATCGAGGTACTGGACCTGGTCGCCGCGGGACTGGCCAACAAGGAGATTGCCTCGACGCTCACGATTAGCCTGCAAACCGTCAACGCGCACGTCAGGAACATCCTGGGCAAGCTCGACGTCAACGACCGGACGGCGGCGGTGGGTGTCGCCCTCCGACGTGGAATCATCCACATCCGGTAGTCGCGTCCAAACTCCGTCCTGTACCCTATAGTGGTGATTCGCAACCCGTCGCGCTTTGCTACAGTCGAGAAAATGGGCCTGATTCGAGGTCGAGCACTCCGGTATTGCGCGTGTGCCGCGATTGTTCTGGGCGTGGTTCGGCCAGCGAGCACGGCCGGTCAGAACCGTCTCGTGCACACCAGCGGGCAGACGGTGACGCCGTCGTTTGACGGCTGGTTCAAGAACGCGGACGGCAGCATCAACCTGGTGTTTGGGTACTTCAATCGGAACCACGATCAGTCGTTGGACGTGCCGATTGGGTCCGACAACAAGTTCACACCGGGGTCCGACGACCGAGGGCAGCCCACCCATTTCTTACCGCAGCGGCAATTCGGCGTGTTCGTGGCGGTCGTTCCCGGAGATTTCGGGAAGCAGACCGTCACGTGGACGTTGACGACGCAGGGCCAGGCCCT
>JBGOTP010000253.1:0-7836 GCA_041476545.1 Vicinamibacteria bacterium | reverse complement strand
GCAAATCCTTCAACAATATTCGCCGCGACAGAATAGGCGCCTCGACGAATCTGGCTCGAGAGCTCGAACCTTTCGTCGGTTGGGAAGCGCTTGTGAGGTTGTGGATCTCAATGAAGAGATCGTCGGCACGTTGCCAGGCGATCAGATCAACATGTCTCGGGGGCATGGATATCTGGCGTGCAAGCGTTGATCCTGCCTGCCTTGCCTGCCCCGCCTGCCCCGCCCGCCCTGCCTGCCCTACTTGCCTTGCCTGCCCAGCCTGCCCTGCCTGTCCTGTTTGTCCGGCCTGCCCATTCGGCTGCTGCTGTTGTTCCATCTGCTTGGCCAGCTCCTCGGCACGCTGGCGCAGATCCGCCTGGTCGCGCGTCAACTTCTCGAGTTCGCGCCGGCGTTGGTCGGCGCTCAGCCGATCCGCATCCCGCTGACGTCGATTGAGCTCATCCTGCCGGCGCGCCAGCTCTTTGATGCTGTCGGCGAAATTCGTGGTGTCGGCCTTCTGCGCGGCGGAGGGCGGCGTCTGGTAGTTGGTCTGCTGGTCGCGCTGCAGTTCCCGATCGAAGAGGCTCGACGTGTCCATGTTCGTGCGATTGCCGCCACCGCTACCGGCCTGCTGCCGTGCCACCTGCAGGCGCTTCACGTCGGCTTGTGCCCGCAGCAGATGATTCAGCGCGGCCATCTCCGCTGGGATGGCCTCCGTGGTCTTGAGTCCGTTCAGCGACGTCACGGCCTTCCCCATCGCGCCCGCCGCCGCGGTCATCGCGTCTTCCTCGGGACGCGTCTGCCCGGCTCGAGGAGGCTCAGGCCCCTGTCCAGGCTGCGGGACCCGCTGGCGCGGATCGCGCAGGTTCGACTCGCGGAACGAACTCGACGTTTCCTCGACCCGCTTCTTCAAATCCGACTCGGCTTTCGCCACCGCGCGGATGTCCTGGCCGGACTTCGCGCCGTTTGCGGCCTGTCGGCGCCGCTCGATCTTCCACGTCGCGACCACCACCTCTTTCTGCGACGAGACGAGATCATCGAGCGAACGGTTGTTGCCCGCGCTTCCCGCCGCCTGGCTGCGTGCCAGCACAAATTCCTGTTCGAACGGCCGCACCTCAAGAAAGAAGATGTCGCTTCGTCCCTCGCTCGGCCGCTTCCCGCGTCCGCGATCACGAGCCCGCGCATAGTAGGAGACGAAGTCGCCAGGTTCGACGTCGAGATCCTCGAGATACAGCAGGTACCGGCCCGTGACCGACGTTGCGGCGCGCGGAACGCCGCCATCCGTCTCGAGCATCTTCAGGGGCACGACGTGCTCGGCGGCGCCGCGTACCGCGTACACCAGCTCGAGACGGTCAATGCCAAAGTCATCGTCGGCCTCCGCTTCGATTTCAATTTCTTCGAGTCTGGTGACGCTGCGATCACGTGCCGGCTTGCGCACGTGCACGTCGGGTGGCCGATCCTCGATGGTCCGGATGAAATACTCGGTGTCACCGGGATTCTTCAGTCCGTCGCCGTCGGCGAGCGCGATGCGATAGGAGTTGTCTTCGAGCACGCGGAGCGTGCCCGTGAGCACGTGGGCATCAGCCATCGACGACGTGGATAGGGGTGACAACTCCGACTGTCCTGACACGGCTGACAGTGGCGCCAGTGCGACCGCCTTGCCATCGCCGAGCGTCATCTGTCCGGTCACGAGCGGGCGATCAGTGCTCACGCGAATGCGCACCTCCGTGCCGGCCGGCGCGTAGATGTCTCCGCTGTCCTTCTCGGTCTGCGGCGAAAGGCCGAGCATTGGAGGATAGCGGTACTCGAGATCGATGCGCGTCACGCGCGGCGGCCCGAGGACGCTGACGTCGTAGATCGGCGACATCAGCGAGCCGGCGACGACGCGGTATCTGAATGAGGAGGTCACGGAGCTCAGCTGGAAGCGGAAGGTGCCGGACGCATCAGAGACCATTTCAGCGGCCTGCCACGCGAGGCTCTCCGAGTCTTCCGCGGCGTCCGGCTTCAGCCGTCCCTCGACGATGGTTGGGACGGCCCTCGGCCCGTCGAAGGCCCGGGCGGTGTCCGATTCGACGCCATCCGATCGGAGGATCTGCGCCACGATCGGGGCGCGATTGCCGACGAGACGCGCCTCGATGGTCAGCGGCGCGCCGACGCCGATTCGCGCACGGCCGGGCACGACCTCGAGGGTGACGCGCGACGGAAAGAGCACGAGCAACAGGGCGTCGACGGATCGGCGCGCGCTGTCACGTCCTGCAAGGGCCACGATGGCCAGCAGCAGGACCGCGGCGACGGCCTGGAACCCCGCACGCCGAAGCCGCTCGTCTGTGACAATAGCGCGGGGATCGATCGCCGAAGCCGCCCGGCCGGCATCGGCCAGCATCGGCGCCGCCAGCGCGGATCGTGCGGCCGCATGGCCAGACGCCAGCAGATCGACTGCGCTGGCCAGGCGATCGTCGAGCGAGGGATGTCGTTCCTCGATCAATCGGGCCACGCGGGCATCCGACGGCCGTTCGCGGGCCGGACGGACGCCCCACGTGAAGGCCGCGGCCACAAGGATCAGCGCCAGCACCCCGAGACCCGCGACGAGCGCCGGCGCGCCGGTCGTCCAGCGCGCCGCAAACAGGACCACGGCCAGTACGCCCGCGCTCACGATCGCCGAACGAACGGTCGCCTGGAAGACGAGCAACCGTCGCCACCGCGATCGCACGCGGGCGAGAAGGCCGCTAATGAAGCGCAGATCCTGTTCCAAAGCTACAGTTCTAACTTCTGAGTTCTAACTTCTAATTTTCTCAAGCTGTCCTCGTCGCCACGAGGCTCTCGGTCACGAGGAGAGCGACGACGAGGGCCAGAGCGTACTGCCAGAGGTGCTGACGGTCTTCCTGCTGACGCGCGACCGGATTGCCCCCCGGCACCACATCCTTCAGATGGGCGACCGCCGCCAGAAACTCATCGGGGGTCATCCGTTCAGATTCCGACTCTCTCGGATCGACGTTGACGGCCACCCATCTGGCTGAGCCGTCTGAAACGGCCAGCCGGGCCACTCCTGGCTGTCGAGAGACACCGATCGGCTGCGCACCCACAATGTACTCGGATTGCCGCGGACGTGATCCAGCGAGATATCGCACCATTTCGTGCACAAAGGGCAGGAAGATTGCGCGCCGCGGGAAATCATTCCATTGATTGTCGAGATCCGAGGCCAGAATCAAGGCCCGTCCTTCGCCGCGCGCGCAGTCGAGCAGCGCGGCTTCCCCCGATGTAAATCCGGCAAGCGTCTCACAACCGGTCCCGCCAATAGCGGCGATGCGTCTGAAGTGCACGAGCGCGAGCGACGCCGCCTGCGTCCCGAATATTCTGAACACCGGATGGCGCGCATCCACGGGCACGAGCGTGCGCGGCTCCGTCCTGGCCACCTCGGCGCCAGGGATGCCGATGACGATCCCCTTCGACTCACCGAGCGCGTCCGCCACGATCTCGCTGTCCACCTCAGACGCCGCCGCCACCAGCACACCGCCGCCGCCCTTTACGTAGCGCTCGATCAAATCGCGTCCGCGCTCGTCGAGACCGCGAGTCGAGGCGAGCACGACGGCCGCATGCGTCTCCAACCGCGCGGCGTCCCACGAGGCCAGCTGCGGGGCGCCCACGCCCTCCACGTCGTAAGCGGTCCCGTCGCGGCCACCGGCGGACAGGGCCTGCTGCAGATAGAACGCTTCGCGCGGCAGGTCGCCTGTCGCCGAAACCACGAGGATCGATTGACGGCGGGCGTTGGCCAGCACCACGTACCGTGTGTTGTCGCCGGCGATGCCCTCGTTGTCGATGATCGAGACAGTGGCCGTCTCGCCCTCCGGCTTCGCCATCGACACGTCAGCCGACTGATTGGCGCCAATCGCCATCCGCGCCTCGCTTACCGGGCCGCGTGTCCCTGTCAGTACGACGTGCACTTCGCGCGCCTGAGCGCCGGAGTTTCTGATGGTGGCGACAAGTCGATCCGCCGTGGCTCGCGCGGCGACGACCGCCAGGTTGGGCGGCAGCGCGCCGACATCCACGACTTCGATGCGCGCCGATTCGGGAACCGCGACGCGATCGCCCGCGTCCCACCCACTCGCCTGCAAGTCGCTGACGATCACGATCGTGCCGCGGTGGCCTTGCAGCAGATCCGCGGCCGCGTGCAGCGCGTCGCGATACCTGGTCGCCCCAAAATCGGACGCGGCCCGGTCGACAGCGGCCATCGCCAGCGTCCGATCACCAGACACCGCGGACGCCACGCGCGCGGCATCCGCGAAGGTGACAACCGCCACGAGATCGCCGGACGGCACGCGACGGATCGCGTCTCTGGCCAGCTGTTTCGCTCGATCGAAGCGGCCGGGCGCCGATAGACTCAGCGACGTATCGAGTGCGATTACGGTGATTGACGAGGACTGGCCGGCGGCCGTTGCGAGGAAGGGACGCGCAAACGCGAGCGCGAGCAGTAACAGCGCCGCGACCCGCAGCGCCAGCAGCAACAGATCGCGGAGACGCCGGTGTCGCGTCTGCTCGACGGCTCCCTGCTTCAGCAGTCTGACCGCCGCAAACTTCACGCGCGCTTCAGGTTCACGCTTGAGCAGGTGCAGGATGACGGGAATCGCCGCCGTCACCGCCCCGGCGAGAAACAGCGGAGAAAGGAAGGACAGCACTGCTCAGTAGCATACCGCCCCGAGATATGGAATTTCGCGAACGCTACGGGTGGACCACGGTCATCTGGTAGGTGATATCGGCGAGCAGGTTGCCAATATCCACTGCGGCCACACACAAGGAACCCTGACCTACATTGCTTACATACACCGTCGGGCCGGCGGATATCGGGGTCGCTGCGATGCCGGCACATCCACCGGCGTTCGGTGTTCCCAATCCCAAGCCGATGGTAATCGTCGCGGGCGGCCCGGCGCTGTTGAGTACGAAGGTGGCGGTTCCCGCCTGCGTCACCGTGAAATTGTGCGCGTCGATGTTGAAGGTCGTTGCACCCGCTGGCGTTGGTGAGAGCGTTCCAATGAACACTTCAGTGGTACAACCCGCCGTGGAAGCCACCGAACAGTTTATCGTCGTAACGGTGGGCGCAGTCGGGCTGCCGCCGCAACCCGCAGCCAGCACTGAACACGCGAACACGAACAAAGTGAGTCTCTTCAATGGCTGCCGCCCTTCGAGAATTGGCCGCTTCGGGCACGTAGACGCCATGGCGCAAGCAATATCGCTGCCGCACGATTCGTCAAGCACCCGTTAGTTTGACATCAAGATATTGTCCGTCGGAGGTGTCGGTCCGTCCTGATTCCTCATCGATGGCGACAATCCGGCGGTCGCCGCAGCCCCTGGGAAGGCGGTGCACGCCACCGTGCTGCTCAATACGCCCGGGCCCGGGTCGACAGGTAGGCGAGCAGCGCCATCTCCAGGGGCTCCGCCGTGCTCAGCAGATGGTAGTCGATGCCGGCGCTCCCGAGTTCCTGCTTGTACCGATCGACCAACCCCCCGACCGCCTCGAGATAGTGCTCGCGCACGAGCCCCGGCACCGCCATCACTTCCTCGTTGGTCTCGAGATCTTCGAAGCGCGTCGCCCGGTCGAACGGAAAATCAATTTCGTCGGGATCCAGCACGTGAAACACGATCACGTCAGTTCCACGAAACTGGAAGTGCTTCAGCCCCCGGATGACGCGCTCCGGATCGTCGAGCAGATCCGAAATGAGCACGACCATCCCGCGTCTGGTGAGCGCATCGGCGAGCTGGTGCAGCGGCCTCGAGACGTTCGTGGCCTGCCCCAGTTGCAACCGGTCGAGCGTCACCAGCAGCGCCCGCAGATGCCCCGGCCGTGAGCTGGCGGGCAGTAGCGTCCGGATCTGATCGTCGAACGCCGCAAATCCCACCGCATCGTGCTGGCGGCTCATCAGATAGCCGAGTGACGCCGCCAGACAGAGACCGTACTCGTACTTGGTGACACCGTGTCCGCCGTAGCCCATCGATGCGCTCACGTCCAGCATCACGTGACACTGGAGGTTGGTCTCCTCCTCGAATTTCTTCACGTAATGCCGATCGCTGCGTGCGTACACCTTCCAGTCGATTGTGGAGAGATCGTCGCCATGAATGTACTGGCGATACTCCGCGAACTCCACGCTGAATCCCTTGAAGGGGCTTCGGTGCAACCCGGACAGAAAGCCTTCGACGACCGTGCGCGCCTTCAGCTCCAGTGTCCGGAGACGGGCGACGACCGCCGGGTCGAGGAATTGCCGCTCGCGCGCCTGTTGGGTCATAGGGATTTCAACCTGGCTACCGTGTCGTGATCCGCATCCGAGCCAACTACAGCGGATCAGCAGACTTGGAATCGCTTCCGTTCAGCCATACGCCCTCGCTGAGCCGCACGCCGAACAGCGTCACGCTACCACAGACAACGGCGCGCCGGCTCCGGCACCGGTGCCGTGTTTAGCTGGCTCGTTGAAGCGCAAGTCCGCATCCCGCGCCTCGATCAAGGCTACGGCCTCAGGCAAGTTGGGCCGAGTCCTCATGATCGTCAGCTGCAACTCGTTCAGGTTTGTGTCTGCGATGTCCAACGGACTGGCGCTCAGCCGCGAGTCGCGCGTGAGGACCTTCGAGACTTGACCTTCCGTCGAGCGCGACTCTTCGGCTGCAGCGCCTGGTTAGCCGGCCCCGACTTGAGCGGCTTGACCGTGGCAGGGCGCCGGGCTGGCACGCCATTCAGCATGCCGTCCGCACTGAGATCCTCGTCGATGTCCGGCCAATGGACCCCGTGGCCATCGCCGATCAACTCCCAGTTGGCCCGTTGGCTCGGTGTCGCTTCCGAAAGGCGCCACGACCACGCGAGCGGAACGCTGATCACGCGACCGTCCATCAGGTGAGCGGTGATGGTGTCGTCGGACACGTCGACGTGATCGATTCGAGATTCAACGCTGACCGCAGTGCTCATGCCATGCCTCAATAATGTGGGCTTCCAGACCCACAACGAGACGACGGATCTCGTTGAGCTCTCGTGGACTGAATCCATGATTCCACGTCAACTCGACCGGCGCCAGCCAGAACTTGGCGTGCTGTCGGTCTCAGCGATCGTCGGCACTCAGCTCGACTCCACACCTGATGATCTCAAGCTCTGGCGAATCTGCCAAGTCCACTTGACGTTCACCCGGCCCAGGTCGTGCCTATGCCGCGTCGTCGGGTCCTCTGAGATGGTGTCGGCTGACAGCGTCAGTGGCGAGCCATTTCCTGGGACGAGGCATACCCACGGCCGCCGCGTACGGAGGCCCGTCACTCCCGCCGAATTGGTCGTGTTGATCAGCTTTGGCCTGAAGTCGCCGGGCGCGGACCTCGTGACCGCGACGGCGATGATATTCTGCAAGGCGCCGATACCGATCGAAGAAGTAGCGGTGCGCGTCAGGTGTCAGTTCGACGTCGCGCCCACGGCGCGCGACCCATACCAGCACGTTCGCTGTCACGAGGTTCATGCGCGTGGCCGCGATCGACTCGTGGTCGTCGTCTTGCGTCTTCATACAACCCGTCCAACGCGACGCATCAGCCGCGCGCGTGTTGCCAGACACTTCTGGGCTGACGTCGAGCGCGCGTCGGCTGCATGCACTGTTGGGCCGCTTCGTCATTGTCCGGTATACTTTTCCTATGACTCAAACGCTGGACGCGGCCATTGCCAAGCTGGCGACACTGCCTCCTGACGAACAAGACCGGGTCGGCCGCTGGCTGCTCGACGAACTCCGAGATGAGGACCACTGGGCTCGCCAGTTTGCCGCGTCCCAGGACATCTTGAGCAAGCTCGCGGCGGAGGCCCGAGCCGATCTCGCGGCCGGCCGAACGACACCGCTCGACCCCGAG
>JBGOTP010000252.1:0-7852 GCA_041476545.1 Vicinamibacteria bacterium | reverse complement strand
TCCACGACGCCGCCAAGGCGTCGTGGAATGCCTGCCGCTCCTCTGTGGAAAGATCATCGCCCTCGTCGTCTGCGACGAGATCGACAACCGTTCCTTCGGGTAGGGTTGTCGGTTCGTCCACTTACCGAGGCCGATGTTCCCCGCCTTGTCGACGCGGCCAGACGGCAGCGGTGATCCAGGTTACCGCAGATTCCAATATTTTCATCTCCGCGCTCATCTTCGGCGGCAAGCCACTGACGCTGCTCGAAGCAGCACTCGACGGTGAGGTCGAGCTGGCGATTTCCGATACCCTCCGCAAGGAAACGCTCCGAGTCCTGCGCGAGAAGTTCAATCGCACGCCCGAACAACTGAGCCAGGCCGACGACTACATCACGTCAGTCACCAAGCGCGTGAGCCCCACAGAGACTATCGAGGCAGTGCCGACAGACCCGGACGACAACCGCGTCCTCGAGCAGTGGAGTAATCCAGGACCGCAGCGTTGGCGCGAGATCTCGAAGCGCCCTCAACTCGGCGTCCTTCGCACGCATGAGGGAAACGTAGTGTGCATGCCCGAACATGGTTTACTCCTGAAAGGCCGGGAAGTGTTTGCGCACCTCCCCCTGACCAACCATTCCCGACAGAACGCGGTAGTCCTTGTAGACCTTCCGGATCCTTCCGGCAACGATCGCTGGATGAATCTTCAGTCGCTGGGCCAGATGGTTGGCGGCATCGGCGCTGCGCAACTTGCTGGCCGGGCTGACTTGCCACTCGCCCGATGGAATTAGGGCCTCAGCCGCGAGCTTGTCTGCTTCCACTTCCAATGGGTCGGCCTGATCATCGGAGTCGAGGTCGTCATAGAACGACACGGCCTCGGGTCCCAAGTGCTTGAAGAGATGCACGAGTTCGTGCATCACGACAAACCAGAAGTTGTCGAGCCGGTCATGCCGGAGCGTCAACGCAATCACTGGCAGATTCCGGCACATCATCGCCGCGCCATCCAGCCACGGCGACAATGACGGTTCCACGACCATCACAATGCCGTGCTGGTCGAGAAACTCCGTCACCAGGGAGGGCCCATCCTTGAAGACACTAATTCGGGCAACGTCTCTGAAGAAGTCTACAGACCACGCCGGATCAAACTTTCCGGACGGCGGGTGGGCCAATGCGCTCTTCGCCACAGCGGCGGTCCAAATGACAAGCCTTTCCTGATCCACCGACTTGGCTGAGCGCACATGTCGACGATACAGCGGCGCGAACTCGAGCGTCCGAACCGGGCCCATCCACAATTCCAGAAGCTGTTTCGCTTCTGATGCGTCGCGGGGCACGCGATTGATCCAGCCTCGTTTCCGCATGTCGGCGAACGGCACACGCTTCCAATCGAGATTGAGTTCGGTATTGGCGTCGGCACGATCACCCAGCAGACTGGCCGCCGGAATGCCAAGGCCCCGGTGCAGACTCCGAATCATCGGCAAGGTCAGGGGCCGCTTTTTCGCAAGCACTTCGGACACACGGCTCCTGCTGCCAAGGTATGGAATCAAGTCCTTCGGCGCCAACCCCTGCTGCTCCATCCGGAACTTGATCGCTTCAACAGGATCGGGGACCGCGATTGGATATCGAGCAGACTCGTAGTCGCGGACAAGTACGGCGAGCGTCTTGAGCAGGCGCTCTGAATCAGAGCCGACTGCGGGATCGCTCGCCATCAACTCCGCCATCTGCTCCAAAGCGGCCGAGTGGTCCGCCTCAGATTCGATCACCCTAACTGGCGTATTCAGAAGATCCATGAGTCGTACTCCGCATGTGTGCCGATCCGCCGCACTAGAACGATTTGGGCGGAATAGTTGACCTGAGCATCCAAGCGAAAATGATTCCCTTTCAGATTGAACACGAGCCGGTCCCTTCCAATGAAACTGACTGAGCCAAATTTGGCTTTCACGTCGACGGAAGACCGCCAGGCGGCGGCCTCCACTTCACCTACCCAAGCCGCTATCGCGTTCCGGGCTGAGGCGTGGCGTTGAGCAAACTCAGCGAGGAGCCGCTTACCGACGAGGGTCATTTGATGAAACCATTGCCTCCAAATGAATGTTCCCAACAAGGGAACATTACAACATCAAATGTAACCAAGTCAACTTTGGCCGATGAAGCGTCCTCTTAACCAGTGACAACCCGCGCACCGCGCAGGCTTCCGCTCGCCCGCGCGTGGCGTAGGCGCGGGCGTGCTCGATTTTCCAATAATCTCGCGGCCGTTCGTCCGATCTTCCGGAACGCTGAATCACGTTTGCGTGCTGGCCACTGCTCACACTGCGACCTATGATCGACCTCGATCACGTGGAAGAAAAGACCGACGCAGACGCGACGTATCAGCAACTGCTGGAGGAATGCGAATCGCAGGCCTCGGCGGACTTCGACAAGACCACGGTGACCCTCGCGGGCGGCGCGTTGGGCGTGTCCATGGCATTCCTGAAGGACATAGCGCCCGAGCCCCTCCCGTGGTCCGTATGGTGGCTACTGGCTCCGGCGTGGGGCTTTCTCGTCCTGAGCCTGCTATCGATCTTCTGTTCTCAAATGACCAGCATGGAGAGCATGCGCCACGAATTGCAGTGCCTCAAGGGCCTTCGCAAGCCGGGCGCCCTCGCTGGAGGAGGCTGGCGGACGTGGACATATCGTTTTAACTACACAGCTCTGGTCACTTGCGTGCTCGGAATTGGATTGCTGTCAGCATTCGCGATTGTCAACATAGGGAGTAGGTCCGAAATGCCAAAGCCGCCGACAACGCAGACACCGTCAGTTCCGCCGCAGACCCCGGCTGCCGATCAGCAAAGGGGACGAGTCACCCCGGATCGTCCGCCACCGCTCAGTTCGATAGATCCAAGTCGACCGCCTGGAGCAGGGCGCGTGACACCAGACAGACCGACTGCAGCGCCGGCAACTGTGCCACCGACGCCCACGCCGAGCGACGAAAAATGAGTAAGAAGGCAAAGGGCGGGAAGAAAAAAGCCGGAGCCAATGAAATGCACGACCTGCAAAAACGGAACGCTGAAAGGGTTACCTGATGTCGTGGTGGCTCGACCGCGCGGAATCCTAAGCCCAAGGCTCGCTGCACAGCCACTCCTCTGGCGACGCGGCACTTTCGAACCGTCCCACGATCAGGAGGACACGGTTGACGCCCTCTCCAGAAGTTGCCTGCGGAAAGTGCGGAGCCACCATCGATGGCGAATCGTCGAGCACTCCACCGGCGGATCGACAGCCCTGTCCGAACTGTGGCTCGAAGTCGCGTCGGTTCTCTGTGTCTCTTTCCGGCGAGGTCAGAGCGACCGGTTCTGTCACTGGTTCCATAACAACCGGCTCGGAGAATTGAAGCTCGCTGCGACCGGGTGAGTTGCCGACGCGATTGGAATCGCCGCGGGGGACTTCATCCGCGAACGCAGTCAGCCTGTCTCTTCCCATCATCCCCTCTGGAACCCAACCATTTCCGCCAAGTATTTCAGTCGATGGCCCTGAGCTCGTTCTCCAAGCGACCATCATCGATCTCGGCGCCAGCACCCTCGATGGAGCTCTCGTCGTCGGAGTTGCGACAGCGTGGTTCGAGATTGTTCGCAATATCCAGCGCGATCCCCAATTCCTCTACAAGATTCATTGGCGCAAATTGGAGGAACTGATCGCGGGCGCCTATGAGCGAGTTGGTTGGCCAGAGGTCGTTCTCACTCCTCGGTCTGGCGATCGTGGTCGCGACATCATCGCCAGCCGGCCGGGAGTCGGTTCAATACGAATCGTCGACCAGGTAAAGGCCTACAGTCCTGGCCATCTCGTGACCGCCGACGACGTCCGCAGCGTTCTTGGCGTGCTCGAGGTTGAGCAGAACGCTTCGAAGGGATTGATCACAACCACCAGCGATTTTGCCCCTGGCATCCTGACTGATCACCCGCTGGCTGCGTTGATGCCCTACCGGCTCGAGCTAAAGAACGGCAACCAGCTCTTGTCCTGGCTGACAGACATACTCAAGCGGAAGGCGGAGTGACCACCCCGGTGACCGGCTCCTACCCATGAGCGACGACTTCCGCGCCCGCCTGACGGCCGCCGCGACTGCGGCGAAATCGTCAGTGTTGTGTATCTCCGGGGAAACCAGCCGGCCACCGTCCGAGAAATCGCGCCCATCGCCATCACCGACGACGAGGTCGGGGCGCGCGATCTCGCGGTGGGGAGGGACAAGAGCTTCAAGCTCGCGCACCTCGAACTGGCCGGGTCACAGACCGTCGTGGGGTGGGCGCGCGATCGACGGGTCAGTGACCCGCATTTTGTCCTCTAGCGGGCTACGCAGCGCCGAATGCAGCCACGCAACTTGTCGAGAGTAGAGGGACGGCTGGCCTTCCCGTTGTAAACTGCGTTGTAGAGCCCGCCCATGTCGTGGCGGCCATCAGCAATACCTCCGCACCCAATGGCAGACAATAACGCGGCGGAAAACCTAGAGGGACTGACGCTCGACAGCGGCTGGCACGTTGGTCCGCGGGTGCAAAAGCCACCGGGCGCGACTGGCGGCTTCTTTTCAGTCTGTTACAGAGTGACGAGGGATGGCGAGGAATGTTTCCTGAAAGCATTCAACTTCGCGCAATTCCTGAATCTCGCGACACAGCATGGCCACCATCGACAGATTGTTGACGTGGTCGGCGACATGATTGAGGCGTACAAGTACGAGCGTGATCTATCAGCTTTGTGCAAGCACAATCATGTCACGAAGGTTGCGTTCGTCAAGGATGCTGGCGAGCAGATCGTGTCGGGGTACCCGATCACGGTAGTGCCGTACCTCATTTTCGACGTAGCCGACGGTGGGGACGTCCGATCGCAGCTTTCCTTTGCTTCCACTCTTGAGTCGACATGGAAGCTGCGTTCGCTCCATAGCGTCCCATCGGCGGTCAAAGCGTTTCGCGTTTCCTTGAGCATGCCCATGCCGCAGATGAACGCGATGTTGATACTCATCGAAGGCCAAGGCGCTCCCGCTCAGCGCGTATCGAAAAGCTGCCCTTCGAGACCACGACGTCACCAGTCTGAACGCCGGACACAACCTGAACGTTCTCCCCGTTCGCTTCCCCCAACCGGACCTCGCGCTCGATGAATCGGCCACGCTCCCTCGGGTTTACCAGATACACCACCGATCGATCGCCGACGACCTGAACGGCACTTCGCGGTACAACGACGGCCACGCTGGCGCGCGGGTCGCCCACTTGCATCTCGGCATACATGCCAAACCGCAGCTCGCCTTTCGCATTGGGTACTTCGACACGCACCTGGGCGGTCCGCGTGGCTTCTTCAATGTGTGGATCGATGTAGCTCACCCTCCCTTCGACCCTCAGGCCGGGATAGGCCGTCGTCGTAACGGTGGCGCGACTCCCGACCCGCACCGCGGCGAAGTCGCGCTCGTACAGAGCGCCGACGACCCACACGGTCGATAGATCCACAACGGTGAAGAGCGACATCGTCGTGTCCACGTTCAGGCCAACATTGGCCCCTCGCGTCGTGATCACACCGTCGAGTGGCGAGAGCACCGACACAGTCGCACTGAGTTCCGACGCGGGAGAGAGTGTCGCGATCTCGACGTCGGTCATGCCGAGCAACGTGAGACGCGACCGATAGCTTTCGACCATCGTTGTTGCCCCGGTGTGTTCCGCGTGGAGCTTCTCGAGTTCCTGGCGACTCGCGGCACCGATGTCCACGAGCTTCTCCGTCCGAAGGAGTTCCCGTTCGTGAGCTTCCAACATGGCGCGGGACGAGAGAAAGCGTGTCTGGGCCTCCGCCAACTCTGGACTGTAAATGTCTGCCAGCACCTGGCCGCGGTGCACCTGTTCCCCGAGTTCGGCGCCCACACGCGTGACTCGGCCCGAGACGATGGGTGTGATTGCGACGGATCGATAGGCATTTGGCTGCACGGTGCCGGGTATGCGGACGCGACTGGCGGCGCCCGATGTCCCGACGGTCGCAACCTCAATGCCCGCGCGTGCCACGGCTTCTTCCGTCAGCGGTACCACGATGTCCGGCAGCGGGGTGGCTCTTGCCATGCCTGGGGCGTCAGACGGTTGTTGTCCGCCTGAAGGTGGACCCCACGTAGACGGTGGGGCCGGCGACGACGCCGCGCGGCGCAGGAACAGATACGCGCCTCCAGCGCCGGCAGCCATCAACAGCACAGCGGGGAGCAGGAGTGCCGTCCATCGCATGCGCCTGTCTGATTCGTGGTTCATCACCGGTCTCCTCGGGCGCGTTGCAGCGCCGTCCGTGCCTCATACGCCGCTTTCAACGTTTCCGTGTACGCGCGTTCGACGTCCAAATACCGCCGCTGTTCGACGAGCACGTCCGACACCGTTGCGCGACCGAGCGCGTAGGTCTGTCGCACGACGTCGAGGTTCTGCCGGGCCAGACGCACGCTCCCCTCGATGAGTGCCAAGGCGCGCCGGCTTTGGGTGTCCTGCGCTTCTGCGGCAGCGAGTTCAGCTTGAGCCGCAAGCTGCACCGCATCGAACCGCGCTCCCGCCCCCACGTGTTCCGCTCGAGCTGCGGCGATCCCGCCCTGGTTGCGATTCCCCAGGGGCACGGTCACCATCGCGCCAGCGGACACGTAGTGGAACACGCCGTGAACCCGATCCAATCCGCCGTTCGCGTTGAATCCCATCTGCGAGAAACCCTGGTCCATGCGCGAGTACGATCCGAAGAGACTGACGTCGAATCGGCTCTCGCTGCGTGCGCGCGCCAGCCGCGATTCCGCGACGTTCACGCGAGCCTCGGCTTCGCGAACATCGGCGCGTTGTCGGACCATCGCCACATCGACGGCCAGGTGAACAGCCACGTCCGTCGCGATATCGCTCACTGGGGTTACTGGTACGCCGGCCGCGGCTGTTGCCTGGTCGGCGGCATCCGGCACCGGCCGCGGCGCGAGCGCCTCCAGCGTGTCGCGCAACATCAGCGGTGTATCCGCGCTCATCCCGATCGCTCGTCTCAACTCGAACATGGCGGCTGCCGCGCGGCCCGCAGCGAGGAGACGATCAGACTCGATGCGCCGGAGCTCCACGTCCATGATGTCCCGGTCGAGCGGCGGTGCGGCGCCTTCCTCCACGCGGCGTCCGAGCAGCTCGAATGCGCTCCGCATGGACGTCGCGAGGTCGCCGGCAACGGTCATCTCGCGGATCGCCGAAGCCGCCTGGCCGTATCGCAGCCGGACATCGGCCACGAGCATGCGGATCCGATCATCGACCGACCGTTCGGTCGCTTCGACCTCGCGGTCCGCAGTTGCGACGCGAGCGGGCCGGCGGAACAAATCCAGCGGCCACTGCACCTGCATCATCGTTTGATTGTCGGTGCCGGCCGGTTCCTCTCGCCGCTCGAACGACAGCGTGGGATTGGGCCGCAGACCCGCTTGGATCCGCATGCCGCGCGCCACGTCGATCTCAGCGCGAGCGGCGCGCAACGTCGGCTCGCGGTCTATCGCGCGTGCAATCGCGTCGGCGAGTGATAGGCCGTTGCGCGTGTCGATGTACTGCTCCGCGAGCGGCCGCACCTCGGCGATGCCTGTTTGCGGTCGTCGGTCGGCGCTCCCGGTCAGCGGTATTTGGGCGCCTGCACGGTCCGCGGCGAGCATCCACGCTGCCGCGAGCACGATCGCTTTCGCTTGTCTCTTCATTGGACGTTCCCCTCGAAAGACGCGGAGCCGCGTCCGCGCGGCCCATCCCACTCGACCGTCATCGGCCACGCGCCAGACATCCCGAATTCGGCGGTGCCGTCGTAGCGTCCCGGCACGCGACTCGGATGCACCTGCATGCCGCTTGGCATCACCATGCCAGGCATCGCCATGTTGGCGGTGGCCCGCACGTCGCCCATGTCAACGAGCGCACCG
>JBGOTP010000251.1:0-7915 GCA_041476545.1 Vicinamibacteria bacterium | reverse complement strand
CTCGTGAATCGCCGTCACGCGCTTCTCGGCGTCGCTGATGATCATCGAGCGGCGCTCGGCGCCCATGAGCACTTTGTCTTTCGCATACTCGAAGTCGCGCATGCGCACGACCTTCTGGTTGACGCGGGCGGCGCTGAGCGCGGCTTCGTTGACCAGGTTCGCCAGGTCGGCGCCGGAGAATCCCGCGGATCCCCGCGCCAGCACCGGAATCTCCACATCGTCGGCCATCGGAATCTTCCGGGTGTGGACGGCCAGAATCCCCTCGCGGCCCTTCACGTCCGGGCGATTGACGACGATCCGGCGGTCGAAGCGGCCGGGACGCAGCAGCGCCGGATCCAGCACGTCGGGACGGTTGGTCGCCGCCACGAGAATGACGCCCTCGTTCGACTCGAAGCCATCCATCTCGACGAGCAGCTGATTGAGCGTCTGTTCCCGCTCGTCGTGACCGCCGCCGAGGCCGGCGCCACGATGACGGCCCACGGCGTCGATTTCGTCGATGAAGACGATGCAGGGCGCGTTCTTCTTGCCTTGTTCGAACAGGTCGCGCACGCGCGAGGCGCCGACACCGACGAACATCTCGACGAAGTCGGAGCCACTGATTGAAAAGAACGGCACGTTCGCTTCTCCCGCGACCGCGCGCGCGAGCAGCGTCTTGCCGGTTCCGGGAGGGCCCATCAGCAGCACGCCTTTCGGAATGTGGCCGCCGAGCTTCTGGAATTTCTGCGGTTCCTTGAGGAACTCGATGATCTCCTGGAGTTCTTCCTTCGCCTCGTCGACGCCCGCGACGTCCTTGAACGTCATCTTCTTCTGGGAGCTCGAGGAGAGTTTCGCCTTACTCTTGCCGAAGGACAGCGCCTTGTTGCCGCCGCTCTGCATCTGGCGCATGAACACGAACCAGAACCCGACAATCAGCAACATCGGCGCCCAGGAAAACAGCAGATTGGCCCATGGGCTCGCGGTGGCTTCTTTCGCCTGCACGCGCACGCCGCTCTCGTACAACTGGTTGGCCAGCCCTTCGAACTGCGTCGGCGCGTACGTGCGAAGCTGATTGTTCTCGTTGTCCTGGAACGTAATTTCCTGGCCGGTAATGGTGACCTGGGCGACCTTGTTTTCCTTTACAAGGGCCATGAACTGTGTGAAGTCGACGGTCTTCGCCGCAGACTGGAACGCCGTCGAGACGTTGTAGATCACAACGCCCACCACGACGAGCGCCACCCAAAAAATCAGATTCTTCAGCGTCGAGTTCACGCGGGCCCTCCAAGTACCTTAAGTCTCAAGATTAGCACGGCTTCCGTGGCGCTCGTTACCCTAAACTCCTCGTCAAGACTGTAACCGGCCACCCAGACGATTCGGTCCTGCGCGTCCACCACGATCGGCACGGTTTGGCGCTGCTGCTGAGCTACCTTCCGGTCCACGAAGAAGTCCTGGAGTTTCTTGGAACCATCCAGCCCAAGTGGCTGAAACCTGTCGCCAGGACGCCTGTTTCGCACTGAGAGGGGCCCTCGAACGTGATCCCGCCGAATCATGGCCATGGGTCCGTTGCCCAGAAGTGCACAGCCCGTGCTCCCGACAGAACCAGCCTCTTCGGCCGAGACGGAGCAGCCGGCCTCAGGCAGTGCGACCTCGCCAGGGATAGATAGCGGATAACTGAAGTTCACGGGGTTCACAGGGTTCACAGGGTTCACGGGGTTCACGGGGTTCACGGGGTTCGCCGGGTTCGCCGGGTTCATAGAGTTCGTGCGGCCTGGGGCCCAGCGGCCTACATGACCCGCAGGTCTGCTTGTTAAGACGACCTCCCGGCCTTCGCGTTCCACCCGCTGGCCCGGTCCGTCGATCGGGCCACCATGCGCGCGGCTCAGCTGAAGCACGTCCTCGACGTGCGCGAAGGAGACCGTGCGACCTCGGGCCGCACGGGTCATCGCCTGATGGACAACCAGCCGGGCGAGCGCCAGCGGGGCTCGTTCGAGGGCCTCCGCATCGAGACGCCATCGATCGGCTCCATCCTGTCGGCAGACCTGCGCGGACAGGGTCGCGGCGGCCGCATCCATCCAGTGCCAGGTCTCGCGGGTGATCTCCGCTTCGTCCGCAAGGACATCCACGATGGCCGGGTTGAACCGCTCGAGGAACGGCAGCAGTTCCGCCCGAATCCGATTGCGCGGAATGCTCACATCGTCGTTGGTTTCATCGTGCACCCAGGCGATGTGGTGCGACTCGAGATACGCGCGAAGATCCGCACGTCGACAATCGAGCAACGGTCGGATGAAGGCTCCGCGCCGCGGATGCATCGACGCGAGGCCGCGCGTGCCCGCCCCTCGCAGCAGACGCAGAAGGAACGTTTCGGCCTGGTCGTCTTTCGTGTGGCCGAGGGCGACGACGCCGGCACCGAAATGAAGCCGGGCGCGCTCGAGAAACGCGTGGCGCGCGGTTCGTGCCGCATCCTCGATCGAACGCTGCTCCCGACGCGCGCGGGCCGCCACGTCCTCGCGATCGACGAGCAAGGGCCGGTCGAGGAAGGCCGCCACGTCGCGGCAGAAGCGCTCGTCGCTCTCTGCCCCCGGGCGAAGCTGATGATTGAAGTGCGCAACGCCCGCCAGCGACAGCTCGCCGGCCGCGTCGAGCTGCCGCAGCAGGTGCGCGAGCGCAACGGAATCCGGGCCGCCCGACAGGGCCGCGACCACGCGCGTCGCCGGTTCCGCCAGCGCGAAGCGGCGAATCGTGCGGCGGACGCGGTTTTCTAATGCTGGCATGACCAAGGCCTGGCTGGTAGGCCGGGTAGACGAATAGGGCCGGTCGGGTTGATAGGGCGGGTAAGGCGGGGGGTGAGGCAGGCGGGGCAGGTAAGGCGGGTAGGGCTGAGAGGTAAGAGCATTCGCCAACCTGCCTCATCCCGTCTTACCTGCCCCACCCGGCCCACCTGCCCTACCGGGCCCAAACCGGCCCACCTGCCCTACCCGGCAAGCTTCCTTGCCTGCCCCACCCGGCCTACCTGCCCCACCCGGCTTACCTGCCCTACCCGCGGCCCAAAGTGGTGCCGGAGGGCGGATTCGAACCGCCGACCCCGCGCTTATGAGACGCGTGCTCTCACCAGCTGAGCTACTCCGGCCAGAACTTTTGATGTTAACACGCGGAATTAGCGGACCCAAGAGCCAGGTCCGCGTCCAGAATCGCCGCGGCGAGCAGCGGAATCATCAGCTCGTGATGACCGATGAGCGAGTACCCGCGACCCGTTCCCGCGGTGGGACGCGCGACGACGTTGGTCTGCGGACGGTACGAGCGGACGAAGTCGAGATTGACCGTGGTCAGGCCCGACAGCGGAATGCCCTGGTTGCGCACGAGCGCCACCGCCTTGAGAAACACTTCCGGCAGCACCACGGCTGATCCGCAGTTGATGTAGACGCCCTTGTCGAGGCGCGCCACGTTGGCGACGAAATAGCGGAAGTCGCGCAGGCTGCCCTCGCCGAGCGCCCGGCCGGACGCCGCAGGGTGCATGTGGATGATGTCGGTGCCGATCGCGATGTGCGTCGTGACCGGAATCCCGAGGCGCGCGGCGGCCACCAGCACGCTCATGCGTGCGAACTGCGGTTGCTTGTCCGCGAGAAACTGGCTGACGGCCTGCCCGACCCCGAGACCGCGGTCGACGCCGTCGTTGATGGCGCCGTTCAACAGCCTCCCGGTTTCCTCCGCCATCCCGAACTTGCCGGGACCGAGTGTCTCGTCGACATCCTCCGAGGTCGCTCCGACGAGCGCCACCTCGAAGTCGTGGATCACCGCCGCACCGTTGGTGGCGATGGCCGAGACGAATCCGCGCTCCATCAGGTCGATGAGCACCGGTCCGAGGCCCGTCTTGATGACGTGCGCGCCCACGCCCCACACGACGCCGCTCGCGCGCCGGGCGTCCGCGATGGCGCGGGCGACAACTTTGAAATCGGCGGCGGCGAGGATAGCGGGGAGCGAGTCGAGAAATTCGCGAATCGTCGCGTTCGGAGCGCAGGGCCGTCCAAAATCTTCCGCGCGCGCCTTGCTCGGCCGCGACTTGAGCGGATACGTCTGGATGCCGGAGAGATCGAATTCGTCGTAGGGAAAGGGCATGTTCACGCTTGTGTATCACGATGTCACGAAGGACACGAAACAAATCGGGAACTGAAAGCGCGTTGCAGAATCAGGGCTGAGGGGCAAGGGCTGAGGGCAGAACGAGCATTGCGTCCCCATAGCTGTAGAAGCGATACTTCCGCGCAATCGCCTCAGCGTACGCCTCGAGCACGTGCTCCCGGCCGGCAAACGCGGAGACCAGCATCAGGAGCGACGATCGCGGCACGTGGAAGTTGGTGATCAGGCCTTGAATCACGCGAAACGGGAAACCGGGGAAAATGAAGAGATTGGTGGCGCCGCCCCCTGCAACCAGCCGGCCGCCGTTTGCCCTCGCAACCGCCTCCAGTGTCCTCGTCGTCGTTGTCCCGACCGCGACGACGCGGCGGCGCTCGTCGAGCGCACGGTTGATGGCGTCGGCCGCCGCCTGACCGACTTCATAGTGTTCTGGCTCGAGACGATGGTCCTCGACGCGATCGACGCGGACGGGCTGGAACGTTCCGTATCCTACGTGAAGCGTAATACCCACCGTGTCCACGCCCCGCGCGCGCAGGTCCGCGAGGAGCGGCTCACTGAAGTGGAGCCCCGCGGTCGGCGCCGCCACTGAACCGCGCGCGGCGGCAAAAACGGTCTGATAGCGCTCGCGATCCGCGGGCTCGTCGCGGCGCTTGATGTAGGGCGGCAATGGCACGTGACCGATCGCGTCGACGATCGCGTCGACGATCGCGTCGACCCGGCTCGATTCGCTCGGGCTGACGGATGATTCGTCCGCGTCGACCCAGAGCCGAATCACACGCCGCCCGAACGATCCGCGCCCCACGATCTCGCCGTTGAGAGTAGCGGCGTTGCCCTCGAACGCGGATCCTTGGAAGACGACGCGGGAGCCGACCTTCAGTTTCTGGCCGGGGTGCATGAGGGCGTGCCAGCGTTGTTCGCTCCGTAACGGCGTCGGACGCTGGCCTGACGCCAATTCGCTCGTTGGGGTCAGGCCCCGGTCTGGCTCCGCCTCCCCGTCGAGCGGCGCGATCAAGAGACACTCGACCGCCCCGCCGCTCGGCACACGCCGGCCGAGCAGCCGCGCGGGAAAGACGCGCGTATCGTTGACAACCAGAACGTCTCCTGGTCGAAGGAGCGCGGGCAACGCGGACATGTGCGTGTGCGTGATTGCGCCGCTGACGCGATCGAGGTGCAGCAGCCGCGACGCGCCACGCTCGGCCGGCGGTTCCTGCGCAATCAGTTCCGTTGGAAGGTCGAAATCAAAGTCGGCGACGTCCATCCAGGCCCGCCATTCGTGGGAGCGGCGGCAGCTTCGGCGGGCGGGCACCGTGCAGAACGGCGCCCACGACCGGCGCGTACTCCAGTTCCTGTCCCTCGGACGCCCTCCGCAGCAGCAAACCGCCGCGGCTCATGTCGCCGCGCCCGACAAACTCCAGCGGGAAGCGCAGACGCTCACCGAAGATGTCGAGCAGGACCGTCACATACTTCGGCGAGGCAATGCTGCCGAGGAGCACGACCTCGCCGTCCCCGCCAATCGCGCGGGCCAGCGCGCGGGCGCTCACCTCGAGCGGCCGGCGATAGGCGAGGTTATCCGGATGCACGTCGGCCCCGGCGAAGGCCAGCAGCGTCGATCGCGTGATCCGAGTCTCCGGGCTTCTCAGCCCTAGGTTGGGAGTAATGACATGGACACCCGAGTTGCCGCGATCAGCCGGGGCAGCGAACCGGCGCGCGTACGCCAGCTTGCCGCGGAAGTACAAGCCGCTCACGAACGCGAACAGATCGCCGAGCGGCGCGCCGTCACGCGAGCGCAACTGCTCAGCAAGCGCGGTGGTCGACCGCGGCGAGGCGACCTGTTTCGCGCGGGATCCACCGCAGTTGGCTGGCGACAGGACGAATATTCGGGGCACTACTTCTGACTTCTGACTTCTAACTTCTAACTTTCAAAAGCCCCAGCGCAGGAGCACGGAACCAACCGTGAACCCGGCGCCGACCGACGCGAGCAGCACGAGATGACCTTTCTTCAACCGCCCCGACGACACGGCATCGTTCAGTGCCAGCGGAATGGTCGCGGCCGTGGTGTTGCCGAAGCATTCGATGTTGATGATCACCTTGTTCGGATCGATGCCGAGCTTTTCGGTCGCCGACTGAATAATCCGGCGGTTCGCCTGGTGCGAGACGAACAGATCGAGGTCGTCCGGCGTCAAGCCGTTGCGATCGAGAATCCGGCGGGCAATTTCCTCGGTCTTCCGCACCGCGAACTTGAACACCGTCTGGCCGTCCTGCTTGACGTAGTGCAGGCGCCCGTCGACGGTCTCGTGCGACGGGGGATGCAGGCTGCCGCCGGCGGGCATGCACAGCGCCGGTCCGCCGCTGCCGTCGATCTCGTGCTCGAAGTCGAGAATCGCATGGTCGTCGTCTTCGGCCGCCGACACGACGCAGGCGCCCGCGCCGTCGCCGAAAATCACGCAGGTCGCGCGATCCTGGTAGTCGATGATGCTCGTCATCACGTCGGCGCCGACGACGAGCGCGTGGTCGTGTGCCCCGCTGGCCACGATGTGGCTGGCGGTCGTGAGCGCGTAGGTAAATCCCGAGCACGCCGCGCTCAAGTCGAATCCCCACGCCCGGTGCGCGCCAATCTTGCGTTGCAGCAGGCAGGCGGTACTCGGAAACATCATGTCGGGCGTGACCGTGCCGACGACGATGAACCCGATATCGTCCGGCGTCAGCCCGGCCCTCTCGATGGCGGTCAACGCCGCTTCTTTGGCGAGGTCCGAGGTGGCGACCCCCGGATCCACAATGTGCCGCTCGCGAACGCCCGTCCGCTGCAGGATCCACTCGTCGGTCGTCTCGACCATCTTCTCCAGATCAGCGTTGGTCAGCACACGCGGCGGGACGTAGGTCGCGAGCGACCGGATGGTCGTCGCCCGCCCGCCGCACCGCAACCCGCGTTTTGTCTGAACTCCTGAAGCCGTCTTGCCCTTTGGTCCGCTGGCGTCGTGTTCTGCCGGGCTCACCACAGCGTTGAATCCCTCCCGGGCGCCTTGAGCCCGAAGTAGTCGTAGGCGCGCGGCGTGGCGACACGGCCACGCGGCGTGCGATCCAGAAACCCGATCTGGATGAGGAACGGTTCGTAGATATCCTCGATGGCGTCTTTCTCTTCACTGATCGCCGCGGCGATCGTGTTGAGACCGACCGGACCTCCCCCGAATTTTTCGATGATGGTCCTGAGCACCTTGCGATCGACTTCGTCGAATCCGTGCTCGTCGACCTCGAGCAGCTCGAGCCCCGCGTGGGCAACGGCGAGGGTAATCGTACCAGCGGCACGGACCTGTGCGTAGTCGCGAACCCGGCGCAGCAGCCGATTGGCAATCCGCGGGGTTCCCCGCGCGCGCCGGGAGATTTCGGCCGCCGCCTCGTCGTCGATCGGCACATCGAGAATCTTCGCCGATCGCCGGATGATTTCGTCCAGATCCCCCGGCGTATAGAACTCCAGACGATGCGTGATGCCGAAGCGCGATCGCAGCGGCGACGTCAGCAGACCGGTGCGGGTCGTCGCGCCGACGAGGGTGAACGGCTTGAGCGGAACCTTGACCGTGCGCGCGCTGGGGCCCTGGCCGATGATGATGTCGACTTCGTAGTCTTCGAGCGCGGGATACAGGATTTCCTCGATCGCCGGGGACATGCGATGGATCTCGTCGATGAAGAGGACTTCGCCCCGGTCGAGGTTCGTCACGATCCCCACGAGGTCGCCCGGCTTTTCGATGGCCGGTCCCGATGTCGCGCGAATCGCCACGCCCAGCTCGTTCGCGATCACGTAGGCCAGCGTGGTCTT
>JBGOTP010000250.1:0-7931 GCA_041476545.1 Vicinamibacteria bacterium | reverse complement strand
GTCCTCGACGTCGCGCTCTTCCTCGATCTGGCGAAGCGTTCCGGTATGCACGGCATCCAGGAGTGGCTGTCGTTTTATTTCAAGAGCCCCGTCCACGCCCCGGGTCTCTATCCTGAACACGATCTGTTCATTCAGCTCATGAAACTCAAGAACACGCTGAGGTATCTGAGGGGCGAGGATCTCATCACCCACCTCGGGCGCGAGTACTACGACTGAGACCGAGACCACGACGACACATGGCCGATCCCAAGACGTCCGAGTTCGACGACCTCCTCCGCGAAGATCGCAGCTTTCCGCCGTCCGAAGGGTTTCGGGCGCGCGCGTTCGTCAAGGACGACAGTCTGTACGCCGAAGCCGAACGCGATCCCGAGGCGTTCTGGGCGCGTTTTGCCGGCGAACTCGAATGGTCTCGCACCTGGGACCGGGTGCTGGACTGGCAGCCGCCGCACGCGAAGTGGTTCGTTGGCGGGAAACTGAACGCGAGCGTGAACTGCCTCGATCGGCATGTGCGCGGTCCGCGCCGCAACAAGGCCGCCATCATCTGGGAGGGCGAACCAGGCGATCGGCGCACGCTCACCTACTACGATTTGTATCGCGACGTCTCGGCGTTCGCCAACGTGCTGAAATCGCTCGGCGTCAGGAAGGGCGATCGCGTCGCGATTTATCTGCCGCTCATTCCGGAGCTCGTGATTGCGCTGCTGGCGTGCGCGCGGATTGGCGCCGTGCACAGCGTGGTCTTCGGTGGATTCAGCGCCGAGTCGCTGCGCGACCGGATCGACGACGCACAAGCCAAGCTGCTCATCACCGGAGATGGCGGTCATCGCCGCGGGCAAATGGTCTTGCTCAAGAAAGTCGCCGACGAAGCGATCGCCAGCACGCCCTCAATCGAACACGTGGTCGTTGTGCGGCGAAGCGAGAGCGCGCCAATCCCCGTCACGATGCAGGAGGGGCGGGACCACTGGTACCACGAGCTGATGGCCGGGGTGCCGCTACGCTGCGAGCCGGAACAGATGGACGCCGAGGACATGCTGTACATCCTGTACACCTCGGGCACAACTGGCAAGCCGAAAGGCATCGTCCACACGACGGGCGGGTACATGGTCGGCACCTACGCGACGACCAAGCTCGTGTTCGACATGCGTGACGAGGATGTCTATTGGTGCACGGCCGACATCGGGTGGGTGACGGGACATAGCTACGTGGTCTACGGTCCGCTCGCCAACGGCGCGACGGTCGTGATGTACGAAGGCGCGCCGGACTGGCCCGAGAAAGATCGGTTCTGGTCGATCATCGAGCACTACGGCGTGACGATCTTTTACACGGCGCCGACCGCAATCCGATCCTTCATGCGCTGGGGGACCGAGTGGCCGCAGAAGCACGACCTTTCGTCGTTGCGTCTGATCGCGTCGGTAGGAGAGCCGATCAATCCCGAGGCCTGGGTCTGGTACTACAAGTTCATCGGCGGTGAAACCTGTCCCGTGGTCGATACGTGGTGGCAGACCGAGACGGGCGCCATCATGATCGCGCCGCTGCCGGGAGTCACGACGTGCAAGCCCGGGTCCGCGACACGGCCGTTCCCAGGCATTTCGGCCGAGATTCGTACGGAGAAGGGCGACAAAGTGGAGGTCGGCGGCGGCCTGCTCGTGCTGACCCGTCCATGGCCGTCGATGCTTCGTGGCATCTACGGCGATCCGGAACGCTACGTCAAGACGTACTGGAACAAATGGGGATCTGGCGTCTACGTGACCGGCGACGGGGCCAAACGTGATGCCCAGGGGAACTACTGGTTGCTCGGACGAGTAGACGATGTGATCAATGTTGCCGGACATCGCATCGGCACCGCGGAGGTGGAGAGCGCTCTGGTGGATCACCCGAGCGTGGCGGAAGCGGCGGTCGTCGGCCGCGCCCACGAGATCAAGGGGCAGGCGATTGCGGCATTTGTCACCGTGAAGGAAGGTATTGCCGCCACCAAGGATCTCGTCGATGAACTGAAGGCACACGTGACCAGGAAGATTGGCGCCATCGCGCGTCCCGACGACATTCTCTTCGCCGCCGACTTGCCGAAAACGCGGTCGGGAAAGATCATGCGGCGGCTTCTGCGCGACATCGCCGAAGGCAAGGCGCTCGGCGACACCACCACGCTGGCCGATCCAAACGTCGTTGCCAGGTTGAAAGCCAACTACGAGGATAGGGAAACGTAGCTGACGCGGGGCCAGGTCCGAGGCTAACTTCAGGTGATCTGGGACGTGAGGCCGTCTATCCGTTCGACGCGGTTCCGGCCCTGCCGTTTCGCGCGTCCGACCGCCGCCTCCGATGCGGCGATGAGCCGATCCGTGTCGATGAGGTCGGCTGTCGTGAGGCGCAGGTGGACAATTGACCCGCTCAGCGTGACGTGCACCGGCCGATTCGTTCGGTGGTCGATGAAGGTGAGCCGTTCCTCGACCATTCCCCGCACGGCTTCAGCCAGTTTCGTGGCGTGCTCGGGATCGGTGTGCGTCAGCAATACGGCGATGGCGTCGTCTGAATGCCGCGCCACCCAATCGTGCTGGCGGAAGAAACCGCGAATCAGGATTCCGAGCCGCTCCAGGACCTTGTCGCCCACGCTGTAGCCGTGGTCCGCATTGATCGTCGACAGGCGATCGACGTCGAAGAGGATGAGCGAGACAGGATGGCCGAAGCGTCTGGCTCGCTCGATCTCTTTGGCCAGCACGGCATCGAGAATCGGTCGCCTGTAAAGCGTGGTGAGGGCATCGACGGTGGCCGCACTGGCGGGATTCTGGCGCGCGTGCTCGGCAATAGCGGCGAGGAGTTCGAATGAGGCGCGCCGAACGAGCTGGGCCACGAGGGGCCACGGCTCGGTCGTGGCGCCGATCGCGTCGCCTAGCGCGATGTCGTCCAGCGCCGCCCGCTCGATGAGATAGGCGAATGCGAAGAGGCGAACCATCGGTACCGACCGATCCTGCAGCAGGCGAAGCAGGACCGCGACGAGGTCGTCGTGGGCATCGAGCCGGTCGTCGCGCACCGCGAACGTGAGCAGCCGGATCAGCTCGTGTCCCACCTGATGGCAGTACGCAGCATCGACGTGTTCCACACCGATGAACGGAAAGACAGCGACGGCGTCGGCAACGATCGAGTCGGCCCGATCGAGGAGCACGGCGGCGGTCGCTTGGCGCAGATCGTCCGGGATGCGCGTCAAGCTCCTTCCCGTGACACTCTGACTGGCGCCGCCACGCTGACCCATGTGCTACCGATGTTGGCTCAAGCGATGGGCCGGCGCAAGCCGGCATTACCCGCGGAGGTGGGTTCTGACTGAGAATAAAAGACGGAATGGCCCACCCACGCCGAACGCGCACGTCCACGAGACAGAAGATCGGTGAGTGTCTGGTTCAGGCCGGCCTGATCACCGAAGATAACCTTCGGGCCGCGCTCATCGAGCACGAGCACCAGCGCGGGCACATCGGCGAGATCCTCGTCCGGATGAAGTTCGCCACCGACAAGCAGGTCGCAGAGGCCCTTGCCCGTCAGCTCGGATTTCCCTACGTCAGTCTGGCGGCGAATCCACCGGCCCCGACCGTCGTCGCGCTCGTCGCCAGAGAGACTGCGCGGGAGTACCTGTGTCTCGCGATCGAGCTCGAGCGGAACGTGTTGACCGTCGCCATGGCGGACCCGTTGCAGTTCAGCCTCGTTCAGGATCTGGAAATTCAGACGGGCTACCGCATCAAGCCGGTCGTGGCGGTGCGGAGTGAAATCCTCGACGCCATTGGGACGGCGTATCCCGATGTAGATGACGTCGCTGATACGGGGGCGGAGGCCGGCATCGGACCCGGGCATGGCGCGGACGCGTTGCCCGTCGCGGATCTGGCCAGTGTGCTGATCGGAATGGCCCTGGCGAACGCCGCGACCGACATCCATATCGAGCCGACCGAAAGATGTGTGCGCATTCGCCATCGGCTGGACGGACTGCTCACAGACGTCCTCGAGCTGCCCACGCGATTGCATGAGGAGCTGACTAACCAGATCAAGACGATCGCCGGCATGGAGATCGCGGAAAAGAGGTTGCCGCAGGACGGCCGCCTGCGCGCCTCCGGCGACAAGGGCGTCTCCGTTGATTTCCGCGTATCGACGCTTCGGACGGCGTACGGTGAAAAAGTCGTGATGCGGATGCTCGATGATCACAAACGAGCGCCGGCACTCGACGCGATCGGTCTGTCTCCGCGGGCGCTCGAGGACTTCCAGGGTCTCCTCAGGCGCCGACAAGGCCTCATCCTCATCGTCGGGCCGAAGGGAAGCGGCAAGACGACGACCGCCAGCGCGGCGCTCGCGTCGATCGCGGTGGAGCGCACGAACAGCGTCACGATCGAGGATCCGATTGAGTACCAGATCGGGAGTGGTGTCATTCAAACGGCGATTGGCGCGCCCATCGATGGTGCATTTGCCCGCGCCTTGCGATCAGTTCTTGCTCAGGATCCCGATGTGATTCTCATCGGGGAGCTGCGCGACACTGAGACCACGGAGATGACCATGCGGGCGGCCCGGAGCGGGCTCCTGTTGCTGTCCACATTGCCAGCCGATGATGCTCCCGCAGCCGTGAATCGTTTGGTCGATCTTGGCGTTGCCCCCGGCGTGATTGCGAGCGCGGTTGTCGGCGTAGTGACCGAGCGGCTGGTGCGACGGCTGTGCGGCCGTTGCCGGCAACCGTACGCGCCGCGTGCCGAGACCGTTCACTTGCTGAATGTCGCGGAGGACGCAGGTGAGGCCGGATCGTTCTTCAGCGCCGTCGGCTGCGACCAGTGCCACTACACGGGCTACCGGGGCCGAATCGGCCTCTTCGAAGTCATGACGGTTGATGACACGCTGCGACGGCTCATCACCTCGCGCGCGGCCGACGACGACCTTCGCGAAGGGGCGATTGCCGGCGGTCTGACGACGCTTGGAGAGGACGGCTTGGCGAAGGTGCGGGCTGGCGTTACGACATTGGAGGAGCTGCTGCGCGTTGTGACCGAGCCGAAGGGGCTGCGAGCGCTCTGCAGGTCGTGCGGTGCCGTAGTGGCGGTCAATTTCATGGCGTGCCCGCGGTGCGGCACGCGACTGGATCACAGCTGCCGGCACTGCGGCCGATCCTTGCGGCCGGGATGGACGTTTTGCCCCTATTGCGCCCGAAGCACGTCCTCAGGAACACTTCCTGGACGCCTGTCGTAGTATCTAAAGGCTATGGCACTCATCGAGACCGTCGATCTCTGGAAGACCTACATCATGGGTTCGGAGGAGATTCACGCCCTGCGCGGCGTGTCGATTCAGATTGAACGCGGCGAGTACGTCGCCATCATGGGGCCATCCGGGTCGGGCAAGTCGACGTTGATGAATCTCATTGGCTGTCTCGACACGCCGAGCAAAGGCTCGTACCTGCTGAACGAAAAGCAGGTGGGGCGGATGAACGACAACGAACTCGCCCAGATTCGCAACAAGGAAATCGGCTTCGTATTTCAGACGTTCAACCTGTTGCCTCGCGCGACGGCCCTTCGCAATGTCGAACTGCCGCTCGTGTACGCAGGCATTCCCGCGAAGGAGCGGGAACAGCGCGCGAAAGGCGCGCTCGACAAAGTCGAACTCACGTCCCGCATGAACCATCGTCCCAACGAACTCTCCGGAGGGCAGCGTCAGCGTGTGGCCATCGCCCGCGCACTCGTCAATGATCCGTCGATCCTGTTGGCGGACGAGCCGACGGGAAATCTGGATTCCAAGACCGGCCTGGAAATCATGGGCGTGTTCGAGCGGCTGCACAAGGCGGGTAATACGATCGTCCTCGTCACGCACGAACCCGACGTCGCCGCGTACGCCTACCGAGCGATTCACATTCGCGACGGCCAGGTTGAAAACGACGTGCGCCGCGCCGCGTAGAACGCCGGACCCTCAGAACTACCCCAGAACCTCCAGAACCTCCAGAACCTCGTGAACCCGGTGAACCCCGCGAACCCATTCAGTGCGTCATCCCATACACGAGCGCATTGATGCCGAATGCGTACCCGTCGATTGAAAATCGCTGAAAGTATTCGGGGTCGTCGGTTTCGCGCTCGTACGCATCGCCGAAGTCGGTGTTGTGGGTAATCAACACCATGACGCGGCCATGCGCGTCGAGAATGCCGCGGGCGTGCGGGACCGCACTGTCTGCGCCACGTTCGGATGTCCCGCGCCCGCCTCGCCAGAAGCCGATCGAGGGGATCTGCGGAAACTTCGGGACATTGATGACCTCATGAAAAATCGGATGATCGAGGGGAAGGTCGACCATGGGATACGTACCTGAAGGCAGGGCTTTTCGGATCTGGCTTTCCCAGATGGCCCACGCGCGCTCACCCCAGAAGTCGTCAGCCCACAGAAAACCGCCCTTGACCAGGTAGTTGTGCAGACTCAGGGCTTCCCGATCGTCCAAGTAGAGTCCGCCGACTTCCGTCATCATGATGAACGGGCAGCGAAAGAGCTCGGGCTGGGTGAGCCGGAGCCACAGATGATTCGGCTCCTTCCGATCATCGAAGCTGACAGAGGCCTTGGTCAGCTCCGACAGGCGAATCGAGAGATTTTGATCGGCCCTGGGATAGTCGACATCCCAGCCATTGCCATCGCCGTTGGATGCATTCCGGAACTCGATCCGGCAGAATTGAAACGCTCCATCGAAACTGTCGGGTGTGGCGTAGTTCATGGCGCTTCGGGACGGTCGCGATGCCCACTGCGCGAAAAGTCCCGTGCCAACCGAAGTGCTCACGAGCAGCGCAAGGAACGACGCGCTGAACCGCCGCAGGAACCGTGCACGAGACACCGAGGACATCGCCACGTGCCTAGTCTACGGCAATCGATGGTCTGCCGGCATCGGCCTCTGGTTCACCCCGACGACGAGACGGGCGACTGACGATTACACCGCGGCCCAGTGGCCGGCGGCAATTTCCTTGAGCGCGGTATTCCGGTCAATGGACGTCTGGTCAAGTGTCAACCGATGGCGCGGACTGTCTGGATTGAGGACCGGGATCGCCGAGAGCAGGGCCTGCGTGTAGGGGTGCTGTGGCGCTGCGAACAGCGCGACTGTGGGACCTATTTCGACGATTCTTCCGAGATACATCACCGCGACGCGATTGCAGATGTGCTCCACGAGGCGCAGATCGTGCGCGATGAAGAGATACGTGAGCTTCAGCCGCTCTTGCAGATCCTGCAGCAGGTTGACGACTTGGGCTTGGACCGACACATCGAGCGCCGACACAGGTTCGTCGAGTACCACGAACGAGGGGTTCAGCGCCAGCGCGCGAGCCAGGCCGATGCGCTGCCGCTGTCCGCCGCTGAATTGCTTCGGATAGCGGTCGAGGTGCACCGGATCAAGCCCGACCAGGTTGAACAGCTCCGACACCCGCTCCCGCCGCGCGGCTCGCGCTGCGAGCCCGTGGATAATCAACGGCTCCTCAACGATCTCGCGCGCTCGCATCCGGGGATTGAGCGAGGAGTACGGATCCTGGAACACGATCTGCATGTCACGCCGTGCTTCCCGGAGGCGACGCCGCGGGAGGGCGAGCACGTCCTGGCCGCGAAATCGCACGCTGCCGGAAGTCGGCTCGACTAGGCGTAGGATGCAACGTCCGGTTGTGGTCTTCCCGCTCCCAGATTCGCCGACCAGACCGAATGTCTCCCCCTCCTCGATACTGAAGCTCACATCGTTCACGGCTTCGACGAAGGTGCCCGGGCGAAACCACCCTCCGCGCCTGGCGAAGTACTTGACCAGATGGGAAACTTCAACGAGCGGCATCATGCAAATAGCATCGCGCCGTGTGTCCGGGGCCGACCGCGTACTCCGGAGGAGGCGCCGACGAACAGGGGTCGAATCGATCGGGGCAGCGCGGATGGAATCCGCATCCCGCCGGCAGCGCCCCGAGGACGGGTACCGAACCGTCGAT
>JBGOTP010000249.1:0-7948 GCA_041476545.1 Vicinamibacteria bacterium | reverse complement strand
GTCGCGCCGGCAGTCACCTCGAAGCACGGCTGCGCCTTGCTTTTCTCGCCAAGATTCCGCGCCTGACCGACTCGTACTTCCAGAGCCGTCCGATCTCCGACATGCTCGAGCGCAGTCATGGCGCGCACCTCCTTCGCATGCTGCCGCCACTGGGGATCCGGTTTCTCCGCACCGCGGCAGAACTCGTCGTCACGACAGCGGCCATTGCGTGGATCGACCCGCGCATGGCGGGCCTGGCCCTTCTATCGTGCGCGGCCGCTGCCGGAATCCCCTTGATCGGGAATTCTCTGATGGCAGAACGCGACCTGAAAGTCCGCACGCATGCCGGCGCGCTCGCGCGTTTTCACCTCGACGCCTTGCTCGGTCGCACCGCCATCGAAGCGCACGGCGCCGAATCCACAATTGAACGCGAACACGAACGGCTGCTGGCCGAGTGGGTCAGGGCGTCGCTCGCCCTGCAGCGAGGCTCCGTGGTGACCGAGGGCCTCCAAATGCTCGTGGGGTTCGGCCTTGCCGGCTGGCTCCTGTTCGGTCATTTCGCCGGCGGAATCGGCGGCGCCATGCTGCTGATGACGTACTGGGTCTTGAATCTGCCAGCGCTCGGATACGAACTGGCGCTCACGGCACGCGAGTACCCGGCCCACCGGAGTACCATTCTCCGCCTGCTCGAACCGCTCGGCGCGCCGGACGCCCGCGACGTCGGCGCGCACACGTCTTCACCAGCACGCGGGCTCGCGGATTCCGGCGTGCAGATCGACGCCCGGCACGTCACAGTCCGCGTGGCCGGTAATCCCGTATTGGAGAGCGTCAATCTCCATGTCGAAGCCGGAAGCCATGTGGCGATTGTGGGCGCCTCGGGCGCTGGGAAGTCCACGCTCGTCGGCCTGCTCCTTGGCTGGTATCGTCCCGCCGCGGGCGAACTGCTCGTCGACGGGGAACCCCTCACCGGCGATCGGCTCGATTTATTGCGCAGCGAAACAGCCTGGGTCGATCCCACGCTGCAAATCTGGAATCGATCTCTGCTCGAGAATCTCCTCTACGGGTCGGACTGTTCACCGCAGTCGCTGACTCCCGTGCTGGAATCGGCGGCCTTGTTGCCGGTGATCGCCAAACTTCCGCAGGGCCTCGCCACGCCACTCGGCGAGAGCGGTTCTCTTCTGTCGGCCGGCGAAGGGCAACGCGTTCGACTGGGACGCGCCATGATGCGACAGGGAGCCCGACTCGTGATTCTCGACGAACCATTTCTCGGACTCGAGCGTGAACGGCGCCGGATGCTCCTCGGACAGTCGCGGCGGCGGTGGGCGGGCAGGACGTTGTTGTACGTGACCCACGACGTCACCGAGACCCGGGGGTTCGATCGCGTGCTCGTGATGGAACGCGGCCGGATTGTGGAAGACGACGAACCGCTGCAGCTCGCGCAGATGGCCTCGTCTCGCTATCGGCGCCTGCTCCAGGCTCAGGAGATGGTGCACGCCCGTCTGACCACCGGCGCCGAATGGAAGCGGGTTCGTCTCGAAGCAGGGGAAATTGCACAGGAACATGCCGGATCCACGATCGAACAGCGGGCCTGACCCAGGCGCCGCCTGGGACCGCGCGCTGTGGCCGTCCGCGCGGCTGGGCGAAGCCATCCATGCGCTCGCCCGATGCGCCGGCCTTCCCACGACGTGCCGGGAAGCGTTTGCCCCATCACCTGATCTCACGATCGAGCAGCTCGGCACCTGGATGGAAGCGGCCGCGGATCGGGGCGGCATTCAGGTCAATCAGGTCGTCGCTGGCCTGGACGAGCTAACGACACTGGCCCTTCGCGGTGCTCCGCTCCTGCTCCGCATCGGCATGGCCGAGGAAGGACGATTTCTTGCCGTCGCCCGAGGCCGGGGACGTCATCTCTCGGTGCTCGGCCCGGATCTGCGTCTTCATACGATTCCGGTTTCAATGGTCAGCGAACACCTCCGGCGACCGTTTGAAGCGCCCATCGAGGCCGAGATCGACGATCTGCTGTGTCGGATGCGCGTCTCCGGTGGCGGCCGCATCCGGGCGCGCACAATGATGCTGGCTGAACGCCTCAAGAGCGTGCGCCTGCGCAGCTGCTGGTTGCTTCGTCTCCCACCGGGGAGTCCCCTGCAGGACGAAATCCGTGAGACCCGGTTGAAGCGGGGCGCGACCCTGCTCATCTCCGCGCACCTCGCTCAGTACCTCCTTTTCGTGCTGTCCTGGTGGCTGCTCGGCCGCGGCGTGCTGAAAGGCACGATCGACAGAGGCTGGCTGCTCGGTTGGCTCCTGCTCCTTTTGTCGCTCGTGCCATTCCGGCTCCTGGCCACGTGGACGCAGGGGGTCGTGTCGGCAACCGCCGGCGCCCTGCTGCGCCGTCGTCTCCTCCGGGGCGCCCTCCGCATCAATCGTGAAGACGTGCGCCGCAAGGGTGCCGGTCAGCTCTTTGGCGTCGTCGTCGAATCAGCGGCCATCGAGTCGCTCGCGCTGAGCGGAGGTGTGACGGCGTGCTTTGCTCTTCTCGAGCTTGTCGTCGCGGCAGGCGTACTGTGGTCTGGCGGGGGCCTGCTTCCGGCCGTCCTGCTCACGTTGTGGGTGGCGAGCGCTGCCGTGGCGGCCTGGCGCTACATCGGGAAGCGACGCGTATGGACCGCCGAACGCCTGTCGATGACCGACCAGCTGATGGAGTCGATGCTGGGTCATCGGACAAGACTCGCGCAACAGCCCGTTGACGAGTGGCACCCGCAGGAGGATGTTGCGCTGGCACAGTACATCGAGAGCGGTCAGATCATGGACCGGTCGAGTGTCTGGTTGACGGCGTTTGTTCCACGAGGCTGGCTGACCCTGGCACTGGCGGGGCTGGCGCCATCGATCGTGGCCCACGCCGCTCCGGAACGCATCGCCATTACCGTGGGGGGCATTCTGCTGGCGTACCGATCTCTGCGACGCTTGTCGGGCGGGCTCTCCAACCTTGCCGGCGCGGTCATCGCCGGCCAGGCGATTGCGCCTCTCGCACGCGCCGCGGCAATTCGCGAGGCTGCGCCGAACCCGTCGGTGGTCGTTCCACCCCGACAGGATGCCGGTTCGACACCCGATTCCCTGGCGGTTCAGGCTCGGGAATTGTCGTTTCGCTACCCGCTCCAGACCGAGCCGGTCTTGCGGGGATGCACGCTCGGCGTCCCACGTGGCGCACGGCTGCTCCTCGAGGGTGCGTCCGGGGCCGGCAAAACCACGTTCGCTTCGATCCTCGCCGGCCTAGAGACCCCGCACTCCGGGCTGTTGCTCGTGGACGGCCTCGACCGCTCGGTCCTCGGAAGGGCGGGCTGGCGGCAGCGCGTGATCATGGCGCCCCAGGCGCACGACAATTATCTCGTGAGCGGATCGCTCGCGTTCAACTTGTTGATGGGACGACGATGGCCGGCTCAACGTGCCGACATGGCAGAAGCCGAGGAGGTATGCCGGGAACTCGGGCTCGGAGACCTGTTGGATCGGCTGCCGGCCGGCCTGCACCAGATGGTTGGAGAAACGGGCTGGCAACTCTCGCAGGGTGAGCGGACCCGAGTGTTTCTGGCGCGCGCGCTGCTTCAGAAGCCGGAACTGCTCGTCCTCGACGAAAGCTTCAGCGCCCTCGACCCCGAAAACGTCGATCGATCGATTCGGTGCGTGCTACGGCGGGCGTCGACCGTCGTCGCCATCGCGCACACGTAGACGTCAGTGCACGCTGGCTGGCTGACGATCCGCTGCCTGCTCGTGCAGCCGGCGCCGGGCCGCGGCCATGCGATCGTTGAACGACGTCTGATCGGCGACGAGCGGAGTCACCGTGACGTCTATCGGCACGATCTCTCCACTGTCTGACGTCAGACGACAGGCGCGGATGTTTTCGAGGATCTGAGAGGCAATCGCGCTCGCCGTTTCAGGAGTGGCATCGTTCAGCAACGCCACAAACTCGTCATTGGCGCAACGGAACAGGACATCGGCGGAACGAAGGCCCGCCCGTGCCTGCTTGACGACCGAGCGCAGTGCAGCGTCGCCTGCGTCTTTCCCGTGCTCGCGATAGATGTCCTCGAGGTGGAGGACGTCAATCAACAGCAACGTGATGCCTTTTCGCGGGGACACGTTGTCGCCGGACGTCGCATCCACCAGACGTTCGAGTTGCTTCAGGCTTGGCAGGCCTGTCACCGCATCCCGCGTCGCCGTGCTCTCGAATTCCGTCATGCCCTTGAAGGCGTGACCAATCTGGCGCGCCACGACACCGATGACCCGCCGATGTTCTTCGCTGAATCCGTCCTGAATGGTCGAGTACACCGTGAGGACGCCGACGAGCTCATTCTCGGCAATGAGCGGCGTGCTCAGCGAACTGCGGAGACGGGGCTCCAGCGTTCGCGCGGCGTCCCCGAGATCGAGCGCGGGATCGGAATTGAGAATGGTCTGCCGGTTCGCGGCCACCCACCCGCTAAGTCTCTGGCCGAGGGACACGCGAACGCCCTTGATGGTGGAGCTCGCTTCTCCCACCGCGTGCTGGACGACCAGCTCGTCGGCGGTCGCGTCGTACAGGAACAGCGCCGATTGAGCGAAGGGGATCAGACGGCGCAGGTGCTTGACGATAGTGTCGCCGGTGGCGGTGATGCCGGTCTGACCGGCAAGAGCCCGCGCGAGTTCATACAGCGTGGACATTTCGTCGGCGCCGGCCGCGATGTCGTCCAGTTGGGGATGACCGATCGCGACCGTCGTTCCGCTGGAGCCCGTGATCTCGTTCAGCGCATGGCTCGGAACCGCCACGTGCATCGGGTGAGGCGCGATTTCCTTGTGTACGCGGACGAACGTGTCCACGATGAGAGGATCGTACATATTTCCACGCCGTTCGATGAGGATCCTCAGCGCTTCATCGTCGGGAAGCCGCGGACGGTAGGGCCGGTCTGAGGTGAGGGCATCGAAGCAGTCGACGACCGAGAGGATTCTGGCGCCGATGGGAATCTCGGTGGCCTTCAACCCGGCTGGATAGCCCGTGCCATCCCAGTTCTCGTGGTGGTGCCTGACGATCGGCACGACCGGGTAGGGGAACTCAATCGCGGAGAGGATGTCTGCCCCAACAGTCGCGTGGAGCTTCATTTTTTCAAACTCCGCGGGCGTGAGTTTGCCTGGCTTGTTGAGAATGTATTCCGGGACCGCCAGCTTCCCCATGTCGTGCAGCAGGGCCGCGGCCTCGATTGCTTTGATCAGCCGCTCCTCGCTGACTCCCAGCTGCTTTGCCAGCGCAACCGCATAGGCCTGCACGCGGCGGATATGGCCGTGGGTGATCTGATCTTTGGCGTCGATGGCCATCGCGAGTGTTTCGATGGTGGACAGATAAAGTCGATTCACCTCGCTGAGGTGCGTGTTTGTATCCTCGGATCGTTGCATCGAAACTCGCGACGTCAGATACGAAACAACGAGAAGCGGAACAATTACAGCCAGCGTCCTGAGATCTACCTCTCGGCTGTAATCAACGTCGGTTCTGTATGTCACGATCAACGCAGCGACGGATGCACCGCTCCAGTAGTTGATAGACAACCAAATAAAGTTCTTCCACCAAATTCCAAGTGGAGATTGCTTCGTTTCAAAGCCGACCGCTATCGCGATAAGCCAGCTATTGAGAAGGAAGTACAGGACGGTAAATACAAGCAGGGGAAAGAAGAGCTGCTGAAGTGTCGCGGCGTGTTTTGAATAGGGTTCGATGCCAGAGAACAGGAAAAAGACCGTTCCTGAGGCCCAAATTGCTACCGCCAATGCGGCCGTATTGAAGAGGAGCTTGTGAATTGATGCTCCGCGCTTCATCCAGAAAAGAACAACCAGACATTCCAGAAGAACCGTAATCGCACCGGCGGATGCACCGAATATCAGAACTGACGCGAAAACGAACGTTTCCGAAACGGAAATGTATGCAGCGATGGCCGGGACTTTTACAGTGAACGACGCTGTCAGCAGCGTCAGCGCTGCAAGGACGAACCACTGCGGTCCAGGCGGATCTACGTAGAGCTGGTGCGCCGAGTGTGCAATGACCGCCGCGCCCGCCACCACGACGACGACGACATAGGCTCTAGCCCCACGCCGAAGATCCTTGAATTCAGTCATTTAGGCTGGTGAGGACAGTTGCCGTTCCTGTTATCGGCTCCGGTTGCGCCGATGCTTAGCAGCTTAAGCGTCCATGCCTTCTCGCACGCGCAAGCCCGGCTCTCATCTCTACGAGGGCAGTATCTCCGGCAGATCCCGAATCTTCCGTCACGCTGGCCTGCCGATTGTCAACATTCCAGACGTTCCACGCCAACCCGGTGCACACAAACTCCTCATTCGCCAGGATTGCCTCTTCACACGTTGGCCTCGTATTGGGCACAATGTGCACACATCGTCTTCCACATCGGATTTGCAATGGAACTATTGGATCCTCTCAGACAGCTTGCAGCCCAAGGCCGCTTTAGCGAAGCACTGGATAGGCTGAGGGGCCAGGCGATGAATCAGCGCGAGCACACCGTCGCGGAGGTAATTCGAGCCGACCTTCTCGAAAGGACTGGACGCTACGCTCAAAGCCGAGAGGTATTGGGGCGACTCGAGGGGGCGAAACACCTTGGCTCAGCGGACAAGAGCCTCTGCGAGTTGGTTTTCTCCAGAATTGAGAGGGAAGCCGGAAACATCGCGTCTTCGCGCGCGCACCTTCAGAAGTCAATCTCATTGGCGACCCTTGCGCAAGACCAGGAGCGACTCTGCTGGGCGCAGCTGCCTCTCGCGTTGCTCCTGGCCGACCAAGCGGGTCCTGAGGCCGCAACGACATTGCTTGCAGATGTGCGGTTTGGGGCCACGAAACTGGGTAGCCCTCATGTCTCAGCTGCGCTTCACCTCACAGTAGGCGAACTGGATGCTAAGAGAGGACTGATGACGACCGGCCGCCGTCACACCCAAATTGCTCAACAAATCCTGGATAATTCTCCAAATTTGTGGCTACAGGCTTGGGCCGAGAACAATCTTCTCGCAATGTCCATCCTACATTCTGACTTCGATGAAGCGCTTCTCCATGGGCGTCGTGCGCTTCAACTGGCTGAGGAGTCGGGAACACCTCAAACCTCGTGCCTGGCAAACCTAGGTAACCTGTGCTACGCAACAGGTGAATTTGAGCGGGCGATCGAATACTTCGAGAGCGCATCCGCGTGCCTCCCATTGGCCGGAGAAAAACAAAATGCAATGCTTGAGAGCATCGCACGGGTGCGTTTGGCGCAGGGGAGAATGGACGAGTGCACGCAACTACTGCACCGGATCGAAGAAACGATACACCCTGGTGACCGACCACTGTACGTCTATCGCCATTCCCAACTCGCGAGGACCCGACTACTGCTACGAATGGGTCTTGCGAACGAAGCCCTTGAGAATGCTGGACACACTCTCGCTCTAGCTGAGGCCGCCAGCGACCGACTGCTATCTGTCCTTGGACACATTGCTAGAGCGGAAGCCCTCACACGCTTGGGCCACTTTTCGGAATCATTTTCTACTCTCGAGAGGGTCGTCGCATTTCTTCCGAATCATCCACCTGATGTTCATGCTAGATACGAGGGCGCTCTTGCTGGCGCCCTCAACGCAGTACGGAGTTCCGACGCTGGACAACACCTTGACCGGGCAAGGCGTATTTTCAGAAGTCTGCGCAGCATCGCAGAACTGCAAGACTTGAATCGAACATGGGCGGAAGGTGAGCCGGCGGTCGACGAGATCCAAGATTTGGGCAAGAAGCAACGCGGTCCGGCTGCACTTTGCGCACGCAATCTCCTGCAGAACCTCGCCGCGCTCATGATGCACGCGGGGCGCCCCGAGCTTCTGGCCACCGGCATCGTTGCGATTCTGACCGACACTGATGCTGTCCTGAGTGCCTCAGCCATCTCTCGTGGCGACGACGGAACCGAAGAGATTCTCGAGGCATTTGGCACACCCGATGAAGGGG
>JBGOTP010000248.1:0-8036 GCA_041476545.1 Vicinamibacteria bacterium | reverse complement strand
TCCTGGACGAGCTCGAAGTTGACTCGGGAACCGGGTTTGTCGTCGCCACGTTCGTATTGACCGACGACTATCGGGCGCGGCTCCCGGTGTCGCTCCAGTACTTCGGCGAGGAGGGACTCATCGCAATTCGCGGCGTGCTCCAGCCCGCGGGCTATACGAACTACCGGGTCAACGTAAACGGCCCATCACCAGGCAGAGGACTCGTCAGCCGATTCGGGTCGGCGCGATCCGTTGAAGGCGGTCCGATTGAGTGGCTCGCGCCGTAGGCGCGGATCATTCAAGCGGCATCGCCGCCTGGGTCTCAGGTTCGGGTTCGGCTTCGTCTTTGTCCATCGAATCGCTCCACGGGATTAACGATCCGGCCTCGTCGGGCTGGTCGGCATACTTCACGTACGACACCAGCGTGTGATAGCTGATGTCGAGCACGCGGCACGCTTCGCGCTTGTTGCCGCCCGAGCGATCGAGGACCGCCCGTGCGTAGCGACTACCCCAGGCCCGCATCGTGTCGTGGCGCTGCAGCGCGGGAGCGAGCGCGGTGGCAAAATCGCCGCGGACACCTGGCGGCAGATCGCCCAGCTCGATGACATCGGACTCGGCGCGCGCGATGGCGCGTTCGACAAGGCGCTCGAGCTCGCGCACGTTCCCGGGCCAGTCGTACACGGTGAGCGCGTCGGCCGCAGGCGTCGACAGCCGCAACGGCCTGACGACACGATACCGTTCCAGAAAATACTGCGCCAGCTCCAGGATGTCGGCTCGACGCTCCCTCAGGGCCGGCACGCGGACATCGACCCCGCTCAACCGGTAGTAGAGATCCGGACGGAACAGCTTGCGTTCCACCAGCGCACGCAAACTTCGATTGGTGGCCGCGACAATCCGGATGTCCACACGATGCGACCCGTTGCCGCCGACGCGCTCGACCGTGAGATCCTGAATCGCTCGCAACAGCTTCGCTTGCGCGGAGGGGGAAAGATCCGAGACTTCGTCGAGAAACAGCGTGCCGCCGTCGGCGTGCTCGAACTTGCCGCGCCGGCCGCGCACGCCGGTGGCCGTGCGCTCCTCGATGCCAAACAGCTCGGCCTCGAGGAGTGTGTCGACGAGCGCCGCGCAGTTGAGCGCCACAAACGGACCATTGCGGCGCTGGCTGAGGTCGTGGATGAGCCGGGCGACCAGCTCCTTGCCGACGCCGCTCTCCCCTTCGATGAGAATCGTGAAGTCGGTGCCGGCCACGCGTTCAATCGTGGATCGCAGACGCTGCATCGGCGCGGTGGCGCCGATGAGGGGCGAGGCGCCGTCCCGCCTCCGCGCGCCTTGCGCCAGGGCGGCCCGCATCAGTTGCACCCGGCACCGTTCGACTTCGAGCACCAGGGCGCCCAGATGCGCGGCGGTGCCGAGCGTCTGGAAGTCCCATTCGCCAAGACACGATCCGGGCTCGAAGACGGCTTCGAGAACGCCGCGGCAACTCGGATCGGGACTGGGCACCTCGAAAGCAATCGACTCGACGCCGCCAGGCAGCTCCGGACCGCGGCCCACCCATCGGTTGCTGGCATCGCGCAAACGAACCGATCGCACCGGTACCAGCCGGCGCACGGCCTCCTCAAAGCCCCCGCGAATGGCCGACGGATCGGCTCGCTCGCCAACCGCGCGGGCAAGCGCGAGCATCAACTCGGCCAGTCCGACCCGGCGGTCGCGGCGGCGTGGCAGAAACGTCAATGGCTCGAGTCCGGAATCCGCAATCACCGCTGTCATGGATGGCTCTCCGATATGCTTCGACGCGATGTCCACTCCATGTCGACATGAGGTCGAGCGATGTGAAATCCCGCAACCAAAGGCAGTGCCATGACAAGAGTCGCGAAAGTCCACGCCAATCGTCGATGTGCGAACGCGTCACAGCACGGGACGAGAAGCGACTTCTCGTTCGCGTCGAACAGGCCGGAGATCCGCATTGGGCATCAAATACCCACAAACCACGGATGATGGCGGTCGAAGGCAATAGCTCCGCGATACGAGACGCCGCCTGCCCGCAGCCGCGCGACTGAACATCGGAGGACGCATCCACGCACCGCGAGCCGGCGCTCGCCGGCCGTCATGTGCACGTCAACCGACGACCCTGGACGCAGTTGATGCGCGGTTTCGACGAGCGCACCGGACGCAGATACGTCGATCAGGGCAACGTCGCGACCCGGCCGAACACGCACACTCGAGACTTGATGCTGCTCGAAGGTCAGTTGGCGAGGCTGGCGACGACGTTCTAGGCTCACAAGGTTCACGGGGTTCACGGGGTTCACAGGGTTCACAGGGTTCACTAGGTTCACATCGTTCACGGGGTTCATAGGGGCTCCCAGCGGCGCGTTCGCGCGTTGAACTTGAGAATCCGCGTTCTTCCCGTCTCGCCGAGCACGCGGATGACGTACTGAGCGCCGTGGGGGCCGAGGATGTACAGACTGCCGGACGAGGACGTCCCGACAGGGGTAAACGCAGCCATGTTGCTGGATCCGAACTTGATGGGGTCTTGACCTGGCGCGCTGCTTGACGCATCCACTGGCGGCAGTCCGGGCAGCGTGCCAAAATCGACCCCGGAAAACTGATCCGGCAGGCGTTGGTCGCCCTGAATCTTCGTATCGACGCCTCGCTGAATGTCACGGCTCGTCACGCCGTCGCCGTTGCCGTCCGCGTAGACGGCACATATGTACGACCCGTCCGCCTGACTGAATCGCATGGCCGTGTTGACGCCTCGAGTGACCGCGTCCATCCGTACCCGCTGGAGCTCGGCCGACACGTATCTGACCGCGCCGACGGTTTTGGCATCGTCGAGTCCGGCCAGAACGTTCGGCGTGGCGACGCCGAGAACCGTCGTGACAAGGCCGAGCACGAAGACCAGCTCCAACAGTGAGTAGCCGTCACCTGACCGCTCTCGGCGCTCCGTCCATCCGCGTTCCTGAGACCTGAGAGCCGACGGCCGAAAGCTGAGAGCTGACGGCTGAAAGCTGCGACCCCCGTTTCGCTCATGACTGTTCATGGTTGTGACTCACGGGCCGGCTCTTCGGACGCTTCGCGCGGCGGACCGAAGGGATCCGCCCCGGTCGTGCGCCGAAAAGCCGGCCGCGTTGGCTAGGGCGTATTCGAGTCGGGCCTGGCCGCAACAGTCAGCTGCGGCTTGAGCTTCAGGAAGCTCTTCTCGCCGATGCCCTTCACGTTCATCAACTCCTCGATCTTCTTGAAGGGACCTTTCTTCTGCCGGTACTCGATGATGAGCGCGGCGGTTTTGGGGCCGATCCCCGGCAGTTGCTCCAGTTCCGTTTGCGTTGCGGTATTGAGGTTGACGAAGACCACGGGCCTGGTCGACGCCAGAGAACCCGAGGCGACCCGGGCGCGGCTGTCCTGCTTGGACTGCGCGGCAGCCGCCGGCGACGACACGATGACGACGAGCGCAGCGGCGATGAGAGAGACGAACATTCGAATCACGGAATCCTCCTTGTGAATGGGTGGACCCTGATCGATTCCTCTCGCCGGTGTGGGAGGTCGGGCCCTCGCGAAGAGTTGGGAAGACCGATCAGGGTCGCCCTGCCCCACCGCAAGGCGCGGACCAGAAGTCGCCAACTCGGCGCGTCGGTCCAACGCGTTGTGAACGAAGACCATAGCGACCAGGACGAGGCGAGCGTCCGGGAACGACGCTCATGGGACGTTCGAAACGACACCGCCAGTTGCGGGCCGGACCAAGGCCCTCATGGACGCCTCTTGTGGCAACGCGCCGCCGCGAATCCGAAGACGCACCTGGACGGCTGGCGCATCTGGATGGCGCAGGCCAGGCGACCGCTGATGTCATCACCATGCAGCGATAACAATCCGCTCTCTAGTCTAGTGGCCCGCGCTCGCTCTCCCGCCCATGCTCGGCGCGAAGCTGACGTGCACCGCGTGCCGATGCCCGCGGACCCAGTCGCCGAGCGTCTCCATATACAGGTAGAACACCGGCGTGATGAAGAGTGTCAGCGTCTGCGAGACGACCAGGCCGCCGACCACGGCGAGGCCGAGCGGCCGGCGGGATTCAGCGCCCGCGCCCAGGCCGAGCGCAATCGGCAACGTGCCCACGAGCGCAGCCATCGTCGTCATCATGATCGGGCGGAAGCGCACGAGGCAGGCTTCGTACATCGCTTCGGCCGGCGCCTTCCGTTCCTTTCGCTGCGTCTCGATGGCGAAGTCGATCATCATGATGCCGTTCTTCTTGACGAGCCCCACCAGCATGATGACGCCGACAAACGCGTAGAGGTTGAGATCCACGTGGAAGATCATCAGCGTGAGGAGCGCGCCGAGTCCCGCTGACGGCATGCCGGACAGAATCGTGAGGGGATGAATGAAGCTCTCGTAGAGAATGCCGAGCACGACGTAGATGACGAAGATCGCCATCAGCAGAATGATGCCCAGGCCTTTGGTTGAGTCCTGAAAGGCCTGCGCCGTGCCCTGGAAGCTCGTCGCGACGGTAGCCGGCAGCACGTTGCGCGCGGCGTCCTCCACACGTGCGACGGCATCGCTCAGTGCAACTCCAGGCTGGACGTTGAACGACAGGGTGACGGACGGCAGCTGGCCCGTGTGATTCACGGAGGATGGTCCGACTCCGGGCTGCACCTCGGTGACGCTCGACAGCGGGATGAGCGCGCTCGTCACCGTCGCCGCCACCGTCTGGTTGGCTGCCGCAGCGGCGCTCCCCGCCGGCCGCGGTGCCTTCAGATACAGCAGCGACAGCGCCGACGGATCCATCTGATATTCCGGCTTCACGCGCATGATCACCTGATACTCGTTGGTGGGCGCGTAAATCGTCGACACCTGCCGCGTGCTGAAGGCGTTGGCGAGCGCCACTTCGAGCTGATCGGCCGTGAGACCAAGCGCGGCAATCCGATTGCGATCGATCGAGACGTTCGCCTGCGGATTGACCAGCTGCAAGTCGGTCGACACGTCGACCAGGCCTTCGGTGGCCCGCAACCGCTGTTCGAGCAAGGGCGCCGACGCATACAGTTCCTCCGTGCTGCCGCTCTGCAGCGTGAACTGATACTGCGCGCGCGCCTGCCGGCCACCGATGTTGATGACCGGCGGATTCTGCAGAAAGACCCGAACCCCGGGAATCGCGTTCATCTTCGGCCGGAGCGAGTCGATCACCTGATCCGCGCTCAAGAGTCGCGCGGCGCGGGGCTTCAGTTCGACCTGGACACGTCCGCCACCGCCTCCCCCGCCCCCAGGGCCGAACCCGCCGATATTGGCCGTCGCGGTCAGGACGTTCGGATCCTGTCGCAGCACGTCGACGACCTTCTGCAGATGCTCGACGTTCGACTCGAAGCCGATCCCCTGAATCGTCTCCATCTGCACCGTAATCTGCCCGATGTCCTCGCTCGGAATGAAGCCCATCGGAATCGTCATGAAAGACCAGACCGTGCCGGCCACGAGCAATCCCGAGACGGCCATCGTGGTCACGTGGTGAGTCATCGCTTGTCGCAGGAGCCAGCCATACCCCGCCCGACTGGCATCGAACGCCCCTTCGATCGCCATATAGAGACGGCCGTGCTTCATCTGTCCAGGCGGACGGAGAAAACGCGCTGCCAGCATCGGTGTCAGGCTGATCGACACGAGGCCCGACACCAGAATCGCGACGCCAATGGTGACCGCGAACTCGTGCAACAGACGGCCGACGACGCCACCCATGAAGAGGACGGGGATGAACACGGCCACGAGCGACAGCGTCATCGAGACAATCGTGAAGGCGATCTCCTTGGAACCGCTGATGGCGGCCTCCATGGCACTCTCGCCAAGCTCCATGTGCCGCACGATGTTTTCGAGCATCACAATCGCGTCGTCCACAACAAAGCCGACCGACAAGGTGAGCGCCATCAGCGAGAGATTGTCGAGGCTGTAGCCGAGCACGTACATCACCGCGAACGTGCCGACGATCGACGCCGGCAGCGCGAGACTGGGAATGACCGTCGCGGAGATGTTGCGCAGGAACAGGAAGATCACGAGGATGACCAGCGCCACAGTCAGAAGGAGCGTGAATTTGATGTCGTGGATGGAATCGCGAATGGATTGTGATCGGTCGTTGCGCACGAGCAGCTGAACCGACGCCGGCAACTGCGCCTGGAGATTCGGAATCAGCGCCTTGATGGCGTCCACGACCGCCACCGTGTTCGTGCCCGGCTGACGCGAGACGGCGAGGAAAATGGACCGCGTGCCGTTGAACCACGCCGCGGTCTTGTCGTTCTCAACGCCGTCGTAGACGTGCGCGACCTCATCGAGCCGAATCGCGCGCCCGCCCCGATAGGCGACGATGAGCGGCCCGAACACGGCGGCGTTGGCCAACTGGCCCGCCGTGCTGACCGTGAAGGCGCGATCGGGTCCGTAGAGCGTACCCGTCGGCCGGTTCGCGTTGGCCGCACCGACTGACGTCGCCAGTTCGTCGATGCCAATGGCGCGCGCCGCGAGTTCGTGCGGATCCACGTCGACGCGGACGGCGTACTTCTGCTGCCCGTTGATCGACACTTGCGCCACGCCCTTCACCATCGAGATACGCTGGCCAATCAGCGTCTCCGCGTACTCATTCACCTGGGACAGCGGCAGCGTGGCGGAACTCAGCGTCAGGAAGATGATGGGCTGGTCGGCCGGATTGACCTTCTGATACGACGGCGGCGTCGGCATGTCCGGCGGGAGCTGGCGCACGGTCTTCGCGATCGCTGACTGCACGTCCTGGGCCGCCGCGTCGATGCTGCGATCGAGGTCGAACTGCAGCGTGATATAGGTACTGCCCTGTGAACTCGAGGAGTTGATCGACGAGATGCCGGCAATGCTCGCGAACTGTTTCTCGAGCGGCGTGGCCACCGCCGCGGCCATCGTCTCGGGGCTGGCGCCTGGAAGACCGGCACCAACCTGCAGCGTCGGGAAGTCGACGGTCGGGAGATCGCTGACCGGCAGCGCGCGGTACCCGACAATGCCGAAGAGGACGATGGCCACTTGCAGCAGGGTCGTCGCGACCGGCCGCTTGATGAAGCCTTCCGCGATGTTCACAAAGACCCTCTCGCGCCCAGCGGTTTCACGGAGACGTGCGCGCCCGGAGTGAGTCGCAGTTGTCCGTCCGTGACGATGATTTCCCCGGCCGCGAGTCCCTTGCCGATGACCGCCGTCTGCCCTTCGCTGCGCGTCACCGTCACCGGCCGCATGGCGACCGTCTGGTCCGCGTTCACCACCCAGACGAACGCGCCCTGCTGGCTCGGCTGGACCGCGACGGCCGGCGCGACGATCGCATGCTCGTCCACCGACAGGCGCAACGTCACTTCGACGAATTGTCCGGGCCAGAGCCGGTGATCGGTATTCGGGAACGTGGCCTTCAGGCGAATCGTGTCGGTCGTCTGATCGACCGAGTTGTCGATGAAGGTGACCGCGCCGATGGCGGCGTCCTTGCCGCCGGCGGCGACGGCATCGGCCCGCATGCCGCCACGCCCCTGCTCAGCACGATAGCTTGGCAGCATGCGCGCCGGCAGCGCAAAGCTCACGTACACCGGCGCGACCTGATTAATGACGACCATCGGCGAGGTGTCGTTGGCCCGGATGAGCGCTCCCGGGTGCACGAGGAGGGCGCCGGTCCGGCCACCTGTCGGCGCGTGAATCTTCGTGTACTGCAGCTGCAGTTCCGCGTTCTCGACCTGGACACTGTCCACGGCGATGGACGACAGCAGCGCATTGGCTTGAGCCGAGATCGTGTCAAAATCGGATTGGGCGACGATGCCGCGCGCGAGCAGGTCTTTGTAGCGTTCGCGCTGAATTTCGAGATTCTTCGATTGCCCGGCGTCCTTGTTCCGCGCGGCCTCGGCCTGCTTGAGGGCGACGTCGAAGGGACGCGGGTCGATGGTGAAGAGCAGGTCGCCCGCCTTGACGTCCTCGCCTTCCTTGAACCCGACGCTCAGGAGGCTCCCGGTGACCTGCGCCCGGATCTCCACGGTCGAGGAGGATTCCACATTCCCGACGGCGTGAAGATTGACGGGCATCGATTGCTCGACCACCGT
>JBGOTP010000247.1:0-8047 GCA_041476545.1 Vicinamibacteria bacterium | reverse complement strand
GGATTGATGTTCTCGGCCGTGCGAGCGATGACACGGCCGCTCACCGCAATCACGCTTTCCAGCCTGATGGCTTCCGCGACCGCGAATGCACTCGAGTCCGGCGTGAACACGCATTGCGTTACGCCGTAGTGATCGCGAAGATCGATAAACAGAAGCTGCCCATGGTCCCGCTTGCGGTTGACCCATCCCGCCAGGCGGACGCGGGCGCCCACGTGCTCGGGGCGCAGCACGGCGCATGTATGTGTTCGATAGGATTGGTGGTCAGGCATCAGAGATAGAGGTTCACAAGGTTCACCGGGTTCACGGGGTTCGCGGGGTTCATGGTTCGACGAGGCGAACCGCCCCGGCGATGGCGTTCGCTGCTGCCGCTCGCGGGATACTTTTCTGTTGCCTGGTCTGCAGATCTCGCACCGCGACTTCTCCGCGCGCGTGTTCGTCTTCGCCGAGAATCGCCATCACTGGAACGTTTCTTCCGGACGCGTACTTCAGCGGCTTCTCGAGTTTCGCCGCAGCCTCTGGATACACATCGACTCGAAGTTTTTCCGCCCGTAGCTCTCCGGCAAGCTTCAGGGCGTCCGCCCGCAGGCCATCGGACAGAAACGTCACCATGACGTCGACGGCGCCGCCCGAGATCCTGGCCGGAAACATGTTCCGCTCGGTCATGACCACAATGATGCGTTCGAGTCCGAGCGAGAATCCGCAGGCCGGGACATCGCGCCCGAGGAACATGCCGATCAGATTGTCGTACCGGCCGCCGCCGCCAAGGCTGCCCGGGAGGTCGGGCACCGCAATTTCCATGATGGCGCCCGTGTAGTATGACAGCCCCCGAGCGAGACCGAGGTCCACGCGAATTTTCCCGCGGGCGGCCGTCTGCTCCGCCAGCGAGACGATGGCGTTGAGATTCCCCACCGCACTGGCATCGTCGCCCAGCACGTCCTCCAAGCGGCGTAGGGTGTCGGTCGGACGCTCTTCACGGTCCACGTCGAAGGACGCCAGGCACCTGCGTGCCACCGCCATGTCAATGCCCCGCGCCGCAAACTCCCGTGTCACACCATCGACGCCGATCTTGTCGAGTTTATCCAGCGCGACAAGGGCGTCGCCGTGCTGAGACGCCGGAAGGCCGGCACCACTGAGAAGGCCGGAAAGAGCCAGCCGATGATTCAGCCTCACCGAGAAGGCATCGAAACCGAGTCTGTTCAGAATCTCGCAGACGGCCCCGATCTGCTCGGCTTCCACGACCGGTGATGTCGATCCGATGGCGTCGATGTCGCACTGGTAGAACTCCCGGAACCGGCCACGCGCGGGACGGTCCGCCCTCCAGACCGGCTGAATCTGATACCGCTTGAAGAACTTCGGCAACTCGTTCTGATACTGCGCGACGACGCGCGCGAGCGGGACCGTCAGGTCGTAGCGCAGCGCCAGGTCGGCTTCTCCGCTTGCTTCGTGCTCCCCGCGTTTCAGGATCTTGAAGATGAGCTTGTTGCCCTCGTCCCCGTATTTCCCAAGCAGCGTCTCAATGTTCTCGAACGCCGGCGTCTCGATCGGCTCGAACCCGTATCGCTCGTAGACGTCGCGAACCACACGTATGACGTACTCACGCCGGCGAACAGCGTCGGGGAGAAAGTCGCGTGTACCGCGCGCGGGTTGGGTGGAGGTCATCAGAACTCAATAGGGCTCAGGGCTTGGGGCTGCCCTCAGCCCTCCGACCCTCAGCCCTGGCGAGGTTCGTCACATGTAGTCCAGCCGATAGAGCACGTATCGATCCGCGTACATCTGAATCTCCGCGACCTCGGCGCCCGTGAGCGGCCGCTTGACCTTCGCCGGACTTCCCATGACGAGCGATTCTGGCGGCACCTGCATGCCCTCCACGACGAGCGAGCCGGCCGCAACGATCGAGCCGGTCCCGACATGCACGCCGTTCAGCAGAATGGCGCCCATCCCGATGAGGCACCGATCGTCGATGGTGCACCCGTGGACAACCGCCGCATGGCCGATGGTCACGTCGTCTCCGATCGTCGTCGCGTGCGTATCCTTCATGACGTGAATAACGGTGCCGTCCTGCACGTTCGACCGTCGGCCGATCCGGATGCGATGCACATCACCGCGAATGACCACGCACATCCAGACACTGCTCTCCTCGCCAATCTCGACATCGCCGACGACCTGCGCGCTGTCGTCAATGTACGCGGTCGAGTGGATGCTGGGCATGCGCCCACGGTGAGACCGAATCATTCGCTGAATTATATGGCGGGCAGGGCGGGTGGGCCTGGTGGGGCCGGCAGGGACGTCTCAACGCTGGTTTTCCGCAGAAACCGGGCACGGAAGAGATTCCCTTCCGCCCCTACCCGGCTTACCTGCCCTACCCGCCCTAGATCAATTCGCGGTCTTCGCGCCGCCGCCCTTCGGAGTCGGCCCTCCACGGAACGTCAGGACGTAGTCGCGAATCGCTTTGATCTGGGCGTCCGCGTTGCCGCCAAATTGCGGGTAGGGCGACTTGGGATAGTCCGGCCAGAACGCGGGCATTCGCGTGCCTGGAAGGATGGCGGCCGGCCCCTTCAGCCAGGCCAGAATCCAGTCCGGCTGCAGGCGATCCGCCGCCATGCGAAGGTCGGGCGCGAGTTGCGTGATCGGCGTGTCTTTGGGAAGGGCTCCAAGGACGTGGCACTTCTGGCACTGCATCGCCTCAAAGAGCGGCTTGCCGCCATCCGCGACGTTGGAGGCCGTCATCACCTGGTGCGTCTGGAACGAGCCGACCGCGTTCGAGACGGCGCCGAAATAGTTGATGACCCCGTTCAGATTCGGGTCGTCCAGGCCGAAGGTCGGCATTCGCACCTCGAGCCACGGCCGAATCGTGATCGGTCCGCGCAGGAATGCATAGAGCCAGTCGGGCTGCACGCGCGCGCCCTCGGGCGTGAGCATCGGGGGTCCGAGCGATGGATCGGCCACGAGTTTCAGGAAATCGCCGCCATCGCCCTCGATGATGTGGCACCCGACACAGTTGCGACGATGCACGAGCGTCCGGCCCTGGCTGATGTTGTCCGTCCTCGCGGACTTGACCGGCATCGCGGCCGCCGGCTGAATCTCGCGCTGGAAACTCATGATCGCCGTGACCAGCCGGCTGTTCTCGACATCGGAGAGCTCGAAGTTCGGCATGCGCAGCCTGTCGAGCGGCCTGAGCACGCGGCCTCTATCAAAGAGGCGCGGGTCGTGCAGTTTGGCGCCGAACCACTTGAGCTTCGACGTGTGCGGGATCTCCTTGACGAAGGCGAAATCCAGACGCGACACCGACTTGGTGCCTTCTTCCGACAACTCAGTGCCAATCGGCTGCGTCTTGTCGAAGCCCTTGATGTCGTGACAGCTGAAGCAGCCGTACCGCGCGATGACCTTTTGACCGAGCGCCAGCTGCCTGGCCTTGACATCCAGCTTCGCGAGTTCGGTCTTCGACTCCTCGAACGGCATGACCGCCTGATAGTAATCGAGAAGGACCGCGTCGACGGTCGCCTGATCCGGTGTGGCCTTCGCGGCATCGCCGCCACCCTGCTTCAACGACATCAGGTATGTGGCCACATCGGCCGCCTGCGCGTCGGTGAGGCGCAGATTCGGCATGTAGGTCTCGGGGTTGTAGTGCTTCGGGTTGCGCACCCAGTTGTAGACCCATTCGTACGTCGTCTTGCTGCCGATGTTCTCGAGCGGCTGGCCGAAGGTCCGTCGCGGGCCAACCTCGTCGCGTTTTCCCTCGCCGACGATGTGGCAGCCCTGGCACCCGATCGACTTGACAATCTTCTCCCCGCTCTTCGCGTCACCATGCGGCGGGTTCTTCACATCCGGCTGGTATGTGTCGGAGTTCGCGAAGAGGTACGCCACGACGGCGTCGATCTCGACTTCGTTTCTTTTGGCGTCTTCCGGCGCACTGGAATTCGAGTTGTACCAGATGCGCGGCATCCATGTGGCGGGTTTCACCGCGCGCGGGTTGCGGATCCACGTTTTCACCCAGTCCGGCGTCAGCTTCGACTGAATCTTCGTGAGGATCGGGCCCGGCTTTCGGACGTTCTCGAAGCCGCGCGTCTTGTGGCAGGCGTAACAGCCGGCCCGCTCGTAGGTGGCGTACGCCACGTCCAGGGCGTCGGCCTTCGGGACGTAGACCTCGCGCTTGTGACACTTCGCGCACGAGGCCTCGGTCATCTTCGTCGGCAGCATCGGGTAGTCCCAGAGATGGGGCTGCTCCCAGTGGTACTTCGCTTCCCACTCTTTCTGCTGCGTTTCGGTCCCCGGCGCGTGCGCGGCCCCCTCGAAGCTCACCGACTGCCCCATGCCTTCGTGACACACCGTACAGCCGATCTTGTCCATCGGATGCACAGAGTCGCTGCCGAGATAGGTCGAGAGATTCGGGTGCGTCTTGAACGGCTGCGGATATTTCTCGTAGCCCTTCTTGTCGATGGCCAGGTGGCACGTTCCGCACCGGTCCAGCTTCGGCACCTTGGTGAAATTCACGTCGTCGACGACGTCCGGAAGAATGATCTGCTTCACTTTGATCGTCGGGGCCAGGAAGTCGAGCAGCGGCGCGTTGCGGAAGTAGTCCTTGACGAGACTGGGTGCGAGGACCGTCAACCGCTTGTCGAGCCGGGTCAGCTCCGTGTTCAGCTCGTCGATGTCCTTCCCGATCCTCGTGACCTCTCCGGTGTACTGACCGAGTTGCTTCGTCAGGTCGGCTTTCTCCGCGATGACCCTTTCAAGCCCCAGGTTGAGCTCCCTGAGAGCCTTTTCCTCATCGGCGATCTTCTGACCCTTTTGCTCCACGCCCGAGCCCCCCGCGGCACGCACGCTTTCGAAGTCGTAGCGATCGTGATCGTAGGTGGCCTTCGCGAAGTTCGCATCCTGCTGCTGGCGGAAGATGCGGATGTCCACGTCCCGCATCTTCTTCTGCAGATCATCGACCTTCTGCTGGTTCGCCGTCACATTCTTCTCGGCGGCGGTGCGCTGCCCCTGAAGCTGCGCCATCTTGTTCTTGTCGACCGCGCGGGCCGCCTGCTCGCGGCTGGCCTGCGTAACCTGATACTCCAGGTCGGCAAACCGCCGCTGCGTGTTCTTCCAGTCGCGGTCGTAGTCGTCCCAGACCATCCAGACGACCGACAGCAGCAGAAACAAACTGGACGCCGCAAAGACGACGTTCAGAAAGTCGACGTTGTAGGCGTGCCCAACACTCTTCTTGTCAGCCATGGGATCAAATATTGAAGAAGAATTCAGGAATCGCCACGATGTACTTCAGGTTAATGAGCCATCGCAGCAGCATTTTAATGGGCAGAGCCATCATCATGATGAAGAGAAACGCGCCGACGTAGTACCGCGGTGCCCCCAGCTTTTCGTAGTACTTCTTGAACCACGATTTCCCCAGCGCGACGGGCACCACGAACACGTACGCCAGGACGAGGACGATGCCGAATATCTCGCGGATGAACCAATTGGTGGGCAACCCGGTCCGGAGCGCACGGACCCAGATGTAATCCGAGAGGTTCACGTTCGTCAGGGCTTCCAGCTTGTGAATATCCCAGAATTCGAACGGGCCGAAGAAATTCCAGTTCGGCCCGCGCAGGAACGTCCCGAGCACGATGAGCGACACCCAGAGGATGGCGAATCCGAACAGGAATAGCGTGACCTCGGCCTTGCGTTCCTTGAACGTGTAGTAGCCGTTGCCCTTCGGATTCTTGTCGATATACGGGATGCAGATCAGGCCGACGATGATCAAGCTAGGCAGCACGACGCCCGCCAGCCAGGGATCGAAATAGACGAGCATTTCCTGCAATCCGAGGAAATACCAGGGCGCCTTCGAGGGGTTCGGGGTCAGCGCGCGGTTCGCCGGCTGTTCCAGAGGCGCCTTCAGCAGAATCGACCACACGATGAGAATCACCGAGCACACGATGAGTGAAATGAGCTCGGTGTATACAAGATCCGGCCACACCCAGACGCGATCCGACTCGGCTTTCTCGATCGGCCCCTGCCCCGCGGCAATCCGGCGATCGTTGAGGACCCCTTCGCGCATCCCGTACCAGACGAAGAAAACGAGCAGGAAGATCAGCCCGACAATCGGCACATTGTCCGGCTTCGTGATGATCAGCCGGAAATTCGGATCGAACGTGCCAAACAGAAAAAACGCCCCAAGGACGCCGACCAGTCCGTAGCCCACGGAGTTGGACACGATCTTCTCGCGCTTCCACACGAGCAACACGAGCGACAGCACGGCCAGCAGAAAGAACAGCCGTGGGTCGGCCAGCGTGTTGATGATGCCTTTGATGAACCCCACACACCCTCCGAAAACTCGAAACTCAAAACTGTGAACTTAAAAGGACTTCGAGAACGCCTCCGAACTTCTAACTTCTAAGTTCTAACTTTGCCCTTCCTATAGGGGTCCCGAGATTCCGCCGTCTTTCCTGACGCGCCAGAAATGCACCGCCATCAGGAACGCGATCACGAGCGGCAGTCCGACACAGTGCAGCACGTAGAAGCGCAGCAACGCGCCTTCACCCACGAACGAACCGCCGAGCAGCGCGAATCGTGCATCGTCGTACGCGTGAATCAGCGGGACGTCACCAAGGCGCAGCAACGCGGCGCCGGGGCCTTCGTGGCCGAGAAACGGCGTGGCGCGCGCCATGTTGGAGCCGACCGTGATCGCCCAGATCGCAAGCTGATCCCAGGGGAGCAGGTATCCCGTGAACGACAGCAGGAGGGTGAGCACCAGCATGATGACGCCCACCGACCAGTTGAACTCGCGCGGCGGTTTGTACGATCCGGTCAGGAACACGCGGAACATGTGCAGCATGACCGTGATGACCATGGCGTGGGCGCCCCACCGGTGCATCTCCCGCATAATGCCGAGCGGCACGTGCTCGCGAAGACCCACGATGTCGGTGTAGGCGTATTCGAGCGTCGGCCGGTAGTAGAACATCAGCAGGAGGCCGGTCAGCGTCAGCGAAAGAAAGAGGAAAAAGCTCAACCCACCCATGCACCAGGTGTATCGCAGCTTGACGCCCGACTTCCGGATGCGCACGGGATGCAGGTGCAGGAAAATGTTGGACAACATGACCAGCACGCGATTGCGGTCGTTGTCCGGCCGGTTGTGCCGGAAGATCGAGGTCCAGACCTGCGTTTCCGTCAACCAGTTCCAGAACCTGGTGCCGGGGCCTTCCTGCGGTGCGACGGTCTTTGTGTCTGCCATATCAGCTCTCAGCTATCGGCAATCAGCTCTCTGTTCGAAGCCGCCAGGAACACCTGACAGCTGCAAGCCGAGAGCCGATAGCTATGGAAATCACGCCTTCAAGAATGCCTCCGGATCCGCCCACTGCCCGAGTTCCCACTGAAACTTCCGAGCCTTGTCGACGAGCAACTGGCCGTCGTCGGCCAGCACGATGCGCGCGCGCTCGAGCGGCCGGGGCGCCGGTCCTTCGAAATTGATCCCCGTCGTGCGGAAGCCGCTGCCGTGGCAGGGACACTTGAACTTCGCCTCGGCGGAGAGGTAGTTGGGCGTGCAGCCCAAGTGCGTGCAGGTCACGAGCAACGCGTAGAACCCGCTCACGTGCTGCGCGATGTCTTCGGGCGTGCGAACAATCCAGACTCCGAACTTCTCTTTCCAGCGCTCATCGACCCCCGGGCCGTACTCGCTCGGAAAGCCCGCCTTGAACTGCTGTGGCGGCTCGTTGAGCACGTTGGGAAACATGAAGCGCCCGGTCGCTGCGAGAGCGGCCGCCGATGCCGCGGAGAACGCGCCCCACGCCAAACCCATCCAGGCGCGGCGATTGAGCAAGGGCGACGTGTCGTCGGGATCGCGTGTCGCCGCCTTGGCAGCGGACGCCGCCGGAGCCGTAGCTGCCTTCGCCGCGGCGGCCCCGCCCACAGACGCCGCCGTGGTTGTCTTGCCGGCCAAATCCGGGACAGCGGCGGCAGGAGGACGGGGCGCCGCGGCCGGCTTGGCGGCATGCGCAGGAGCGGCCGGAATCCCCGCCGGGGCTGGCGCACTGCCGGTTTGCGCTGTTGGTTTGGGCGCCGGTGTTTCAGG
>JBGOTP010000246.1:0-8064 GCA_041476545.1 Vicinamibacteria bacterium | reverse complement strand
GAGCATCGCGGCGGTCATGCTGGCGACGCCGTACTTGCCGGCCGGATCGTCTGCGCTGCCGCTCGTGACGACCAGATTCACCTGCACGACCGGCACTTCGTGCAGCTCGACAATCCAGACGGCCAGGCCATTGGTGAGCTGCCGCTTCTGAATAGTCGGGAGTTTCAGTGCCGGCGCCGGCCCCGGCGCGGGCACCTTGCCGCGATCCGGCGCTTGCGCACCCAGTGTTGCGGCACAGCAGACAAGGGCAATGAAGAAATAATTGCGACTCTGCGTGCTCAGCGATCTCTGCGGTGATCGGTGTGTCATGTTCTTCGTGTTCTTCGTGGCTTCGTGAATTATCGTTGTGGGCTGGCGGCTGGTCGCTCGGGAACCACCGTCAGCTCCACGCGCCGGTCCGGCGGCAGGAATTTCTCGACGGCCGCGCGGATGTCCGAGGGCGACAGCGAACGATACCGCGCGAGGTCTTCGTTGAACCAGTCGGGATCGCCCGTCTTCAGGTAATACGAGTTCATCTGATCGGCTTTGCCGCCGTGCTGGCCGCCCAGCCGCTCCAGGCCGTCGTAGAACGACGCTTCGTACTGATTGATCGCGCGCTGCACCTCGTGCGCCGACGGCGCGTCGGCGCGAATCTTCGCGAGTTCCTCGTCGATCACCTTCTGAAGTTCTTCAATGGTGTGCCCAGGCCGCGGTGTCGCCTGGATCAAGAAATACGACGAGAGGTTTCGTGACAGCTGATACGCGCTCACATCCTGCGCAATCTGCAGGTCGTACACGAGACGCTTGTACAGCCGGGCGTTCTTGCCGCCGCTGAGGACGTTGGCGGCCACGTCGAGCGCCGAGTCGCCCGGTTCGAGGTGCCGGGGCGAGAGCCAGGCCAGAAAGAGGCGGGGAAGCTCCACGCGATCCGTGATCGTCTTCTTCTGCACGCTGGTCAGCGCCACGCCGGGTATGGTGATCGGTCCGGGGCGAGGACCGGCCTTGACGTCGCTGAACCATTTCTCCACGAGCCTGCGCGTGGCCACAGGGTCGATGTCGCCGGCCACGACGAGGCTCGCGTTCGATGGTGCGTAGTACGTCCTGAAGAACGCCACCACATCGTCGTAGCTGGCGGCGGTGAGATCGTCCATGTAGCCAATCACGGGCCAGTGGTAGGGGTGCCCGGCCGGATAGAGCATCTCCTCCAGGGTGACGTCCGCGGTGCCGTACGGCGTGTTCTCGATCCGCTCGCGGCGTTCGTTTTTCACGACGTCGCGCTGCGCGTTCAGAATCTGCGGAGTCATCGTGTCGAGGAGATAGCCCATGCGGTCCGACTCGAGGAAGAGCGCCAGGTCGAGCGAGGAGTTGGGCACCATGATCCAGTAGTTCGTGACGTCGTTGGCCGTGCTGGCGTTGTTCGAGCCGCCGGCCGCTTCGAGCGACTGGTCGAACACACCGTACTTCGCGTGTCCGGACCCCATGAACATCAAATGTTCGAAGAGGTGCGCGAAGCCGGTGCGTCCCGGCTGCTCGCGCGCCGACCCGACGTCGTACAGGACGTTCACGTACACCGTCGGGATCCTGTGATCCTCGTGAAGGATGACGTGTAGACCGTTCGGCAGCGTGAACTGCGTGTACGGGATCTGCAGCGGGGCCGGACCTGGCGCCGGTGTCGGTCTGGGCGCCGGTCTCGGTGCTGGTTTCGGTGTCTGGGCGACTACGGGCGCGGACAGCGCGAGCACAGTCAGAAGAATGGCGGCTCTCATGGCTCGATTCTACTTCCAGGGCGGGCGGGGCGGGCGGGGGCAGCAGGGCAGGCAGGGCAGGCAGGGCAGGCAGGGCCGCTCGACGTCGCGACCAAGGACTATGGACCAAGGACGCTAAGGACGAAGTGCGGACCAAGGCCAAAGGACCAAGGCCAAAGGACCAAGGCCGAAGGACTAGAATGCCCTATGGCAGACCCGCGCCCGCTCGTCGGCATCATCATGGGCAGCAAGTCCGACTGGGAGACCATGAAGCAGGCCAGCGAGATGCTGACCCGCTTCGATATCGCGCACGAATCGCGAGTCATGTCGGCGCACCGGTCGCCGGGCCTGACGACCGAGTATGCGTCGACCGCCATCGAGCGAGGGATTCAGGTGATCATCGCCGGCGCCGGCGGCGCGGCGCATCTGGCGGGGGTCGTCGCCGCCCACACGGTCGTCCCCGTCATCGGCGTCCCGATGTCGAGCGCCCTCAGCGGCCTGGATTCGCTGCTGTCCACCGCACAGATGCCGAAGGGTGTGCCGGTGGCGACGGTGGCCATCGGTCCGTCGGGGGCGGCAAATGCCGGACTGCTTGCCGTAGCCATTCTCGCGACGTCGCGGCCGGATTTGCGCGGGAAGCTGCAAGCCTACCGGCGTGAGCTCGCCGAACAGATTGGCCGCGACTCGGTTCTGTGAATCACACCATGCCTACGGCACCTCGCCAGTTCACGCGCATCCTCTGTCCGGTGGACTTTTCGGATGCGTCGACGCACGCCGTCGATCACGCGATCGCCATCGCCGGCCGGTACACGGCCGGACTGACGCTGCTCCACGTTCGCCCGCCGATCTCAGCTCGTGTGCCCGACTTGCCACAGCCCGACAGTCCGACACCAGCGCCCGACATGGAGCGGGTGCAGGAGCAGTTGGGTGGGTGTCTTCGCACCGCAAGGAACGCCGGTATTTCCACCGACGCACTCGTTGACGTCGGTCAGCCAGCGGCCGGCATCCTCACTCGTGCGGTGAGTCTTCGGGCCGACCTGATTGTGATGGGCACGCACGGTGCCGGCGGTTTCGAGCATCTCCTGCTGGGATCGATCACTGAGAAAGTGCTTCGGCGCGCGACGTGTCCGGTCCTCACCGTACCGCCGCGCGCGCACGCCACCTCGTCGCTGCCGTTCAAACGGCTGTTGTGCGCGGTCGATTTCTCGGAGTGGTCGCTGGAGGCACTGAAGCTCGCCGTCTCGATCGCGCGGGAGTCTGGGGCAGCGCTGACACTGCTGCACGTCCTCGAGTGGCCGTGGGAGGAACCTCCCACCCCGGCCTTCGACGAGTTGCCGGCCGAGCAGGCGAGCGCATTGATTGAGTACCGCCGCTATGCAGAGAAGAGCGCCAGGGCCCGCCTACGCAGTCTCGTGCCGGACGCCGCGCGAGATCGTGTCACTGCGACGTCCGAGGTCCTTCACGGCAAGGCGTATGCGGGCATTCTCCGGGCGGCTGGCGAGGAACACGCGGACCTCATCGTGCTCGGCGTCCACGGCCGCCGGGCGGTCGATGTGATGTTTCTGGGTTCCACGACGAACCAGGTGGTCCGCCGCGCCACGTGCCCAGTGCTGACGCTGCGCCGCTAGAACCAATCAGGCGCTTCGGACGGTCAGAACCGGACAGGGGGCGGTGGCGACGACGCGTTGGGCCACGCTGCCGAGCATCAGCTTGGAAAAGCCTGTGCGTCCGTGCGTGCCGATGACCACCAGATCCGCTCGCGCGGACTTGGCGGCACGTGCGATCGCGCGGGCAGGATCGCCGTCGGCCAGCATGGTCGTGACACGGATTCCCGCTTTTCGCGCCCTCCCTGCCAGGCGGGCGAGCCGTCCCTGCGCCCACTTTCTGGTCTGGGCTTCGATGTCCGCCCATATCGCCAGTTCCAGCGTCTGCTCCGGAACGAGCGGCACGATCGGCACGACGACATAGACAATCGTCAGACGGGCCCGATTGGTCTTTGCCATATCGACCGCCGCCGCGAATGCACGGTTTGACTCTTTCGAGAAGTCCGATGCGTGAAGGACCGTCCGGATACGGCTCATCGCTACATCATAGTGCGATTTCTCGCGGCACCCGCGGAAAACCCCGCACCTGCCGCTCTGGAACCGACCGAGTGACCCTGAATCAGTCGGAGTTTTCCGAGCCGGCGAGGTCGCCAGAAGGGGTGAACAGGCGGCCCATCGATTGCAAACGTTCGCGTAGACGTGAAGAAGCGAGAGAGGAGCACGACCATGACACCGACGCTGACCGACACACGCGAGGGCGCCAACATACGCGAGCGTGCAGTGGACGCCATCCGCCAGGCAACGCACGTCGCGCACGACGCCCGGGTACTCAAGACAGCCGTGTCCGACGCGGTTGAAGACGGTGTTCACGCCGCCAGACGAGCCGTCACGCGGGGCATCCACAACGCGGAGGATTTGCGCGACGCCGCGACTACGCGGATGCGACGGGATCCGTTCAAGATGGCTGGTCTGATCTTCGGCGCTGGGGTCGTGGTCGGCATCGTTGGCACCTGGCTCGCGCGGCCGGCCGGAATTTGCAAGGATTCAGCGGACTAAAAGGAGGCCGGTATGGCAGTCACGCCATTGGTTCAGGAGTTTTTGCGTCAGGCCAGTGTTCCGTATAGCGTCTTTCCGCACGACCCCGCGTACACAGCGCAAGACGAAGCGGCGCTGACACACGTTCCCGGCCGGGACTGGGCGAAGCCGGTAGTGTGCTTCGCCGATGGGGAGCCCATTCAGGCCGTGGTGCCGGCCGATAGGCTCGTGAATCTCGATCGGCTGCGCCCGCTTGTCGGCGCCGAGACGATTCGGCTGGCGCGCGAAGATGAACTGGACTGGTTGTATCCGGAATGCGAGCGCGGAGCGATGCCGCCGTTCGGTCCGCTTTACAAGCAGCGCGTATTCGTTGACGCCGCGCTCGCGGCCGAGCGCGACATCGTCTTCAACGCGGGCACGCACGTCGACGCGGTTTGCATGCGATACGACGATTTCGCGATGCTCGCCGAAGCCACCGTCGGCAGCTTCTCTGAGCGACCGCCGCGGTAGATACTCCGACGATACTCAGCGATTGAGGAGGTCGCCCAGAAACGACGCGAGCGCGATCACTTCGCTGACACGCGCCGGTCGATCGATCCCGGCGTGGGAGATGAGGTTCGTCAGCAGCAAGCGGACGGCCGCATGCCCCTTGAGACCGGCAGCCAGGTACTCCGATTCCACCGTCGGTACGACATTGTCATCAATCCCGTGCAGGAGATAGATTGGCACGCTCGGTTTGGGTGAACGCGACGGAGACAGCGATGGTTCTTCGCCGTAGGAGGAGATGTACGGCAGCAGTCGCGCACCGAGATGGACGACGTCGCGCGAATTGATGTACGTCAGGAGTGTCGCCGAGGGCTCGGGGAGCGTCCGCGCGATCTCGCGCAGCGCGGCGAACTCGTGCGCTGCCGCTTCTTTGTCCAACCGCTCTCGGTAAGACGCCGCCAGATAGCGCCGGACGCCCTCCACGAGGGGCGCGACCTGGTCCGCGGGTACCAGGCGGTCCGCGATGCCGAGCAGAATGACCGCAAGGCCGTAGTCGTGCGGCGCTCGCACCGCAGTCCGGCTGACGGGCGGCCCCACCGCGCCGGGCGGCGGCGGCTGAATGCCGGTTGCGAGGTAGCGAATCACGCGCGGCAGATCGTCGTGTCCGCCGATGGCGAACACATACGAGACGTGATTCCCAAGCGACGGCCGTCCGGCGGCAACGATCATCAGGCTTCCACTGAAGCTGGCGCCGATCATCCCGATACGCCCGGACGGCGCCAGGCCGGAGCTCGCCGCCAGCCAGAGCGCCGTCTGTTCAATCTCGTCGGTGAGCGCGGGCGTGATCTCGAAGCGTGAAAGTTCAGGTATGTCTGGCGTGAGCACGGTGACGCCGGAGCCTGCCAGCTCGTGCGCAAGCGCCATGAGGCGAGGATCGTCGATGCCGGCCACCTGCACGCCGGGCAGGAGCAGCACGGTCTGCCGGCCGCCGTGCGCGGGCGTGTAGAGCCGCGCTCGGATGGGCGCGAGCGGAAGCGGCACGAACACCGTCCCCTCGGTGGACGCCACCGTGTCGAGGTCGGCGAGGTAGCGGGCGGCGCCCTGGAGATTCGCGGACCTGACGACCAGCGACAGCCCGCGAACGAAGGGGCGGCCGGCCGCAGCCGACCAGGCGAGAGCACCAACCACGACGATCAAGAGCACCCGGCGCCAGGTGATGTACGGCCACGCGCCATCCCGCGCCGTGCGATCGCGTCGAACGGGGATGTCGATCGCCATGACTCAGAACGACCTGGTTCGCCTCACCTTGGTGTTTTGACGACGGTCACGTGCACGGTGACGAGCGCCTGTCCCGACCGGCAGGGCGCTGGCGGCTGCGGCGGCGGCTCCCCGCCAAGTGTGAAACGTAGCTTCACGGTCTCGTTGGTGAGCGTCAGCACCTTCACGTCCGCCAGCCGGAGCGCCTTGCGGTTTGTCAGAGACGCCGACGCGTCGACCGCCGTCTCGCCAGCCTTCAGTGTGAATGGTACGTCAATCTCGCCCGTCTTTTCTTCGCCACAGGCGGCCAGGATGGTCGGCCCCTCGAATTGGCGCGGCGACACCGCGAACTGGGCCGTCGGCGCCACTCGCGATGGCAGGTCCGGGACCTGTCGTTCGATCCAGTTGAGGGCGGCCGGTGAGAGCTCCGCGCGCGCCACGACCGCGCGAAGGATCGCGATGCCGGCCATGGTGCCGCGCGGCAGTTCCACATCCTTCGGATCCACCACGATCGTCGTCTGTTCGGACCCTGCGACCGACCCCGGCGAAAGCGGGACGACAACCTCGATCTTCCGAGCTTGGGGAAGGAGTTCCCCGTTGGCGTTCTTGAAGAGATGCGCGGCCGTCACGAAGTACAGCACGACATCGCTCCCTCGCTGCTGACGCTGGACGAGGACGCAGGTTGCGTTCACCGGCTCCGTGTCGCGGGAAATGTTAAGGCCGAGCGCCGATGATGGCCCGGACGCCGCGCCGGTCTGCGCTGCGCTGGAAGTCCCCGCGCTGGTGACAGCAAGAACAAGCGCGAAGGCCAGGAGAAGGAATCGGTACGGCATATATTTCAGGACTGCATGGGTGATGCCGACGCGGCAGACTTCATGGCGGGCGACGTGGGTCGGCTCCGAGTGCGTTTCACCGGGCGTTTTTCCCCGCGGCGGGCGGAAAGTTTCCCATTCGAGACGTTGGTACGACGGTTGCTCAGGTGAATCCGCGGCGGCCTGATTGCAGGGTAAGCTTTGCGGGGAGTACTGGAGATGGCCATCACAACGGTGAAGAGTTCGTTCCTGCGACGCCTGATGGGGGCGGCGATGCTCGATACGGGCACGTACGAAGAGATCGAAGCCGACCCGAGCGCCCTCCTGCAGGCCTTCGCGGTGGTCGTGATGTCCAGTGTGGCCGCCGGCATTGGCGCGCTGGGCTTGGGCGAGCACACGCTCACGAGTGTGACCTTCGCCGGTACGGTCGCGCTCCTGACGTGGGCGGCCTGGGCGCTTGTGACCTTCGAGATCGGCGTCAGACTGATGCCGCAGCCACAGACGCAGTCGAGCGTCCTGGAGCTCATGCGGACGATCGGGTTCGCGTCCACGCCCGGTCTTCTCCGGATCTTTGGCGTGGTACCTGGCACGACGGTCGCGATCTACGCGCTGACGGCCGTCTGGATGCTGGCGGCCATGGTCGTCGCCGTGCGACAGGCGCTCGACTACGACAGCACCGGCCGCGCCATCGCGGTCTGCGGCCTGGGCTGGGCGCTGGCGATCACGCTCGCCATGGTGTTCGGGTTGCTATTCGGGCCCGCGGTGTTCTGACTCGTGCCACATCGAATACGGATGGCGCACGAGATTTGCGTTGAAGAACCGCGGGTCGTTCGACACCTCGCGGCCGATCCACTCAGGTCGATCGAAGACTTCCTCCTCCGAGGATAGTTCCACTTCCGCCACCACCAGGCCGGCGTTGTCGCCGTGGAACTCGTCGACTTCCCAGATCCGCGGACCGGCTCGAATGCTGTAGCGAGTCTTCTCGATCAACGGTCGCTCGCAGAGCTCGTTGAGGATCTGATCGGCGTCCGCGAATGGAATCTCGTACTCGAACTCGAGACGGCTCACGCCTGTCGTGAGGCCCTTGACCGTGAGGAACCCGCGGCCCCCTGCAGTCCGGACGCGAACCGTGCGATCCTTGTCGGTCGAGAGATAGCCCTGCCGGTAGGCCGTTCCCTGTGTGAAGTGCCGCCAGTTGTCGCCGAT
>JBGOTP010000245.1:0-8081 GCA_041476545.1 Vicinamibacteria bacterium | reverse complement strand
TCTCGAAACGGGCCGTAGAACGCCGAACAGTACTTGGCGGAGTACGCCATGATGGCCACGTGTTCGTGCCCGTCCTCGTCGAGCGCCTCGCGAATCGCGCCAACTCGGCCGTCCATCATGTCCGACGGCGCGACGATGTCGGCACCGGCGGCGGCGTGGGAGACGGCCGCCCGCACGAGCTGGTCGACGGTCGGATCGTTGACGATCTCGTTGTCCACGACAATGCCGCAGTGTCCGTGGTCGGTGTATTCGCAGAGACAGACGTCGGTGACGACAAGGATGTCCGGGATCTCGCGCTTGATGGCGCGAATGGCGGACTGCACCGGCGCCTCCGGGTCGTAGGCCGCCGACCCGATCGCATCTTTTTGATCCGGCAGCCCGAAGAGCAGCACGCTCCTGATGCCATCGGCTTTCGCAGCGGAGACTTCCCGCAACGTTTCGTCGACAGACAGGTTGAAGACCCCCGGCATCGAAGGCACCTCGCGTCGCACGCCTTCTCCTTCGCAGACAAAGAGCGGCAGCACGAACATGTCCGGCGACAAGCGGGCCTCGCGGACGAGGGCGCGCATCGACTCGGAGGTGCGCAGCCGGCGAAGCCGGTGCGTGAGTTTCAAGGCCGTGCGCGTGTGCGTGGGGCTCATCCTGAAAGTATTCCACAATGCAGGGTTGAATTCATCGCCGAAGCGCCTTGAACTGAGGCACTTGTCGGTCAAGCGCCAATGACGGAACTGGGATTCGACAGAGCGCGATAGCGGACGACCTTCTAGCGATCGTTGATGGCGCACTCGCGGGGGGTATCATTTCCCGCGCGCCAGTGCCTATCCCCAGGCATCATTGACGGGGTCGCCACGGGCGTCTACACTCCGGCGCATTCACCAGTTCCGGGGCATCCGGGCTGCGCGCGGTGATTGGGGGCGTCATGGCAAGTTCAAAGCTCGTCTGCTTCTTCGCCGGTGCGCTGGTCGCGCTGATCTCTTCAGCCGCCACGCACGCGCTCGACGCAAAACCGGCGGTCAAAAAGGGGAGCAAGGTGAACCTGTCGGCCGAGGACTACATCGAAATCACGCAGTTGATGTCGATGTATCCGCGCGACGTCGACCCGGGGGCGGTACGCGATGCGACGTGGATGTTCACCAAGGACGCACGCTCGGTCATCGCCGGCGCGCCCATGATCAAGCCGGAGGACTTCAAAGAGTTCTATGGCGGCCTCGTGGCGCCCGATGGCCAGGCGACGCAGGGCGGCGTCCGCCACTTCAACAGCTCCTACGTCATCGTCGGAATGCCTGACGGCACCGCCCGCGGTTCGTCCTACATGATGGGGATCACGATGAAGGAGCGGGGCGGCCGTCCCGAGATCTCGCTGTTCGGCAAGTACGAGGACTTGTACGTCAGGACGCCGGACGGCTGGCGGATGAAGGAGCGGATCTGGAGATCCGATAGCTTCGTCGGCTCATATCAAGAAGTATCGCCGTCGCCGATCCCTGGTAATCCGAAGACGTACAACACCGGGCTGGAGCCGGTGATCGCGCGGATGCTCGAGGCCGGACAGCGGCGGGATGCCCAGGGGAATCCCGTACCGGCCGCTGGCAGAGCGCCTGCCGCGCGCTGACTGTCGGGGGCCCACCTCGGGTGTGACGCGTCGAAGCCGATGAGATGCAGGCCCAGTTGGAATTGGGAGTGATGCGCTAATGAAATCTCACAAACAGGCGCTCGTGGCCGCCGGAATCGTTGTGCTCGTCGCGCTCGGCGCGTATCAGCAGCTCCGGGCCACGCAGAACGAGGCGTCGGCGCGAAAGCCGGCGGCGGCCAAAACGGTGCCGTACTTCGAGTGGGACGACACGTTCCCGAAGCTGCCGCTGCCGCACAACTGGATCGTCGGCACGGTGGTCGGCGTGGACGTCGACGCGAAAGATCATGTCTGGATTGCCCACCGCGCCGAGACGCTCCGTCCCGATGAGCTCGAGGCGGAGCGGGGCCGCGGCGACTGCTGCACGCGCGCTCCGTACGTGATCGAATTCGACTACGCCGGCAGTGTCGTCCAGGCTTGGGGCGGGCCGAGCCCGAAGCACGAATACGACTGGCCCACCCCCGGTGATCAAAGCCCCGACCCGACGGTCGGCGGCACACCGAACGGCATGCACAGCGTCTTTGTCGATCACAAGGATCACGTCTGGCTGACTGGCACTGGCAGCGGCGATGGGCAGATGCTGAAGTTCACTCGCGACGGCAAGTTCCTGATGCAGATCGGCCACACGGGTCGTCCGAGGCCGCAGAGCAACGACACCGAAAACCTCAACCGCGCCACTGGCGTGCAGGTGTATGCGCCGACAAACGAGGTGTTTGTCTCCGATGGTTACGGCAATCGCCGCGTGATTGTGTTCGACGCCGATACCGGCAAGTACAAGCGGCACTGGGGCGCGTACGGCAACCGGCCCGAGGATGGCGGCAGGAACACTTACGATGCGAATGGCAAGCCGAATCCGCAGTTCAATACGCCCCATGGCATTGGCGTGAGCCAGGATGGTCTCGTGTACGTCGCCGACCGGAACAACAGCCGCGTCCAGGTGTTCAAGCTCGACGGCACGTACGTGGCCGAGAAGTTCATCGAGCCGCACTCGATGAGCGGAACCGCATTCGGTATAGCGTTATCACCTGGTCCGGAAGAGCGATATCTGTACGTGCCGGACGGCCGCAACGAGAAGGTCTGGATCCTGGAACGCAAGACATTGGAGATCCTCGGATCCTTCGGCTGCCCCGGCCACGCCGGCGGGTGCATGACGACGCCGCACAGCATCGCGACCGATTCGAAAGGCAACGTCTACATCGGCGAGACGTGGGAAGGGAAGCGGGTGCAGCGGTACCTCTACAAAGGGTTGAGGCCACGGTCATGAAGGCCGCCCTGATGGTGTCCGCGGGCGCGGTCGCCCTCGCCGTGGCGGCGGCGTCGCCACGACTCGATGTATCGGCGCAGACGAAGCCGGCGGCCAGGCGCGAGGTCCCGCAGTTCCAGTACGACAAGACCTGGCCCAAACCGCTGCCGAACGTGATGAAAGTCGGGCAGGTTGTCGGCGTGAGCGTCGATTCCCGAGACCACATCTGGATCGTGCAGCGGCCGGCCTCGCTGAAGGGGTCGGAGACAGAAGCCGCCGATGGGAACTACGGCGGGCTCAGTGGTGCAATCTCCGGCTGCTGCCGTCCGGCTCCGCCGGTGATCGAATTCGATCAGGCGGGCGAGATGGTGCAGACCTGGGGAGGCCCGCAGGCGGGAGTGGACTGGCCCACTCCTGGCCCGAAAAGCGCTGACAGCTTCTACGGGAGCGCTCCATTCGGCGAGCGGGGGATTCATGTCGATTTCAACGACAACGTGTGGCTGGGCGCCGATGGCCCCGGCGACGCGCAGATCCTCAAGATGAGCCGATTCGGCCGGAAGATTCTGCAGATTGGCAAAAAGGGGCAGAGCAAGGGGAGCAACGACACCGAGAACCTGCACGGTGCCGCCGGACTCGCGGTCGATCCGGCGACGAATCAGGTGTTTGTCGCCGACGGTCTGCACAACCGGCGCGTCATCGTCTTCGACGCGTACTCGGGCAAGTATCTGCGGCATTGGGGAGCGTACGGGAAGCGACCCGACGACTCGGTGCCGACCAAGGTGGACGCCCCGGACGTCAACAGCGCGCAGTTCGGCGACGTGCACTGCCTCGCGCTCAGCCACGACAAACTCGTGTACGTCTGCGATCGCGTGAACAACCGCATCCAGGTGTTCCGAACCGACGGCACGTTCGTGAAGCAGGGAACCGTCGCGCCGAAGACGCTCGGGGGCACGACCTACGGCATCGCGTTCTCCTCGGATCCTCAGCAGCGGTTTGCGTACGTCGCCGATGGCACGAACGAGAAGGTGTGGATACTCGACCGCGACTCGTTGGAAACCATCGGCTCGTTCGGGGCCGGCGGACACTGGGGAGGCGCGTTCACGACCGCGCACAGCATCGCGACCGATTCGAAAGGGAATATCTACGTCGGTGAGACGTGGGAGGGAAAGCGCGTTCAGCGCTTCCTCGACAAGGGGTTGGCCGCCGCAGGTCGCTGACGTGTCGGTCGTAAAGCGTAGACGCGACAACGCAGGGCTGACGCGCCTGCAACAGGAGACGCAATGACGGGGAGGACGCTGGTGCTCGCGGTGGGGCTCACGGTCGCGGCGATGGCAGCCCCGCCCCCGCCCAAATATGCGCCGCGGATCACCTACGTTCCCCGCGACGTCGTCGACGACGTGATCGCGAATGGCGCGAACAGCCGGACGAAGAGCAACGAGCTGATCGCCCGCGACAACGATCTCGGGATGCGGGTCAGCGTCGGCAGCAAAACGGCCACGCCACCGGTCACCGAGGCCGAGGTCCATTCGACCTTCGGGCACATCTTCTACATCGCTGACGGTGAAGGAACCCTCGTGCTCGGCGGCGAGCTGATCAACCCGCGCGAAATGAGCCCCGGCGAGTTCCGCGGCAGCGGGGTGTCGGGTGGCCAGGAATTTCAGATGAAGAAGGGCGACATGATCACGATCCAGGTGGGCATGCCGCACTGGTGGAAGCAGGTCCCGAAGGGCGTCACGTACGTGGCGTACCACAGCTTCCCGGAATCGCGCCAAGGCCAGACGCGCTGATCGATTGACAGGGAGCATGAACATGATTCACAGAGCATCGCTCGTGGCGCTGGTTGTCGTTGCGATCGTCCTGGCGTTCGGCGCCGCGTCGCAGACCTCGGCACCTATCAAGCTGGCCCGGCATCCCGACTATCACGCCGGCAAGGTGACGTTCAGCTACCTGGGTGATATCTGGGTCGCCAACGAGGACGGCTCGGGCCCGCAGCGGCTGACCGACAACCGCGGACGCGACATCTACCCGCGCTTTTCGCCCGACGGCCGCTGGATCGCGTTCTCGTCCAATCGCTATGGCAACAACGACGTCTTCGTCATCGCCGCCGGCGGCGGGACGCCGCGCCGCCTGACGTTCCACACCGGGAACGACGAGGTCGTCGGCTGGGCGCGCGATTCGCAGCACGTGGTCTTCCGCGCCGCGCGCGGCGACGGCGCGTTCCCCACCGTCGCGACGTTGTATCAGGTGGCTGTTGGCGGTGGACAGGAACAGCCGCTGCCCGTCGACTGGGGCTTCTACGGGAGCTTTTCGCCCGACGGGAAGTCGCTGGCCTTCAATCGCCATCCGTCGGTGTGGTCACGTCAGCATTATCGCGGCAGCTATGCGGCGGACGTGTGGATCGGCGACTTGACCAGCAAGACCTACACGAAGCTGCTCCCAGATGAGCGCTACAACCGCTACTGGCCGATGTGGGGCGCCGACGGGTCGATCTACTACGTTGCCGATCCGCTGCCGAATGACAAGGCCGTCGCGCCTGGGAGCCCCGAGGTGCGCAAGAGCCTCAACAACATCTACAAGATGGCGGTCACGGGCGGACAGCCGGTGCAAGTGACGAAACACGGCGATGGCAACGTGTTCTGGCCCTCGATGTCGAGCGACGGCAAGGTGATCGTCTACGAAGAGAACTTCGGCATCTGGAAGCTGGACGTCGCGTCCGGAAAAACGAGCGAGATCAAGCTGGACCTGGCGAGCGACGAGAAAGACAACCAGGTCGAGGTCGAGACGGTCACCGACGAGGTCGACGCGTTCGACATCTCGCCGTCGGGCCGGCGCGCCGTGATTTCGGCGCGCGGGCAGATCCTCACGATCGCGACCGACCGCGGCGACATCACGCGTGTGGCGCCGGACAACATGGCCTCGCGCAACCAGCTCCCGAAGTGGTCGGCCGACGGCAAGTACCTCGCGTACGTGTCCGACCGGTCTGGCCGCGACGAAGTGTGGATCAGCGATCCGGAAGGCACGAGCCCGAAGAAGATCACCGACTTCGACAACGAGAAGGGGAATCTCACCTGGACCCCGGACTCGAAGTCGCTGTTGTACACGGCTGGCGACAAGACGCTCTACAACTATGCGGTCGCCGACAACCGCACGACGGTCGTCTCGTCGACGGATCTTGGACGGATCGGCTCGATCACGGTTTCGCCAGATAACAAGTGGGTGATGTTCTCCAAGCAGGACCGCACCGTCCGCACGCACGTGTACATCGCGCCGATGGCCGGTCCAGGAAGCCCTGGGAACAGCGAAGAGCGGCATATTTCCGACGACAGTCTGTTGTACTCAGAGAACAACGCCGTCTGGACGGCCGACGGCCGCTACATCGTCTTCACGTCCACGGAGGGCGCGAGCAACGGCATCGCGACGCAGGGCGGGATCAACACCACGATGCAGCTGTACGTGCTGCCGCTGCGCGATCAGGATCGCGATCCGATGAACCGCGACATCGACAACGAGGCGCAGGGGCTCGCGGCCGAAGCGGCGGCGCGCGGAACCGGCGGACGCGGCGCGGGCGCAGGCGGCGCGGGATCGTCGATCGACGTGCAGATCGACTGGAGCGGCCTCGCGCGTCGCGCGCGACGGCTGACGGTGCCGGGCAATACGTTGTTCAACCTGACGCCGGCGCCCGACGGTCATACCGTCGCGCTGAACGCGGCGATCGCGGGCGCGGGCGGCCGCGGCGCCGGAGGCGATGGAGAGACGGGCGCCGGGATGATCGTCGTCAACGTGGAGACCGGCCAGCTCGCACGCGTCGCCGCTCCGCCGGCTGGCGCCGGCCGCGGGGGCCGCGCCGTTTTCGCGCCCGACGGCCGGACGATTTACTTCCGCGCGGGCACGGGGCTCTTTTCGGCGCCGGTTCCTGTGATCGCGGCCAATGCCGGAGGTGGAGGCGGCGGTCGCGGTGGACGTGGCGGCGGCGCGCAGGCCCCGGTGACGGACGCGGCGACGCCGGCCGGTGGCGGTGGCAACGGCGGAGCCGCACGGCGCGTGACCTACACGGTGAATCTCGAAGTGGATCACAAGGCGCTGCGCGCCCAGGTCTTCAACGAAGGCTGGCGCATCATGAAGAACCGTTTCTACGACGCGAAGATGCACGGCGCGGACTGGAGCGCCGCGAAGAAGATGTACGAGCCGCTGCTCGAGTACCTCGTGGACGAGGACGAGCTGCACACCGTCATGATGATGATGATCGGTCAGCTCAATGCGTCGCACACCGGCGTGAGTGGCGGACCGGTGGCCGTGCGCAATGCGGTGCAGACGCGGTATCCCGGATTCGATCTCACGCCGGACGCGTCCGGTTCCTACAAGGTTGGCCACATCTACACGAACGGCCCGGCCGATCACGACTATCTGAAGCTCAAGACCGGCAACTTCATCGTCTCGCTCGACGGCCACGAGTTGAAGACGAGTGAGAGCTACTGGCAGCACCTGACCATCGCGGCGGGGAACAAGTTCCATTTCATGGTGAACGACAAGCCATCGAGAGACGGCGCGTGGGAGGTCACTGTGACGCCGGTCGGGAACACGGCGTTCGGCGACCTGCAGTACGCGCGCTGGGTCGACGACCGGCGCGAGATGGTGACGAAGCTGAGCAACGGCGACATCGGCTATCTGCACATCCGCGCGATGGATGCGCCGTCGCTGCGCCAGTTCCAGCTTGACCTGGCGGCGAACCGGACGAAGAAGGCGCTCGTCATCGATCAGCGGTTCAACGGCGGCGGCGGGATCGACCAGGAACTGCTGGGGATTCTGGCGGGCCGCGAGTATCAGTACACGATCGGCCGTGACGCCGGCTTTGAGCAACCACGTCCCCAGAATTTCTACGGGCCGATGGTCGTGATGCAGAACGAGCGATCGGCGTCGGACGCGGAGATGTTCCCGGCCGGCTTCAAGGCGCTCGGCCTCGGCAAGGTGGTCGGCGTCCCGACGATGGGCGCGGTCATCGGCACCGGGTCGTACAACCTGCTTGATGGATCGGTCATTCGCACGCCGGCGAGCGGCGTGTGGACCATGACCAGCCAGAACATGGAGAACTACGGCGTGCCGCCCGACGTGTACGTCGACAACACGCCGGCCGATTTTCTCAAAGGCCGCGACATGCAGATCGAAAAGGCCGTCGAGGTGCTGAAGGGGGAGATCGCCGGGAAGAAGACGTCC
>JBGOTP010000244.1:0-8088 GCA_041476545.1 Vicinamibacteria bacterium | reverse complement strand
TCGCCGGCGTGGTGGCGCACGTCGCGGGCCGACACGATGAAGATCACGTCTTCGGCGATGTTGGTGGCGTGGTCGCCGATGCGTTCGAGGTGGCGCGAGACCAGGATGAGATCCAGCGCCGGCTCGATGGTCGCGGGATCCTGTAGCATGTAGGTGAGCAGTTCCCGGAAGATCTGCGTCTTGAGCGCGTCCAGTCTGTCGTCTTCGTTGAGCACGTGCTGCGCCAGGTCCACGTCGCGGTGCACGAACGCATCCAGCGCATCCCTCAACATCGTCTGCGCGAGGCCGGCCATCAGAGGGATTTCAATCAGTTTCTTGACGGGCGGGTGCGACGCGTACCGGCGCGCGGCTTCCGCGATGTTGACCGCAAGGTCGCCCACGCGCTCCAGATCGGTGTTGATCTTGACGGCCGCCACGATGGTTCTCAAGTCGGCGGCCATCGGCTGGTACAGTGCGAGCAGCGTGAAGCACCGCTTGTCGATGTCGATGTGCAGGGCGTTGACGGGCTGGTCGCCGGCGAGCACCTGGTCGATGAGCGCATGGTTGCGATCGACCAGCCCCTTGACGGCCAGACGGACCTCCTCCTCCGCCAGGCCGCCCATTTCGAGCAGGCGATTCTTGAGCTGCTCGAGCTCGTCCTGAAAGTGGCGAACGACGTGTCCCACCGGTTCCATCAGCCGAATCTTCCCGTGACGTAGTCTTCCGTGAGCTTCTCTGTTGGCGCCGTGAAGATCCGGTTCGTCCGCCCGCACTCGACGAGCTTGCCCAGCCAGAAGAACGCGGTCACGTCCGAGACGCGCGCAGCCTGTTGCATATTGTGGGTCACGATGATGATCGTGTACCGGCTTTTCAGCTGGTAGATCAGTTCTTCGATCCGCTGCGTGGCGATCGGATCGAGCGCCGATGCCGGCTCGTCCATCAGCAGAATGTCGGGCTCGACCGCCAGGGCCCGCGCGATGCACAGGCGCTGCTGCTGTCCTCCCGAGAGCGAGAGCGCGGAGGTGTGCAGACGATCCCGCACCTCTTCCCAGAGCGCCGCGGCCTTCAAGCTGGATTCGACTCGTCCCCGCAGTTCCTCGCTCGACCGGGTCATCCGGTTGATGCGCAGGCCATAGGCGACATTCTCGAAGACCGACTTCGGAAACGGGTTGGATTTCTGAAAGACCATCCCCACACGGCGGCGCAGATCGACCACATCCACCGATGGCTCGTAGATATCCCGCCCGTCGATACGAACGGATCCCTCGACACGAGCGCCCGGCACGATGTCGTTCATTCGATTGAGCGTGCGCAGGAACGTCGATTTGCCGCACCCGGAGGGGCCGATGAGCGCCGTGACTTGGTTGGGCATGAAGCTGACGGTGATCTGCTCCAGCACGCGATTGGCCCCGTAATAGAAATTCATGCCGCTCACGTCGATCTTGGCCGGCGGCGCGGGAGTGAGCACAGGCGACGCCATCTGCTTGGGCGACGACTCTGCCTGGGCGTGGAGCAGCATCATCTGAGGGTAACCTACGGCTCGCGGACCCGGGTTTCAGGCGTGTTAAATCTCGGATTTCCCCTCGGGCTCCAGGAAGGCGCCCACCTGTTTTCGGAGCTCTTCCTGAATGTGGTTGATCGACCGGCGCGCGTCCAGGGTTCTGAAGTGGAACTCCTCTGACATCGAGCTGTACTCGCGCAGCAGCTTGTTCTGGTACGTCCGGAAGCTGTCGTAGATGTCGTCGCCGTGCTTGAGGTCCATCCCCGATTCCCAGAAGTCCATGCCTCGCGACGCGAGGACACGGCCGATGAGCGTCTTCACATCGACGTTGAGGTAGAACACCAGATGCGGAGCAATGGCGTAACCGTAGAGGCTGCGGAGCCACGCGCGATCGACGCCGCGCACGCCGGCGCGCGCCAGCGCGGTGAAAATGTAGCGATCCGACAGCACCACGAAGCCGGCCTTGAGCGCCGGGATGATCTCCTTCTCCAGCCGGTCGGCGAAGTCGGTGGCATAGAGCAGGACGAAGGTCAACTTGTTCAGCGTGTTGCTCGCCTTGGCGATTTCGATCGTCGGCTGCATGAGCTGCGACCGTGTCCAGCCGGTTTCGACCACGCCGTAGCCCTTCACCTCCAGCCATTCACGCAGCAGCTGAATCTGTGTTGTGCGTCCCACCCCGTCGGTGCCCTCGATGGCGATGAGCTTGCCTGGACAGTTGTCGAGCGGCAGATATGGAATGCCCCTGCCATAGTAGCGACCGGGCTGAATCGCGGCGCTTTCAGCGACATCCACGACAGCAGGCGGGACGGGCGGGCCAGGCAGGGCAGGCTGGGCAGGCGGGCTAGGTGGGGCAGGCAGGGCAGGCGGGGCCGGCCGGGCAGGCGCCTCGCCCGCGGCCGGCGGCCCCGACGTGGCGTCAGACTGGTTGTTCATCGGGGATCTCCACGTTGCGGATCTCGAGACGGGGCGCAATCACGTCGCGTACGATGCGCTGCTGCTGGGTGATGGGGCCGACGGCGTCGACGACTTCCAGGCCGTACTCGTCGACCAGGCGATCGTACTCGGCGAGCACCTGGCCCTGGAACAGCCGGAAGCTCTCGGTGGGGCTTGTGCTCCAGCCGAGATCCATGCCCGCCTCGTAGAACTTGAGCTTGACGCGTCGCGCCATCAGCCGCTCGAGCGACACCTCGATCGGCACGCGGAAGTACAGGGTCAGGTCGGGGCGCACGGCGAAGCTATAGAGCTCGCGGACCCACTGTCGATCGACGCCGCGCGTGGCGTCGCGCGCGAACGCCGTGTAGGCGTACCGATCGGCCAGCACGATCATGCCAGCCTTCAGCGGCGGGATGATTTTGTAGAGCAGGCGGTCAGCGAAGTCCGTGGCGTGCAGCAGACTGAACGTCATCGGGGTGAGCGCGTTCTTCTTCTTTCCGGTCTTGGTGGCGGCCTTGACCAGGGCTGACGAGTTCCATTCGGTGACGAACACCCGGTGTCCCTCGGCGCTCAGCCACTTCGCCAGCAGTCCCAGCTGCGTCGTCTTGCCCGATCCGTCGATGCCCTCGACGACGAACAGCTTGCCCGGATATTCGTGGGGTTTCGTGAGGTTGTTCAACATAAGGAGTCCTGCTGACCTCGACTCGCAGCGGCTTGCCGATCAGCCGCTCGAACGGCGCGGCGTTGCGCGTCGCCGACCAGAGCTCGAGTTCCGCGTCGCCGGAGGAGCGCAGTCGGAGCAGCGCGTCCTCGCCCCTGTCGTGGAGGTCCACGCCGGTGACGGCCTGCGAATGGCTGCGATCGAGGCTTTCGGTCAGACGGAGGATTGACGCGAGCGTGCGCACGGCATTCCGCTCTCTGCGCGGCAGATCGCGAAAGCCTTCATGCCGCCGCTTGGGGGCCCCGCGGCGGTGATAGCGCGCGACGAGTGCCATGATCTCGATTTCGTACGGTTCGAATCCGCGGAGATCGCCGTTTCTGATCAGGTAGTCTGAATGTCTGTGATGCTGTTCGTAACTGATGTGTGTGCCGATGTCGTGGAGCAGCGACGCATACTCGAGCCACTCGCGTTCGCGGTCGGTCAATCCGTGGATCCCGCGCGTCTGGTCGAAGAGCGCCATGGCGAGCCGCGCGATTTGCTGTGCGTGCGGGGGGACGTAGTTACACCGCTCGGCTAGCTCGATCACACTGCGCCGGCGCACGTCCGGATACCGATCGGCCTGCGCGATTTCCTTGCGATGCCGCGCGATGTAGTCGAGCACCAGCCCTTCGCGCAGCGACAGGTCGCACAGCGTGATCTCCGTCGCGCCGAGCCGCTTGAGCATCGAGTCGAGCAAAATGGCGCCCGCCACCGCCAGGTCGGCACGCCGAGGGTCCAGCGCCGGCACGCGCAGCCGTTTCTGGAGATCGACGGCGGTCAGGCTACGTCGCACGCGGCGCAACTGCTTGGTCGCGATGCGCCGGTTGCGCAGGCCGCCGTGCGCCGGGAGCCCGTTGGCGGCCGAGGCGACGGCCCCCAGACTCAGAATGGTCCCCGACGTGCCGATGACGCGGTCGAATCCCTTTTTCACGATTAGACCGAGATAGTCGCCGACCTCCGACTGGATATGACGTACGAGCTTGCGTTCGTCTCGTGGGTCGAGGGGATCGCTCTTGACGAAGCGTTCGGTCAGGCGGATCACCCCGAGCTTGAAACTGCGTCCCTGCTCGATGTCCGAACCAATGCCGCGCGTGATCTCGACGCTGCCGCCGCCGATGTCAATCGCCACGGCCACTTCTCCCGGCACGCCGACGCCGTACACGGCAGCGATGTGAATGAGCCGGGCCTCTTCGGTGCCCGAGATGAGACGCGGATGAATCCCTGTCTGCTCCCTGACGGCGCGCAGAAACTTACCGCCGTTTTCGGCTTCGCGCACGGCACTCGTCGCCACCGCCACGGTGTGGTCGACGGCGTGAGACTCCGCAAGCCGCCGGAACTTGGACAGCACCTGAAGCGCGGCCTGCATGGCTTCCGGCGTCAGCGCGCGTCCATCGAGTCCGCCGGCGCCGAGGCGCACCATTTCTTTCTCACGGTCGATGACCTCGAATGACAGATCGGGCCGGACGAACACGACGATCATGTGAATCGAGTTCGTGCCGATGTCGATGGCGGCAAGGCGAATCATGGGCGAATCATTGGACAGGTCAGCGCATCAACTATAATCACGGCTTGACTCCGGCCGCAGCCGGCCTATTGAGCATACCTCCGATGCACGGGTTGCCGCAGCGCTCACAACTCCTTCGCCGCCGTCTGGAGCGGTTTACACGGATGTTACACGGCGTCGACGCTGGCGCCGTCCGCGCCGTGCATCGGACACGCGTCGCATCCCGGCGTCTGCGCGAGCTCATGCCCGTTCTCCAGCTCGATCGCGACTCGTCGGACAAGATCGGCCGCCGTCTTCGCCGTGTGACCAGGCGTCTCGGAGCGGTTCGTGAACTCGACGTCCTCCTCCAGTTGATCGACGAGTTGCGCACATCGCGCGCGTACCCCGACCATGCGCTGCGGTGCGTGGCGGCCGACGTTCGACAGGCCAGAGCCACGGCGCATCACGAGGCATGCGGGAACCGGGCGTCCGCTGAACGTCGCCGTGTCGCGCGCAAGCTCGAGAAGGTCTGTCGCCAGATGGAAAAATCGATTCCGGAAGGACACGCCGGCCGTGCGTGGCGATGGGCGATCGAGGCGCGCGTCGCGCGGCGCGCCGCGACCGTCGAGCAGGCCATCGGCGAGGCCGGCTCGGTGTACCTGCAGGAACGTCTGCACCTCGTGCGGATTTCGCTCAAGAAGCTTCGCTACGGAATCGAACTCGAGGCGGAGGCCGCGGGAGACGGGGGCAGCGCCGATCTCAGGACGCTGAAGCGTGGACAGGAAATCCTGGGGCGCATGCACGATCTGCAGGTGCTCATCGATCGCGTCCGTCGTGTGCACGCGGCGCAGGATCCGCGGGCCCTGTCTCTGCGGCGCGATCTGGACGGGCTCGTGACGGAGCTCGACAAGAGCTGCCGCCGCCTTCACGCCCGCTACGTTCGACAGCGCAAGGGTCTGTTGGCGATCTGTCGGCGCCTCACCGTCCGTACCCAGTCCGCGTCGAAAACCGCTGCATCGAAGCCGATGGGACCCGCCGCGCGGGCTAGACAGCCTGGGGTGCCACTCCAGCGATCTTCGAGCGGCTGAGCGCCATGCCAGGCCCGCACGAACTCTATCTCATACGGCATGGCGTCGCGGCAGACCGCGGCGATGAATGGCCAGACGATGCGAAGCGGCCGCTGACCGAGAGCGGCATGTCGCGCCTTCGGAAAAGTGCGCGTGGACTGGTGAACCTCGGTGTGACGTTCGACGTCGTGCTGACCAGTCCGCTCGTCCGCGCGCGGCAGACGGCGGAGATTCTTGCCGGCGCGTTCGATCTCCGTCCACCGATTGTGACGATGGAGGCGTTGGCGCCAGGGGCGCCGGCAGGCGGCCATCAGGCCGTGATCGCGGACCTCGAAAAGCAGTCCCGTCGCCGGCGGATCGCACTTGTCGGCCACGAGCCGGGCATCGGCGAACTGGCCGCCCGCCTCGCCGGTTCGCGGCGCCCGTTCGTCTTCAAGAAGGGCGCAATCTGCCGGATCGACTTCGAGAGGCTGCCGCCTGTGGATCCCGGCACGCTGCGCTGGTTCCTGACACCGAAGATACTTAGAGGCCTGAAGAAGTAGCTCTCAGCTGTCAGCCTTCAGCTCTCCGTAGCTCGACCTTCGGTCGGTCGCGAGAGCCGACAGCTGAGAGCTGAACTACGCTCTCTGATAATCCGCCTGCCAGTTCTTCACCCGCATCTTGATGTCTTTCTGGGTGGGGACTGTTCCCGCGAGCACCTCGCGCGTGAGGTCCGGCAGCTCGGCGTCGCTCGCGAACCGGAGCGCCACAAGTTGCGGGATCGTCAGGGTCGAGATCTGCATCCGCAGGTCGGCAGGCAGCACCTGACCGAGGCGCAGCCGCATTTCCAGACGGATGACGCGATCCTGCACGGTGAGGATCTGGCGGCGCACCGAGCCGAACATCAGCAGCAGCGCGAACGCGAGAAGCACCCCGACAATGGCCTCGCCGGTCAGTCCGGCTTGAGTCAGCCGGTACACGGCCCAGAAGAAGTTGATGACCAGGGGGAAGAACACCCCCATGTGGTACGCGGGCACAACGCGTGCGTGGTGCTTGAAATCCTGTGGTGTCGGCATGCAGTCTCCTTGGTGCCGATCTTATGTCCCCGATGGGATTGTTGTGCCGGGAATTTGCACGTATGTTTGATGAGGCCGTGACCGCGTTCTTGATGCTATTCTGCGAGCGAATGCCCCTGCCGACGCTGTCGAGATGAACAAGGGAATGGATCGCGTTCGCGTTCGGAGATGTTCCTGGCTGGTGAGCGGTCTGGCTGGACTGTGCTTCGGGGGCGTCTGCTCTGTGCGTGTCGCGCGGGCGGCCGAGCCGCAGTTCCTGCCGTTTCCGAGCAGCAAGGGCCACATTCTCGAGGGCAACTGGCAGTCGTGCCAGGAGGCCGACGGACGCTACAGCGAACGTGTCTACGATCACATCGTCAATGGTGTCGGGCAGTTCGAAGTCCACATGGGGCCGCGCCGGGAGTTTGCGATCTTCAGGGGCATCCAGGATGCACATCGCCCGCACGACTCGCCGGCCAATCTGCTGAAGCCGTATAACGTGGAGATGGAGAACAACCGAGCGAAAGCGCGATGGGAGATCCCGTCGCTGCACCTCGTGTTTTCGGTCACGCTCGCCGGAGGGTCACGCACCGACTGCGAAAGCTGGTACATCCTGCTCGAGACAGTCGAGAAGACGTCGCAGTAGGACGCCGGCACGGCAGGTCAGTGTTTCACGAGCTCCACGGTCATCATGCTGGCCAGGATCGCTCCCGCGGGTGCCAGCAGACGTTCAAGTGCGAGCAACGGTCTCAAGGCCACACCCGGCGCAAACGACCGCATCGATACGCCGCCCGACAGGAGATAGAGCATGATCGTGTGCAACTCAAACCGGTCGATGGGGAGGTGCGGAAACGCGGTCTGATAGCGCGCCCGGTCCCGGCTGAAGATGATGGTCGGCAGCGCCATATTGGCTCCGGTCAGCGGTCCAGAAGGCGGCAGCGTCCAGCCGGCTCCTTCATCCCACGGCTCATGGTGGAGCGGTCGGATGAGACGGCGACTGAGTGGTCCCGCAAAAGGTTCGATCAGACACACGCGTCCACCCGGTTTCAGGACGCGTTCGCACTCTCGAAAGAAGGCCTCCGGATCGGGTAGATGGTGCAGAACATTCAGCAGCAGGATGGCCGACGTCGATTCGCCGCGGAGCGGCAGCGCCAGCGCTGAACCAAGAACGTCGACATGTGCACCTGGCCGCAGATCCAGTGACACGACCGACGGCCGAATCTCGCGATAGAATCCGGCGCCGGCACCCACCTCGAGGACGACTCCGCCTGGAGTCGATCGAGCGATGGTGGCGTCGTACTCGGCGTAGTAGTGCAGATAGAGACGCCGCAGGAACGGCTTCTCGCGAATCAGGCGCGCGTGAATGGCCGTGGCTTCCGCCGAGTCGAGAT
>JBGOTP010000243.1:0-8105 GCA_041476545.1 Vicinamibacteria bacterium | reverse complement strand
CTGGCCGATCCCCACACCGCGGGCTCGCGCCCGACCAACCCGCGGCGCCGTGTGCTCATCGTCGGCGGTGTCGCGGGAGGCGCGTCGTGCGCGGCGCGTCTGCGCCGGCTTGACGAGTCGGCGGAGATCGCTGTCTTCGACCGCGGGCCTTTCGTGTCGTTTGCCAACTGCGGCCTGCCGTATTTCGTTGGCAACGTCATCGAGGACGAGCGCGCGTTGCTCGTGGCGTCGCCCGAGTTGTTCCGCCAGCGATTCAACATCGACGTGCATACGGACACCGAAGTGATCGCCGTTGACCGCCAGGCTCGCGCGATCAGCGTGCGCGATCTTCAGAGCGGCGTCAGCCGTTCAGAGCGCTACGATGCGCTCGTCCTGTCGCCGGGCGCGGCGCCGATCCGGCCGCCACTGCCAGGGGTGGATCTGCCCGGCGTCTTCGCCATCCGCACTATCCCGGATTCGCGCCGCATCCGTTCGTGGATCAGCGATCGCGGTGCGCGGACGGCTGTCGTCGTGGGCGGCGGCTTCATCGGCCTCGAGATGGTCGAGAACCTCGTCCATCGCGACCTCGCCGTGACCGTGCTCGAACAGCTCCCGCAGGTCATGCCTCCGCTGGATCCGGAGATGGCGGCACCCATCAAGGCGCACCTCGCGACCCGCGGCGTGACGCTGCACCTCGCCGATGGCCTGGCGCGCATCGACCAGAACCCTGGTGGCGGGTTGACCGTCGTCTCCGCGAGCGGCGCGCGGTTGCCCGCGGATCTTGTGATTCTGGCGATCGGCGTACGGCCAGAAACTGGCCTGGCCCGCGATGCCGGTCTTGCCATCGGTGCGCGCGGTGGCATTGTCGTCGACCCGCAGATGCGCACATCGGATCCGCGGATCTGGGCCGTCGGCGATGCGGTCGAATCGCCAGACGTGCTGACGGGGCAGGAGACCGTGCTGCCGCTTGCCGGGCCGGCCAATCGCCAGGGTCGCGTGGCGGCCGAGTCGATCGCTGGACGCGCGACCCACTTTCGTGGCGTGCAGGCGACGGCCGTTGTGGGCGTGTTGGGTCTGACGGTTGCGTCGACCGGCGCCAGCGAGAAGGGACTCCGCCGCGCCGGGGTGACGATGTTCGAGAAAGTGTATCTACACCCGGGCCACCACGCCGGCTACTATCCGGGCGCACAGCCGATTCATCTCAAGCTCCTGTTCTCTGTACCCGACGGCAGAATCCTCGGGGCGCAAGCCGTGGGACGTGAGGGCGTTGAGAAGCGCATCGACGTCATCGCCACCGCGATCCAGTTCGGCGGTACGGTGCACGATCTTGCCGCCGCCGAGCTGTGTTACGCGCCGCAGTTCGGGGCCGCGAAGGATCCGGTCAACCTGGCGGGCATGCTGGCCGAGAACGTCCTGAACGGCGACATGCCCGTGGCCGACTGGCTGGCGCTCGGCTCAACCGAGGCGCTGCTTCTCGATGTGCGCGAGCCAGACGAGTTCGGCGCCGGGCACATTCCCGATGCGATCAACCTGCCGCTCTCGCAGTTGCGCGACCGCTACACCGAGCTGCCGACGGACCGGGACATTTGGATCTCCTGTGGCGTGGGGCAGCGCGCGTATTACGCCACGCGGTTCCTGGCGCAGCACGGATATCGGGCGTGGAATCTGTCAGGCGGGTACGCGACCTACACGGCGCTTCGGGACTCGGGCCTGACGGCCTGATCTGGGGTCCACTCCAGCAGATCGCCCGGCTGGCAGCGGAGCTCCCGGCACAGAGCCTCGAGCGTGGAAAAGCGGATGGCGCGAGCCTTGTTCGTTTTCAGTACCGACAGGTTCGCGATTGTGATGCCGATGTGGTCGGCTAGTTCCGTCAGCGTGAGGCGGCGGTCGAGCAGGAGGTGGTCGAGCTTGACGCGTATGGCCATCTTGTTGCCTCAGATCGTCAGCGACTGCTCTTCATCGAGGCGGGCTCCTGCTCGAAAGACTTCCGCGATCACCAGGATGATCAAGCCGTTGATGATGGCAAAGACGTTGATATCGGGCCGGGCCATGAAACGCAGACCCTCGGCGGAGAAATGGGTCATGGCGTAGTAGTTCTCGAAGAACACGATCGCCGACCGCGCGAATTCGCCGGCGATGACGACACACGCCAGCCAGCGGATTCGCGTCGCGTTGGCGCGCACGAACGGCCGGCCATCACGGAGCGTGCGGAACACGGCCCGGAGCTGGCCGATGGCCAGCAGGACGAAGGCGAGCAAGACGATGAGGAGGATCGCGTTCCCGACGAAGAAGGCGCCCCTCCGTGCGGGGAATCTGAGCGACCCACGGACGTCCTGTACTTGCGCGTCCTCGATGCCGAGCGACGGAGCCGTCACACGGTGCGTTCGAGGGTCCACACTGACAGTCACTGGAATGGTCATCTTGAAGCCGGGAACATCGACAGACGACTGCTCGATCGTGAAGTCGGGTCCCCGCGGCATTTCAATCGTCAGCGTCAAGCCGGGAATGTTGAACGGGGAGAGCACCACGAGCAACGCCGTCAGCGCCAGGACGAGCGCCACGAAGTACCAGCTCACGTTCAGCAGAACCATCAGGAACGACGACACGGAACCTTTTCCCATGGCCTTCATGATTTTCAACCTCACGGCGTATTAGCGTATTTATCGTTATACGATAAAGTAGCGTCGAAATACAATCTATAGTTATCGATATACGATAACGAACGTGGCTTGGCGAAGGAGCTTGTCGATGTGCTGGCTGTGGCCGTCAGGAACTAGTCGTCGATCTCGTCCAGATCGTTTAGGAGATCGAAGACGCGGTCGGCCGACGCCTTCAACTCGCGAATGATCTCCCGGTTGGCGGGGTTCTGCTGAGCCTCGAGCGCGCGCCTGGCCTCGTCGATGTAGCGAAGAGACTTCGCGACCTGCTGGCGCTCGGCGTCCGTGATCTTGAAATTCCTGTCGTTCGGAAGGGACGCCAACTCCTCCGCCTGGCGACGGCCTGGTTCACGATCCCGATGTTTCCTTTTGTCGGACCATGCCATGTCTGGCTTCGAGCGGTCGCTATCTGACGACCAGCCGCGGCTTGTTCTTCAGGGGTTTATCTGTTCAGGCTGTAAGGCCGATCGCGACGATCACCGGAGAGATCGCTGAGCATCGCAGAGAACACCTTGAATGGAATCCTCTGCGTGTTCCGCGGTCTCCGCGGTGCACGTTGCCCCTACTGGTTGCCGCGGCCCGCCGGAGGAGCGCCGCGTGCCGGGACCGGCGGCAGCGTGCCGCCTTCGGCAAGGATCTTCATGTTCTCGAGCGCCGTCGTGAACTGCGTGGTCTTTTGCGCCCTGTCTCGTTCGCGCGCGGCATCGTCTGCCAGCATCGAGTTGTCGAAGAACAGCGTGTAGACGAGCTTCGAGGTGGTCGCCGTCACCGGCCGCGCCTCGAGTGTGCCGTGATACAGGTTGTACGGCCGGCCGCCCCTCCCTTGAAAGGCGGGAGTCTGCGTGTAGGTGTAAGACAATTCCGTCTTGGCCACGAGGACCTCGCCTGCGACGGAACGCACGGCGCCGAATTCACCGTCTTTACCGGGGGCAATCGTGCACCCCGAGGCGATCCGCAGCCATTCGGCGATATCGCAGAACTTGCCGACGCGCTTCCACACTTCGGCGGCGGGTTTACCGACCGCGATTTCCATCGGAATCGAGATGTAGGTGGGTGAGGCAGCGCTGCCAGGTCCGACTCCCACTTGCCCGGCCGGCACAGCCTGACCAGTCGCCGCCGGAGTCTGTGCGCTGGCCACCCCCGCCAGACAGGCGATCGCGAACGTGCAGACGACTATCTTGACCAATTGATTTCGCATGAATGCCTCCAAATGAGTTCGCCCGGTGGATGTTGCCGCGTTGTGCTGACGCACATCTTGGCACAGGCAGGCCGAAGCGCCAACAGCATTGGTGACCCACGCGAATCCCAGGGCTTTGAAGGTTCTGAGGGACCCCCCCGATTAGAACCCGACGTCATGCAACAGCTGCTTGAAGCGCGGGTCGGCGCGCAGCCCGTCCAGCCGCGGATCGGTCTTGACGTCGGGGATGCAGACGGACCGATCATCGACAGCTTTGCGCAGCCAGTCGAGCGCGGCCTCGCGCTGTCCAAGCGCCGCGTGCGCGGTGGCCACCTCGTACGGGCAGACGTACCGGGTCGCGGACAGCTGCTTCAGGCGCGTGAGGACGTGTTCGGCATCGCCGCGCCTGCCAGACACGGCGTACACGCCAGCCAGTGTCGCCAAATCCAACGGACTCGTGTCGCCGGCATGTTCGGCCGCAGACGCGAGGGCTTTCCCGCCCTCGCCCTGCTGCGCATACGCGAGCCAGATCGACGTGTGAACGGCGCCGAGGTTCGGCTCGATCTCGAGCGCCTTCCGCCACTGCGCCAGCGCCTGGTCGTTGCGCCGGGCGAGGTAGTACACCCAGCCGGCATTAATATTGACCGCCACAGAGAGCGGATCGAGGGCTCCGGCGCGTTTCACCTCCGCAATGCCTTCCTCGAATCGCCCCATCTGCGAGAGAAACACGCCGTACCACAAGTGCGCGTCGGCCGAGGCCTGGGCCAGATCGGTCGCGCGCTTCAATTCCTCCTCCGCGCCGGCCCAGTCCCAGTCGTACAGAAAGCGGACGGCGCCAAGCGACGCATGCGCTTCCGGGAGCCGGTTGTCCAGCTTGATCGCCTGCTCTGCGGCCGCGCGCGCGCGCGGCATCATCAGACTGGGACGCTCGTAGTAGTCCGTGAGCGCGATGTACGCCTCGGCCAGCCCGGCATGGCTCCTCGCGTCGCCGGCATCGATCGCGATCGCCGCGCCAAAGTCGTCCACGCTCTTTCGGAGCTCGGACTCGCCGCCCTGGTTCAGGTGATAGCGGCCCCGGAGGTACGCCTCCTCCGCGTCAGGATCGACACGCCGCGGCCGCGCCAGATCGGTTTGCTGGCGCGTCGTGAGCTTTGCGCGAATCTCGTCGGCAATGGCGCGGGCGATCTCGCTCTGGAGCGTCAGCACATCGCCGGCGTCCCGATCGTAGCTCCGCGCCCACAGATGCGCATCAGTCCGCGCGTCCACCAGCTGCGCGGAAATTCGGACGCGCCCGCCCGAGCGCAGCACTGATCCCTCGACGAAGGCGTCGACGTGCAGATCGCGGCCAATCTCGGACAGGCGCTTCTTCGTGCCCTTGTATTGCATCGCGGAGGTCCGCGAGATCACCTGAATCCCCGAGAGTTGCGCGAGTGTGGTGATGAGCTGCTCCGTCATGCCGTCCACGAAATATTCCTGCGCCGGATCGTTCGACAGGTTCTGGAGCGGCAGCACCGCGATCGAGCCAACAGGTTCGTTGGTCTGCCGGCGCAGCCATCCCCGGGCGCCGAACGCGTCGAAGCCGAGGACGATCACCAGCACGACGCCCCCGGCGAGAAGTCCCGCAGTGGTCGCGGCCAGCCATCGAAACCGGCTCGAGGACGCCGCGGCCGGAACCGGCGAAGCCTCTGGCACGACAAAGGTCAAGAGAGGCTCGGGCAGGGGCTCGTCAGGTTCCGATACGCCCGCGCTCACCGGGGCGATGAACTTGTACCCGCGGTTGGCGACTGTTTCGACAAATCGCGGATGCCTGGCTGAATCGCCGAGCGCAGTTCGCAGCTTCGCGATCGCAGTGCCGAGGCTGTGATCGAAGTCGACGAAGGTGTCGGCTGGCCACAGAGCCTGGCGCACTTCGTTGCGCGTGACAACTTGGCCCGGGCGGTCGAGCAGCAGCAGGAGGAGCTGAAACGGCTTCTCCTGCAGCCTGATCCGGCTGCCGCCTTTTCGAAGCTCTCGCGCAGGAACGTCCACGTCGAAGGATCCGAATCGGATCACCCGCGGGGCCGGCATTATGACTCGAGCCGTGTCGTGAACATGGGCCTGCACAGTAAGTCTGGCGGCTCCCGAAGGTCAAGAGATGGGTCGGATCACCTGCGCGGGCATGTGCCTTCGCTGGAACACGTTGCGGGGACAACGAGAGATGAAGTGGAAATGACCTCCAGTGCATGGACGCGCCACGGCGCGGGCGCTAGATTTCGCGCCGGGTCATCGGTTCCAGGTCTTGCGCCGCAATGACTGCGGCGGCGGCCCGGGACCAACCACACAGGAGAGGCTCATGAAGAAGACCATTTGCTTCGCGCTCACGATCACCGCGCTCACGTTGTTCGCAGCCCCGGTCGCGCAGGCCGACTGCATCACTGGCGGCCAGAAAACCGGGCACTCGCCCCTGGCGGCGCTGACGCACCCCGGTGTCGTCGCGTACGACAACGGCCGGGCAGGCGGCTCCGACAACTCGCCTAAGTCCATCGTCGGGATGTGGACCGTGACCTTCTTCGTCGGGAACGGCCCTGCGGTGTTCGACGAGGGCTTCGAGCAATGGCACGCCGACGGTACCGAAATCACGATCGACGTGGCGGTGCCGCCTGCCGCGGGTAACATCTGCCTCGGCGTCTGGGAGCGCGTCGGGTCGCGCGTCAAACTCCACCACCTGGGCTGGAACTGGGACACCAGCGTCAACCCTGTGGCCCTCGCCGGCGTGTTCGTCCTCGACATGAATGTGGCGCTCGACCGCAGCGGCGACAGGTTCAGCGGTAAGTACGTCACCGACAGTTACGACAACGACGGCCACGTCATCCCAGCGTTCCACGCCGAGGGGACGGTGCAGGGCCAACGCATCGAGGTGCGCTAGGCTGTCGATGAGGGTGGAGACGCGCGTGTCACGATCCACGATTGCGACGGTGGTGCTGGCGATTGTCTCGATGTTGCTCGCGATTGGTTTGTTCTTCGCGGGCGCGATGTGGCGCGCACGGGTGACTGGAGCGTCGCTGGTTTCACCGGAACAGGAACTGCGTCCACTACTGCTGATTTCACTACAGCGGAGATAACGGAGGAGGTGGAGCGAACATCCTCCGTTGCTTCGTTCCTCCGTGTAAAGCCGTTATCTTCGTCATCCCCGCTCTCTACATCGCAGCGAAATCCGCTCTAGTCGTCCCGCCTGGCCACGCGTTCTGGAAGTGTTGAAGCCGCTGTTCGTCAATCACCCCGCAAGGCAACCACCGGATCGAGGCGCGCCGCGCGACGTGCCGGCAGGAGACACGCCGACATCGCCACGACGATGAGGATCAGCACGATCGACGCGAGCGTGACGACATCTCGTGGCCCCGTCTGCACCAGGATGCTCTGGAGTATGGTGCCGACGCCATACGCACCCGCAATTCCAAGCGGCAGGCCGATCGCGAGCTGAATGAGCGCGCGACGCAGCACGAGCCACAGGATCGCGCGCGGCTCGGCCCCGAGCGCCATTCGAACGCCAATTTCCTGCGTGCGCTGTGTGACCGAATAGGTCGTCACCGAGAATAGCCCCAACGCCGACAACATCAGCGCGATGGCGGCGAACACCGCGAACATCGATCCGAAGACGACGAACTGCCATCGGTTCTGTGCCAACCGCTCGTCCATCGTCTGCACGTTGAAGATCGGCAGGTCGGGCTCCACAACATGCAGCGCCTCGCGAATCTGGGGCATCACGACCGCGGCGCTGGACGCCGTGCGTATGAACAGCGTCGGGGTGCGCTGCGGGTTCGATCTGAGGGGCACGTAGACGACCGCAGTCTCCGGGTCGCGCGGATTGTTCTGCCGAATGTTGGGCACGACGCCGACAACTGATATCCACTCCGGACGTGGCGTGTCCATCAGTTTGATCTGACGGCCGATCGGATCGGTGCCGGGGGAGTGCAGGGCCACGAACTTCTCGTTGACGACGGCCGCCCCCTTGCCAGGCAATCCGTCGTCGCGCTTGAAGGCCCTTCCACGTCGCAAGGGAATGCCGAGCGTGTCGAAATAGCCGTCGCCCGCTGCCACGACACTCACGGATTGTGCCGTCGTCTGTCCTTCAGGCGGTGTCTGTCCGTCGATGCCTACGCGACTCGACGGAGCCCCGTTGAGCGGCGCGTTGTTGGTGAGCGCGCTCGCCTGAATGGCGGGAATGGCCGCGAGGCGATCCACAAACTGCTGATAGATTACGTCGCGTGGACCTGGCTGCGGATACTTGGTGAGCGGCAGATAAAGGTCCATGG
>JBGOTP010000242.1:0-8127 GCA_041476545.1 Vicinamibacteria bacterium | reverse complement strand
GGGCCTCGCGATCGAACACCTCCCGTCCAAGCTTGAGCTTGCCTCCGAGCGGAATCGTCTGCTCGACGAAAAAGCCGTATTGTCCTCGCGGGTCGACGTCGCCGTAGTTCGTGACCTCCTGCGCGCTGTATCCGACGATGGGATTGGGAAACGAACCAGCCTGTCTGGCCCGGCCGCGAGCGGCATCAACGGCGGACTGCGCCTGCTGTGACGTTGGGTTGTTCCTCAGTGCAAGCTGCTCGAGTTCCGCCAGCGTGACGGGCGCGACGGGGGTCTGGGCGGCCGTGGGCGAGGCCAGCAATCCGAGAACAACGAGCACGACCGCGGGCTTCACTGTGCACCTGCCTTCTGAGCCTGCGCGGCCTTGAGTTCCTGAATCCTGTCGAATAGCTCGGGCTTCAACACCCGCACGATCGTCATCATGCCCATCGTGCCGCCACTCCATCCCTTCCGCAGACCGTAGGTCTCGGGCTTCGCGACCATCTCGTCCATCGCCATGAACATGTCTTGAGGATAGCCGGGCACCATGCCCGCGTTGGGCGCCTGCGACGAACCACCGCCCTCCAGGAATCCCGGGCGGGGCGTGTTTGCGCGCGACATCATCAGCGGACCAACCATGGATGTCATCTGGTTCATCATGTGGTGCGGGAGGTGGCAGTGAAAGTGCCAATCGCCTTCATTGTTTGCCACGAACTCGACGTCGCGAGCCTGCGCGACTCCGACCAGCATCGTATTGACGGGCTCTACCGCCGTGGTCTGAATGCGCCCGCCTTCGGTCCCGGTCAGATAGAACTGATGTCCGTGCAGGTGCATCGGGTGATGATCCATGCCGAGATTCACGAGACGGATGCGCACGCGTTCGCCCAGCTTCACGAGCATGGGTGTCGTCGCAGGACCGGACTTGCCGTTCAGGGTGAGCCAGTTGAATTCCATCGCGAGCGTGTTCGGCACCGTGTTGTTCGGCAGAATCGCCCACTCCTGGAGGAGAAGCGCGAAATCGCGATCGACGCGCGGGGTGTGCGCGCGGCGTGGATGGATGATGAACAGGCCGATGAGGCCCATCATTTCCTGCATGGCCATGTGCGAGTGGTAGAAGAACGTCCCGTTTTGATGCAGCGTGAACTCGTACACGAACCGATCGCCGGGCGCGATCGGATCCTGGGAGATCCCCGGCATGCCGTCCATCTCCACTGGTATTTCCAGACCATGCCAATGCATGGAATACGGTTCCGGCAGACGATTTTCCACGACGAGCCGAACGCGATCGCCCTCATTGACCTGAATCGTAGGACCAGGGACGCTGCCGTTCATGCCCCATGCGTCAACGTTTCGGCCGGGCACGAACTCGATGCGCACGGGCTCCACGCGGATGTCGAATACCTTCACACCATCCACGAGGCGCCAGGGCATGTCGGGCACATCAGGAGAGATCACCGGGATCACGCCCGGGCCCAGCTCATTGGGAGGCACGAGCGCCAGTTCGGCCGCGGGCGCGGCCCGTGCCGGTTGCTGCGTCGACCGAGTGACGGGCGGCGCCTGCCCAGCCTGTGATCCGGCGACTCCCGCAAGAGAGACGAGCCCCCCCAAGAATCCTCGGCGTCCAACCTTCACGAGTGTTACCTCCCGTGCGATCCTATCGAATCGAACAGGAAGGATTCGGCGCGCGGTTGATGATTAAGAATATTTAATCGGCGATTAATCGGTCCCCGCGTAGTCTCATCTTCCATGCGTGTGCTGCTCGTCGAGGACGAACGTCGGCTGGCCGGCTACATTCAGAAGGGGCTGTCCGAGGAGGCCTTCGCCGTGGACGTGGCCACCGACGGGGAGAGCGGCCTCGAGCGGGCACAGACCACAAAATACGATCTGATCGTGCTCGATCTGATGCTGCCCGGCATCGACGGTATGGCGGTGTGTCGGCAACTCCGTAGCGCAGCGAATGACGTCCCGATTCTTGTGCTCTCGGCGCGCGGTCTGGTGGAAGATCGTGTCGCTGCACTGAATGCCGGAGCGGACGACTACCTGACCAAGCCGTTCGAGTTCGCGGAGTTGAGCGCACGAATCCGCGCCGTCCTGCGTCGGCGGCAGCCGACGGCGTTCCATCCGCTGTCGGTTGGGGACCTTGTGCTCGATCCGGTCAGCCGCATTGTCCGCCGCGGTGACCGCCGGCTGGATCTTACGCAGAAGGAATATGCGCTGCTCGAGTATCTGCTGCGTCACGCCGGGCAGGTGGTGACCCGGACGATGATTGCCGAGCACGTGTGGAACTTCACGTGGGACAGGCTGACGAACGTGATCGACGTCTACGTCAACCATCTCCGGAGGAAGATTGAGGCCCAGGGAAAGCCGCGCCTGATCCATGCGGTACGTGGGGCGGGCTATGTCATCAGGGAACCGGATGCTGAAAATTGATACGTTCCGGACTCGTCTGACGCTCTGGTACGTCGCCATCCTCGGTGCCACGCTGGTGTTGTTCGCCGTCCTGCTGTACGCCGCACTTGCGCGGTCACTGTACCGCCATCACGACGCGGAGCTCGCGGCCTCGGCGAGTCAGATTCAGGCGCTCCTCAACGCCCGACCGCTGGAGGAATCGACGCTGGGGCAGTTGCTCACCGGATCGCCAGCCGGCGACGCCTTGGTCATGGTGCGGGATCAATCCGGCGCATTGCGATACCGATCCGGACTGCTCCAGGTCAGCGAACCGAACATCGGCCTGCATGAAGCGCTGGTGCACGCGGCTGCCCACGGTCAAGCGACGCCGCAGTTCTTCACGACATCGCTGGAGCGGTCGGGCATCGTGCGGTTCATCTGCGTGCCCGTGGCGACTTCACCCACGGGGTACGTACAGATCGGACATCCGCTGGGAGACGTGACGCCGACGCTTCGAACGTTCCGGAACACGTCACTGATCGTGCTCCCGCTGGTCGTTCTCCTCACGAGCTATGGCGGCTGGATGCTGGCCGGACGGGCGCTCTCACCAGTCAAGGAGATTGACGGGACGCTTCAGGCGATACAGGCCAGCGACCTCTCGCGGCGTGTGCGCGTCTCTCCAACCGATCGAGAACTGCAGCAGTTGGTCACGACCGTCAACCAGACGCTCGAACGTCTGGAGCAAGCCTTCGTGTCGGTGCGTCAGTTCGCTGCCGATGCGTCACACCAGCTGCAGACTCCGCTTGCCGTCATGAAGGCATCCCTCGAACTGGCGGGGCGCGGGCCGGAACTGGCTACTCAGGAGTTCATGGCGAAGTTGTCGCAGGACGTCAACGACATGTCGGCGACCCTCACCGACTTGCAGGCGCTGGCACTTGCCGATGCCGACCTGGCCACGACACGCAGCGGTCCGGTCGATCTCAGCGCGATCTGTCACGAGGCGCTCGAGATCCTCACGGCACTGGCGGAACCCGCGGACATTGCCATCGACGCGATGATCGCGAAGGGCGTCACTGTCTGGGGCGACGCGCTGCGACTCAAACAGGTCGTCCTCAATCTCGGCGACAACGCCATCAAGTACTCGCCACGCCTGGGACGCGTTCGTCTCTCGCTCGCGCGAACACCAACCCATGCCGTGCTCGAAATCGCCGACGACGGCGAAGGGATTGACGCCCAGCACCTGCCGTACATCTTCGACAGGTTCTACCGTATCGACCGCGGCGCGCCCGGCAAGCCGGGCACTGGCCTTGGTCTCGCGATCGTCAAGCGCATCGTCGAAGTGCATCGTGGGTCCGTGAGGGTGACGAGTGCGGCGCGCGAAGGGTCTTCCTTTTCCGTCACTTTGCCGCTTCATAGCGCGCTGTCGCAGTAGACACGAAATCCTTCCCTTGTGGCCGGCCGCGGCTTTGCGGACTACCGAAATCTTGACACCTATCTCGACCGGTCAAGCCGCGTGGACTTCCCGACGCCCTGCCACTGTCTGCTTTCAGACGGCTTGGTCTTCCGGTGCTTGAAAACGATCGTGACAGCCGAGCCCCTGTTCCCAGTCTGAAGGAGCGGTCACACGAAAACGGCGAGCAAAAGCGCCAATTCTCACGTTGGACCGGGTGTGCGAGTCCAGGTATGCGTCTTGCCCTTCCCCGAAACGTGCCTCTCCCAACTGTGGCCTTCGAGGCTCAACCGTCAGTGACCGTTCGACGGTCCGACGCTGGCGGCGGTGCCATCGTCAGCGTGCCAGCGTCTGGTGTTGATCTCGAGGCGGTCGAGCGCGCGCTTCTTGTCTTCGCGCTGCACGCGACCGGCGGGAATCGCACGCGTGCCGCGAGGCTCCTGCGCCTGACGCGCAGCGCCTTGCTTTATCGGTTGCAGAAGTACGGCCTCAACGTGAAACAAGGTTCGTCATGAGACGGTCCTTGCTGGCGCTTGTCGCACTTGTTCTGGCTACTGTTTCGGCTGCCGCGCAAGCCACCGTCGCGACGGCAGTGGCCCCCTCATCAGCCCAGGCGAACACAGCCTCGCAAGCTGCGGGTGGTTCAGCGAGTCAGGCATCAACGTTGGCGGCACTCGTCGCCGAGCTCGATCGGAACAATCCCGAGATCAAAGCCGCGCGACGCGATGTCGATATGCGCGTGGCGCGCATCGCGCCTGCCGGCGCGCCGCCGGATCCGACGCTGAGCGTCGGCTACATGGGCGGACTTTTTCGTCCGCCGTTCTTTCCGTCGGCGAGCACACCCGGCAGCTTCCGACAGTTCGGCCTCTCTCAGGAAATCCCATTCCCCGGCAAGCTTGGGCTGAAGAGCCGTGTGGCCGCAACGGAGGCGGACGCTGAACGCTGGAACTACGAGAACACGCGCCGACACGCGATTGCCGAGCTGAAGATGGCGTACGTGGAGTATCAGTACGCGAGTCGAACCCTCGACATTCTCGAGCGCAACAAGGAGCGACTCGAGCAGGTTCGGCAGATCACCGAGGCGCTGTTCAGGGTTGGCCAGGGACTTCAGCAAGACGTGTTGAAGGCGCAGCTCGAGATCTCGATGATTCTCGAGCGGCAGGCCATGTTCGAGCAGGAGCGTGCCGTCCTTCAGGCGCAGATCAACGGCCTGCTGTTTCGGACGCCCGACACGCCGCTCGAAAGCACGCTGAGCTTCGATGTGGTACCGCCGGCATCCGACGTCGAGCAGCTGCGCGCCCTCGTGCGGGAGCACTATCCGGCGCTCAAACGCGAGGAGCGCACGATCGACCGCGGCCAGCAGGGATTGGCCCTTGCGAAGAGAGAGCAGCTGCCCGATTTCGCGGTCACCGTGACGAGCCAGAAGTTCGTCGGTGACATGCCCTGGATGTACGGCGTCGATGTCATGGTCACGCTGCCGATCTTCCGGCAGCGCAAGCAGCAGCCGATGGTCGCCGAGGCGGCCGCCGTGCTCGAAAGTGGCCGGCAGATGCGGGACGCGACCTTGTCGATGGCACTGGCTGAAGTGACAGAGGAGCACCTGGCCGAAACCACGAGCCGGAAGCTCGCGGATCTGTACAGCGACAGCGTGCTGCCTCAAGCGCGTCTCTCGCTCGAATCGTCGCTTGCGTCCTATCAGGTCGGGCGCGCGGACTTTCTCACGGTGCTGGCGAATTTCGCGACGGTGCTGACCTACGAGATCAACTACGAGGAACAGAGCGCGCGCTATCTCAAGGCGCTGGCGCGGCTCGAGCCGCTGACCGGATTGAGCCTCATCAGGTGACACGAACATGAGCGACACACCAATTCGTTTCGGGCGCTTCGTCGCCGTTGCGGCCGTTTCGCTCGTCATCGGCGCTGGTGGCGCCTGGCTGGCGCTTCGATATTCCACCGGCGGCACTCGCGAGATCATCCGACCCGCGGAGAGCACGGCGACGACGGGCCAGCAAGCCGAATCGGCGATGCCGGGCATGGACATGGAATCCGGAGCCGCGGGCGCCAAAGGTAAGGGCGTGTATATCTCGCCCGCCCGGCAGCAATTGATCGGCGTGAGAACGGCGATAGTTGCACGCCAGTCGCTCGACAGCACCATTCGGACCGTTGGGACGCTGGCGTATGACGAAACGCGCGTGACGCAGATCCACACGAAGATCACTGGGTGGATCGAGCGGGTCTACGTCGACTACGTTGGGAAAGCGGTTCGCAGCGGCCAGCCGCTGTTCACCATCTACAGCCCGGACCTGGTCGCGACGCAGAACGAGTACCTGCTCGCACTCAAAGCCCAAAAACAGCTTGGTGAGAGCCGATTCCCGGAAACCCGAGCCGGCGCCGACGCGCTCGTCTCCGCCGCGCGGGATCGGCTGCGACTATGGGACATCACCGAGGCGCAAGTCGAGGAGCTGGCACGTACCGGACAACCGAGCAAGACCCTGACACTGTACTCACCCTTCGACGGTGTCGTCCTCGAGCGGAACGCATTCGCCGGCCAGTACATCACCCCTGAAATGAACACGTTCAAGATCGCGGACCTCTCCACGATCTGGGTGCTGGGTCAGATTTTCGAGTACGAGACACGACTGGCGAAGCTGGGGCAGGCCGCGGAAATTCAGTTTCCGTACGGCCAGTCGACACGAAGCCTGAAGGGGAAGATCACCTTCATCTATCCAGAGGTCGACCCTCAGACGCGGCGCGTGAAGGTTCGTATCGAGTTCCCCAATCCCGGGTTGGAGTTCAAGCCGGAGAGCTACGTGACCGTGCTCATTCGCGTGGGGGCGGGGAAACATCTCGCCCTGGCCAAAGAAGCCGTCATCGACAACGGCGCGAAACGCTACGCGATCGTGGCGCTGCCGAACGGGTACTTCGAGCCGCGCGAGATTGAAGTCGGCCAGCCGGTGGACGACTTCTTCCCCTTGATCAAGGGGCTGGCCGAGGGAGACCGGGTCGTGACGTCGGCGCAGTTTCTGATCGATTCCGAGACCAACCTCCAGTCTGCGCTGGGGTCGATGTCGCTCACCATGCCGGGTATGGACAAGAGCGCGGGCACCCAGGTGAAGGAAAAGACGGAGTCCGGTCGTGATTGAGAAACTGATTGCCTTCAGCGCGCGCAACGCCGTCATCGTCCTGCTGTTGGTGCTCGCCATCGCCGGTGGCGGCGTGTGGGCCATTCGCAGCACGCCGATTGACGCCGTGCCCGATCTGTCGGACGTGCAGGTGATCGTGACCGCGAACTGGGAGGGCCGAAGCCCGACGCTTGTGGAAGACCAGGTCACGTATCCCATCGTCACCGCGCTCATCTCGGCGCCCAACGTCAAGGTCGTCCGCGGCTTCTCCTACTTTGATGTCTCGTTCGTCTACGTGATCTTCCAGGACGGCACGGACCTCTACTGGGCCCGGAGCCGCGTGCTCGAGTACCTCAATGGTTTGCAGGGGCGCCTTCCGGCCAACGTGCAGCCGGTGCTGGGGCCGGACGCGACCGGCGTCGGCTGGGCCTTTGAGTATGCGCTCGTCGACCGCTCGGGGAAGAACGACCTCTCACGGTTGCGCACGCTGAACGATTGGTACGTGCAGTACTGGCTCAGGAGTGTCACGGGGGTTGCCGAGGTTGCGCCAGTCGGTGGCTATGTCAAGCAGTACCAAATCGAGATCGATCCGAACGCGCTGCTGGCCTACAAAATGCCCATCGACATGGTCATCTCGGCCGTCCGTCAGAGCAACAACGATGTCGGCGGCCGCGTGGTCGAGTGGACAGGCCGGGAGTACATGGTGCGGGGCCGCGGGTACCTGCAGAGCGTGGACGACATCGAACAGGTCGGCCTCGGTTCAAAGCCGGACGGTACGCCCATCCTCGTCAAGGATGTTGGCCGCGTCCACCTCGGGCCCGACATGCGCCGGGGCGTGGCCGAGCTCAACGGCGACGGAGACGTCGCGGGCGGCATCGTGGTGGTTCGGTACGGCGTGGATACCTACGGCGTGATTGAGGACATCAAGCGGGCCGTTAAAGAGCGCATCCAGCCCGCCCTCCCGGAAGGCGTCGAGTTCGTCACCACCTACGATCGGTCGGCCTTGATCAAGCGTTCCATCGAAACGCTGCGGGCGAAGCTCATTGAGGAGATGGTCATCGTCTCGCTCGTTTGCGTCGTCTTCCTTTGGCACTTCCGTAGTGCCCTCGTCGCCATTCTGACGCTGCCGCTGTCGATCCTCCTGTCCTTCGTGGCCATGAGGTACATCGGCCTCGGCTCGAACATCATGAG
>JBGOTP010000241.1:0-8128 GCA_041476545.1 Vicinamibacteria bacterium | reverse complement strand
TGAATCGCAACCGCTGCATTCTGTGCACGCGCTGCGTGCGGTTCATGCGCGATGTCGACGACGACGCGCAGATCAACATCATCGACCGAGGCTACACCAGCGAGATCGCGACGTTCCAGGAGGAAGGCGTGCAGTCGCTCATTTCCGGGAACTTGATGGATGTGTGTCCCGTGGGCGCGATCACCACGCGAGACTATCGCTTCAAGTCCAGGCCGTGGGACAACCCGAACGCCGCCGACACGATCTGTACGCTGTGCTCCAAGGGGTGCAACACCACGGCGTGGATCAAGGCCAAGCCGGAATGGGCGATGGGCTCGCGCCTCATCCGGTTCACGCCCCGCATGAATGCGGCGATCAACGGCTATTGGATGTGCGACATCGGCCGGTTCGACTACCACTGGATTGAAGGCGACAATCGGCTGCGCGTCCCACTCGAGCGTGATGCGCGTGGATTGCAGCAGCCGAGTTCCTGGCATGAGCTCCTGCCGAAGTTGAGCGATCGGCTCGCGGCCATCGGGAGACAGAATCCGGCCGGCGTGCGCTTCCTGCTCTCGGCCCACGCCTCTCACGAGGAACTTTTTCTCTTCCGCAGCCTCACCGAGGAACTCATTGGTCCGTCCGAGACGCAGGCCATTGCCGTCAGCTGGCGGTTCAATCCCAAGCAACAGCCGGAGCGAACGACATTCATGGTGCCAGCGGTCGATGCGCCGAACGTCAGCGGCGCGCGGATGATGGGGTTGATTGGTCCGGCCACGACAGAAGGTCCGGCCGATGTTTCCGCGTTGCGCGCGGCCGTCGAGGCCGGGCAGGTGTCCGCCCTCTACGTGTTCGACCCGGGACCCGATGGTTCGATTGGCGACACGACGTGGATTCTGGCTGCTCGCGCAAGCGGTCAACTGCCGCTGCTCGTCGTCCAGGGCGTGCTGCTCACCGGTCTGGCCCGCGCCGCCGATTTCGTGCTCCCCGGCGCATCGTTCGTGGAGAAGGAAGCGTCCTATACGAATGATCAGGGACGCCTGCAGGGTACGGCGCGAGCGATCCCGACCCCCGGTGAGGCCATGGACGATTGGCAGATCGTCGCCAACTTGAGCGCATCCCTTGGTGTGCCCTTCGGCTACGCGAGTGCTGCCGACGTGCGTTCCGCGATTAGGGCGCAGTTCCGGAACGAAGCGGGTTTCGAGGGCATCACGGCGCTGACCTTCGCGCGCCCAGTCGCGGCGCAACACTGGTTCCAGTCGTCGAATCCGTCGGAGCGGTGGAAGTGGGACCTCATGTTCCAGGATGTGCCGCCGGTCAAGGGCGCCGTCGATCCCTTATCGCTCCCTCTCCCTCCGGGCCTGATTCCCATGAGAGAGATCAAGTAGGCCCGAGCTTCAGCTCGGGCGTGACCATGACGAACATGACGTTTCTGTCCCGGCCGGTGCACGTTCGGATTCTCGCCACTGGCCTGTCGATCGCGGCGTTCGCTGGTGCGCTGCTTCTGGCGCAGGCGGGGCCGCCGAAACTGGAGCTTCTGCCGATCGTCGCGGCAGATGGCGTCCACCCCGGCACCTCCGCTCGAGTCGCACTGCTGGTCCGTTTGCCGAAGGGTGCCCACGTCAACTCCGACAAGCCGCGCGACCCTACGTTGATACCGATCACGCTGACCGTTTCCCCCCCCGCAGGCATCAGCGGGGCGGAGATCGTCTTTCCGGAACCGAAGGACCTCCGACAGACGGGCGCGGACCAGCCGCTCACGGTCTTTGAAGGGGAGTTCACGATCGGCGTCGAGCTGCGCGTAGCAGAGACCGTCGCACCCGGCGAGATCGCTGTTCCTGCCACGCTGCGCTATCAGGCGTGCAACGAGACGATGTGTTTCGCGCCGGTGAAGGTCGCGACGGGTTGGACGCTGAAGGTCGTCGCGCCCGCCACGCGCGTCACACCGCAGCATCGCGACGTGTTCGAACGTATCGCCTTCGGCCATGGCCAGGCGCCAGGTGCGGCCGCAACTTCCACGGCATCGGCACCTTCCCCGTCACCCTCAACGTCCCCGAACCTCACGCCAGCTGAGGCGATCGCGCGCCTGAACGGGTTCGACATGCTGGCGTCGACGGGCGGCTATCTGGGCAGCGCGGACTTTCTCAAATTCATCCGCAATGCGGAAAACGGGGTGAAAGAAAAAGGACCGTTCGAAGGACGCGGACCGATCGCCATTCTGCTCGTCGTGTTCCTGGGTGGCCTCGCCTTGAACCTCACGCCGTGCGTGCTGCCGATGATCCCGATCAACCTGGCGATCATCGGCGCCGGCGCGCAGTCGGGATCACGCGGCCGCGGACTTCTCTTGGGCGCCGCCTACGGCGCGGCGATGGCCGTCGTGTACGGGGTACTCGGCCTGGTGGTCGTCCTCACGGCCGGCACGTTCGGCACCATCAACTCGTCGGCCTGGTTCAACGGTGGCATCGCCGTCCTGTTCGTCGTCCTCGCGCTGGCCATGTTCGACGTCATCGTGATCGACTTTTCGCGCTTTTCGACTCGCTTCTCAGTGGGACAGTCCGGACGCGGCACGTTTCTCGTCGCGTTCGGGATGGGCGCCATTGCGGCGCTGCTCGCCGGCGCGTGCGTTGCGCCCGTCGTCATTCAGGTGGTGCTCTTCTCGAGCAGTCTCTACGCGACTGGCACGTCCGCGGCGCTCGCGCTCCCCTTCGTCCTCGGCCTCGGCATGGCTCTGCCGTGGCCAATCGCTGGCGCCGGGATTGCCGCGCTTCCCCGCCCCGGCGCGTGGATGGTTCGTATCAAGCAGGTGTTTGGTGTCGTGATTCTCGCGACCGCTCTCTACTACGGGTACGAAACCTACACGATCGTGTCGAACCGCTGGGTTGACGCAGCGGAGGTAACGTCAGGCGTTCAGGAACAGCTGAAGGCCGGATGGCACGCGTCGCTGGCCGACGGACTCGCCGCAGCCACTCGCGATCGAAAACCGGTCCTCATCGACATGTGGGCCACCTGGTGCAAGAACTGTCTGGTCATGGACAAGACGACGCTGCAGGATCCTGGAGTTGTGGCGGCGCTCTCGGGCTACAGCAAGATCAAGTTTCAGGCCGAGGACGCCACCGAGCCGCTCGTGCGCGACGTGATGAAGCACTTCAACGCGGTCGGCCTGCCCACCTACGTCATCCTGCGACCCAAGTAGACACGAGCTTCAGCTCGAGCGCACGTCGCACGCCGGGGCTCCAGTGCCGGGGCCAATTGCTCCCGCGAACCGGTTCGACGACGCGGGACATCGCAAAGCTGCACCGAGCGCCGCTCCACCCACAAGTGAATCTTCGTGACTTCGTGGCCTCGTGATGAAAGTACTTTGGTACTGGATCTGATTCGATAGCACGATGTCAGTGTGTTATTCTGAGCGCACTTTCCGAGAAGCTCGAAGGGCCTTGATGCAGTCACGTGCGATGAGAGCGGCCTTGATCGCGGTTGCCTTGATAGCCTTCGGCGCCGCGGCATTTTTTCTGATCTCTTCCGAGCGACAGATTTCCGAGCGACAGGACGCCGTTCGCGCGTTCGATCGCCGCGCGCGCGAGGTGACGGGCCAACTCGCGAACATGCGCGCCGCGCAGCAGGCGTACGTCGCCGCCGGCCAGGGCGTGGCGTTCTGGATTCCGGAAGTCGCGACACTGATCACGACGACCTCGAACACCATCGATGCGCTTCGTCAATCCGCAACAAGTCCTGATGCGCGGCGCCCGCTCGCCGACGCCGCGGCCAACCTGGCGGAATTCCGAGAGGTGGACAAACGCGCCCGCGACTATCTGGGGAGCGGCGACCGATTGATGGCCGCCGACATGGTATTCAGCGACGGTGCCGAAATGGCGGCGGCGGCCGGGCTGCAGCTGGAGGCCGCGAGCCTCGCCGAACAGCAGGCCGTAGACACGTTCGAGGCCGGCCGGCGCAGGGTGCAGGCGTACGTCCTCGGTGGCGTCGCGGTGTCTGCGCTGCTCATCATCGCCCTCCTGGCCCTGCCAGGGCCGAGATCATCTCCGCGGGTGGCCGAAACCGCGGACACGCCGGAACCCGCTTGGACGGGGACCCTCTCATTGCGCGACGGAACTGACGGCACCGCCGCGGAACAAGTGGGCGGCGTGCTCCCGCGCGACCTGCGGCGGCGCGATGCGGTGCCGGCGCTCCAGCAAGCCGCCGCGCTCTGCACCGGCTTCGGGCGCGTCACCGATGTCGACGAATTGAAGAGGCTGCTTGCCGGTGTCGCGAACATCATGGATGCGAGCGGGCTCGTGGTCTGGCTGGGCAACACCGCTGGCGCCGATCTGCGGCCCGTCCTTGCCCACGGCTACTCCGTCCAAGCCTTGGCACAGATGCGTGCCGTTCCGCGATCCGCCGACAATGCGGCGGCAGCCGCCTATCGCAGTGGGACGTTTCAGATCGTGGTCGCCCGCCCCGGGGCGTCCAATGGAGCGATCGTCGCGCCGATCCTTGCGCCGGAAGGGTGCATTGGCACCTTGACGGCCGAAATGAACGGCGGCCGCGAGACCTCCGACCGCGTGCAGGCGCTCGGCGCCATCTTTGCCGCGCAGCTCGCGGGCATGCTGACGCCATCGGCCCCTGCGGCCGAGGACCACGGCTCCTTCGAGAGCAAGACGACGGCCGGCTAGTCTACTTTCCGGTGAAGAAATGACCGCGTAAGTCGCTGACTGGTACCGATGGCCGACGGCCGGCGATGACCAAACGGTCGATTCTCCCGATTCTACGATTGCGACGATCGATCCGCCGTACTACACTGCCCGCGCGTGATTCATCAAAGGAGCGGGCATGGTGCAGCGCCGACAGCGGGAGCGGAGTCTGTTCGAAGTCCTGTTGCCCGATGGGCACAAATTGTGGCCGGACTGGTTGCGCACGATCGACACATTGCTCGAGGACGATGGCGTGATTGACGTCGTCACGCACGCGCTCGAGGCGCGCTGGCCGCAGAGCCGGCGGCGCGGACGGCTGGGGACGCCGGCCGAGGTCGTGATGCGGATGCTGATTCTGAAGCATCTGTTCGACTGGAGCTACGACGATCTGGAGCGCGAGGTGCGCGCCAATTTGGTGTATCGGATGTTCACGCACATTGATGCGGGTGAGGTGCCGGACGCGAAGACGATCCTGAAGATCGCGCGGGCGCTCGGCCCGGAGGTCATTGAGCAGTTGCATCGCCAGGTCATCGAGGTGGCGAAGCGTGCCGGGGTCACGCACGGTCGCCGATTTCGCGTCGACACCACGGTCGTAGAAACCAATGTGCACTACCCGACTGACAGCACGCTCTTGCGGGACGGGGTGCGCGTGCTGACGCGGACGATGCGCCGGGCGAGCGAGGCGTTGGGCGATCCGGCCGGGCGCATTCGCAATCGGCTGCGGAGCGTGACCCGGCGCGTGCTGATCATTGGATACGAAGCGCGATCGCCCAAGACTCGGGACGCGATGGTCAAGAGTTACCGCCGACTGATGGCGACCACGCGTGCCGTGCTTCGTGACGCGGCGACCATGATCCGGCGGCTCCGCCACCGTGCGCGCACGGCCAGCCCGCAGATCCGGTCGATATTGCAGCGCGCCCAGGCCGGGCTGACGACGATGCGGCCGCTGGTCCAACGGGTCGTCGATCAAACACGCGCGCGCGTCCTCGGCGGCGACACGCACGTCCCTGGTAAAGTGCTCAGCCTCTTCGAGCGGCACACGGCGACGATCCGCAAAGGCAAGATCGCGAAACCGAACGAGTTCGGGAACCTGGTGACCATTCAAGAAGCCGAACATCAGATCGTGACCGCCTTTGAAATTCACGCGGGGCGGCCGGCCGACGTCACGTTGTGGACCCCGGCGTTGGATCGGCATCAGGCGATCTTCGGGCGCGCGCCGGATCTGGCCGCGGGTGATCGCGGCTTCAGCTCGGCCCGCAACGAACAGGCGGCGATTGACCGCGGCGTGCGACGGGTGGTCTTGCCGCGGCAAGGCGCCAAGTCGCCGGCGCGGCGCACCCATGAGCGTCAACGCTGGTTCCGCCGCGGCCAACGCTGGCGCGTCGGCTGCGAAGGCCGCATCAGTGTGCTCAAACGTCGACACGGTCTGCGCCGGTGTCGCTACCACGGTGTTGACGGTATGCACCGATGGGTCGGCTTCGGCGTGATCGCTGACAATCTGATGAACATCGCGACCTTCACAAGAGCGCGGGCCACCGCATAGAGAAACGAGCGAAATCAAACGATCGGTCAGCGAACCAGCCGCGCGATCGCGGACAGAAGAGCGCGCGAGCGGTCATTTCTTCACCGGAAAGTAGCCTAGACGACTACAACTGAGCCGCAGCGCGCTCACTCGGCAGCGCCGTTGACTCCAGTTGCTATTAGACGGCTGATGGTCTTCCAACCCGCTGGATCCCAGTTGCCCTCGAAGATCGGATGCAAGATGTTCTGCGCAATCTTTTCGAGACGATCGAGTCCTGATGGCCCAAGTTCAGAACGAATGAGGAAATTGACTCGTTCAGTGTTCTTCTTGATCCAGTCGCCGAGCCCGTCCGCGTCGATGCTCCGTACGCGAGCCCTCAGATCTGGCACCTCAGGAAAGTCGACCTCAGAAAACCGACCGTAACGAAGTAAGGAAAAAGCGAGCGTGCTTTGGGCCCGCCCGGGATGATAGTGGTGACTTGTCCAGCGTGCGGCACTCTTGGGCCCCGCCTTCCCGACCTTCAGCCACACTGTCTGATACTTGAAGCAGTACACGCCCTGCCAACCATCTGGAAGTGGCCTCGGTACATGCGGAATGCCGAGATGTTCGACACGAATTTCCGCGCGTCCTGGACCAAGGCCTTGACTCTGCGCCCATTGGCTGAACTCTTGGGTGACGAGATCTGTCATGTTCGTTTCAGCCGTCTAACTTGTTACTTGTAGACGGAAAACCCCCTCGCCGACGAACCACAGCGAAGCGACCGAGGTTTCGGCGAAGCGCGGGAAAGGCCGGATGTTAACACGCACCGAGAGCATATTCGGTTGTCGGGTTGGGGTGAATCCAACCGTCGATCTTGCGGTCGGGAACAGCGCGACGATGCAAAATCTGCCGCCACCGCATGGAGAGGAAGAGGCAATATGAGTGAACGATGAGCGAGGTCCATGAAGCCTAGCTGTGGTTTTTGCGGTCAGACCGCGGGGATCACGAAGGAACACGTGTGGCCGAACTGGGTACGGAAGTTGCTCCTGAAAGACCGCGCGGATGGTGGCGACCTTGGTTTGCTCGATGTGCGCTTTGTTGAAACAGGACAATCCGGTGACAGGTCCTCGTCGAGAACGTGAACTGGCGTCTGACGGTCTTGTCGCCCGGAAGTCCGGCGCGTGGGCGAAGGACAAGCTGTACTACATGGCGCGCTACTTCGACATCTTCAATAAGGGGATGAAGAACAAGTGGCCTCGGCGCGTCTACGTAGATCTCCTCGCCGGATCCGGTCGCTGCTTCGTGGACGGCAGTCCCGACGACGAGTTCGACGGCTCACCGATTCTGGCGCTCAAGACTGAGGTCCCATTTTCCGAGGCACTATTCGTCGAGGCCGACGAGGCCAACGCACATGCGCTCACCAACCGGGTGGCAAAGACGCCGCACCCAGCGACGAGCGTCGAGGTTCTGAAAGCCGACTGCAACTCGTCTGCCGCGATCGTTAAGGTTCGCGATCTACTGTGTCAGAAGAATCAGCTGGGATTGCTCTTCGTGGACACGCTCGGCCTGAGCGACGTCAAGTTCGAGACGCTCCGCCAAATCGTCAAAGGATGTCGTGCGGATTTGATCTTCACGTTTCATGTCCAGGACGTGACGCGGAATCTCCCCCAGGCGCTATCGGTCGAGGCCGAAGCCCTGCGCTTCGACGCCGCATTAGGATCCGCGGAATGGGAGACCGCGTGGCGCGACTACAAGAACGGTGTTGCGCCTATGGCAGATGAGGCCGATACTCTGACGAACTTCTTCGAACTGCAGTTGAAGAGCCTCGGGTACACACACGTGGCGTCCTTACACAGGGTGATGAAGAACTCGAAGAACGCGCCCCTTTACCGGCTGGTCTTTGCGTCGCAAAATCCCCGTGGTCTGGACTTCTGGAAGAAGATCAGCGCGATCAACCACGATGGAC
>JBGOTP010000240.1:0-8131 GCA_041476545.1 Vicinamibacteria bacterium | reverse complement strand
TTGTTGATTGCCGACCACGCGCCGTTTGGCAACGCGGCGCAGAATCCTGGTCGGCGGTTCTGTGCGACGATCCGTGCAAACTTCAGGCTTTCCTTGAGTCAAGGGAGGCAAATGGTGCATAATGTTCCTGCACTCGGATCACGCTTTGCGGCGTGAGCGCTGAAAAGCACGGGTGCAGCCAGGCGGCCTTTTTGGAGGCCGCCTTTTTTTTGGAGCCTGTTGGTGGCAACCTGCGTCATCTACATCGACGAGGCCGGCAGTCCCGACCGGCACGACGTGCCCCTGCAGAGCGGCCAGACACCACTCTTTACACTCGCAGCGATGGCTCTCTCTATCTGAGTGGCGCGCCCGCGATCGCGAATTCCTCACGCTCAAACGACAGTTCTTCCAGGACTCCATGGGCCGCGAGGGCCGGCGAGATGAGGAAGTCGAGATCAAGGGTCGCGACCTCACATCGCCGCACCAGAAGTCAAGTTCGCGACGCCAAGCCTTCAACCGGCGGGTCTTGTCCTCCATTAGTCAGCATGGTGGCGCCTGCTTTGGTGTGACGTTTCTGAAGAATTCAGATCAGCCCACGTCCAGTCGGAGCATCTACACACAGGCGCTTCAGATTCTCGTCGAACGCTTCAGTCTCTTCGTTGCCGAGCATCCTGTCTATCAGCAGGCTATTCTGATATGCGATTCCCGAATGAAGGGACTGAAGGGGGAGGACATCACAGTGGCTCGCTCCCATATGAGCTACATCTTCGGCAATGAGACTGGCAGAAGGTTCATCAACATCTTGGAAGCGCCGCTGTTCGCCGATTCGAGACTGACCGTCGGTCTCCAGGTCGTCGACATCTTCGCTTCCAACTTGTTCGCCAATCACTATCATTACTACTTGCGCGGCACGGCTGGCGCACCGGACTACTCTCACGCTCAGGCGACGTGGGGTGCAATTGACAAGCTTCAATTCAAGAGCCCGCGACAAGTCGAGGGCTACCAGGTGTTCGGTTACCGAGTCGTTGACCAGCGAACCCGCAGGGCTCCGGTATCATGACAATCAAGCTCGCCCGAGACACGGCCATGCGACTCAGTTCACCCGTCAAGACGCACGGTCTTACGCACGTGGCACTCGCCGTACGCGATCCGCAGTGTTCGCTGCGCTTCTACCAAGCGGTCCTCGGCGTCATTCCCGTCTACGAGAAGGACGACTTCGTCCAGGCCCAGACGCCTGGCAGCCGGGACGTGCTCGTGTTCGAGCGCAAGCCGCGCCAGGCCGGCAAGGCCGGCGGCATCGTGCACTTTGGCTTTCGGCTGCGTCGCGCGGCTGACATCACGCAGGCGCTGGCAGCCATTCGAGGCGCCGGCGGCACGATTCGCAAGCACGGGGAGTTCGTGCCCGGCGAACCCTATGTGTTCTTCACCGATCCTGATGGCTACGAAGTGGAAATCTGGTATGAGTTGCCGACGCCCGTCGACCCGCGGAGTCGTATCAGCTCAGTCTCTCGGCGGAAGGTAAGATAAGCATCGTCGGCCAAGGAGCGGCGCCTGTGAGTAGTCTGAACTGGTTCTGGATCGCCATCGCGTTGACGCTGCCGTCCGCGGCGGGTGGCCTGGTGGCCTATCCGTTCTGGCGGATGGGCCAGTCGATCTTCGGCAACATCGCCGGCACCATGGTCATCTTCGCCGCGGCCATCGGGATGATCATGCGAGAGCATGTCGAGCTGGACCGCGTCGCGCAGGCGTGTCTCGAGAAGGGCTATACGTGCTGGCCCGATCCGAGTGCCTTCACGCGTTTCGTGATCTATGCATTCATTGGTCTGGTCGAGGTGATTGTGCTCTTTTCCGTGAGCCTGAGAGTGGAAACGAAACTCCGGAACCGCGACTACGCACCTGAATGGCGGTGACTCGCGCACGACTCGCGGACCCGCAGTCGAGCGATGGTCTCCGGTGGCGGGTTGCTACGGACGCCGGTGAGACGACGGCGGAAGTGGATCCCACGGCCTCAGGCCCTGGTGGCGGGACGGTGTTTGTCTGCGCGCACGGGGCCGGTGGTCACATGGCCGATCGCGCGGTGCTCGGACTGAGCGCGGCCTTGCGGCCACGCGGCATGCACGTCGTGCGCTTCAACTTTCTCTATCGCGAGCGACGGGCCGCACGTCCCGATCCGATGCCGCAACTCGTCGGCGCCTTCACCGCCGTCCTTGCACGCGTGCGCGACGAGCTCCGGCCTGATCGGCTCATCATCGGCGGCCGATCGATGGGCGGACGAGCCGCGTCCATGCTCGCGGCGGAGGGATACGCGTGCGACGGCCTCCTGCTGCTCGCATACCCTCTTCATCCCCCCGGACAGACACACAAGCTGCGCGCGGCGCATCTCTCGTCGATTCGGGTTCCGGTCTTGTGCTTCAACGGGACACGCGACACGTTCTGCCAACGCGACTTGATGGAGGCGGCGGCCGCCGGCGCCGGATCCCGGTGGCGCATGCACTGGCTCGAGGGCGCGGACCACGGCTTTCACGTGCTGAAGCGATCGGGCACGACCGACGAGGCGATTCTCGCGGAAGTCGGCGACACGACCGAGGCCTGGCTCGCGACGCTGCCGATCCAGGTTCGTTGAGCAGCACTTCGGGTGCGCATGATGACCACGAGGGCGGCGTTCGTGTTTGTGTTCGTCTGGTCTGTCGTCTGGACGTTCGTCTGGACTGGGGGACTTGCGGCGCAGGCGCCGGCCTCCGATCCGCACGCGGTGCAGCCCGAACGTCCGACGGTCGCCACACACGCGGGCACCGTCGCTCCCGGATGGATGGAGATCGAAGCCGGGGCCGAGTTCGACCGGTACTCAGATGCGTCGCACGGCGCGACTGCGCCGGTGCTGCTGAAGTTCGGCCTGGCACGGCGCCTTCAGCTCAGCGTGCAGGCGCCTGTCGTCCGACCGCCCGGCGTGGGCACGACCGGGTTCGGGGATCTCTTCATCGGTCTCAAGTGGCGCTTCACCGAGGCGGCGCCGCTCGTCGGGGACTTCGCGATTCTTCCGGGCGTGAAAGCGCCGAGCGGCTCCTCGGACTTGGGCACGGGTACCGGCACGACGGATCTCAGTGTGCTGTTCATCTCCAGTCACGCGCTGGGGCCAGTCGCCATGGATCTCAACGTTGGATACACGCGGCGGAGCGGCGCCGGGACGCTCGCGCCTCGCAACGCGAGTGTCTGGACCGCATCGTTTGGTGGTCCCGCTCGCGGAGCACTGGGCTGGGTCGCCGAACTCTACGGCTATCCACCGACCTCGGGTCCGGCCGGCTCAGATGCCATCGTCGCCGTCCTCGCCGGACCGACGGTGCAAGTGCGCCCGTGGCTGGTGCTCGATGCCGGCGTCATCGCGCCACTGACCGGGCCACAGCCGCGCGCGTTCTATGTCGGCGGCGTGTACAACGCCGGCCGGCTGTGGAAGTAGGCCGGTTGCGTACGGGTTTGGCGCGGGCGGTAGAATGGCGGCTGCATGACCCTCGACCTGTCGAAGCTCTATCAGGTGGACGATGACGGGCACTTATTCATTTCGCCCGTCATTGCCGACTGGTCGGTCCTGTCGTCGGTTGGCATCGATACGGTGATCGATCTCGAGGGCGGCCTGGACGAATGTATTCCGACGGTCCCAAACGGCTGCCTGTACGTCTACTTCCCGATTGTCGACGACCAGTTGCCGGATCTCCACAAGCTCGAGGCTGTCGTCAGCCTCGGCGCTCATCTGGTCGACACCGGTCATCGCGTGCTCTCTCACTGCACCATGGGTTTCAATCGCTCGGCGCTCATTGCCGGTTTGATCCTTCATCGCCGCGGCATGCCAGGGCATCTTGTCGTGGAGCGGTTACGCGACCGGCGTCCGGGTGCGCTCTTCAACGACGTGTTTGCGGCGCACCTGCTGTCGCTGCCGGTCCCGACGATTCGGCCATGAGCCCGACTGCAGGGCTCAGACGGCCTTGAGCAGGGGCGCGACCTCCTTGGCGACCGCCACAACCCCTGCTCCGAGGTCCGTGAGCCGCTGCTTCAATTGGGCGATGCTTTCGTTTTTCGCCGTCGACTCCTTGACGGCGTTGATGAGCGCGTCAAATGACGCACGGTCGCTGACCTGCGGCCGGAGACCGGCGAGATCCACGTCGGTTGCAGCCCTCAGCTTCGCTTCGACGTCTTTCAACAATTCGTCAGTCTTCGTCTTGGTCTTGTCCGCGAGTCGATCCATACCGTTAGACATCGTTCGGTCCTTTCTCGCTATTTGTTCGGTTGCTTCCTGAGAAGAGTGTCGCCTTTCTTGACAATGCCGTCGGCTGTCCGAACAAGATCAAGTCCTTTGGCCGCCTCGTCAGATGCATGCACCAGCGAGTCGTTGATCTTGTCTCTCAGGTCCTTGAGGTGGATTGCGGCCAGGGACTCATCCTGCACTTCCTGAACCTTGCGAAGGCTGTTGAGGTGCGCCGTGACCGTCGCATTGCCGCGATCGAGTTGATCGAACGCGTCGTCGATGGACGACGTGAGTTCCGCCTCCTTCACGTTCAGAGGATCGAGTAGCTCCGCCTTCTTTTTCTCGATCTGCCCCATGGCGCTTTGTGCCCATTGCCGAACGGTCACGAGGAGGTCAGCCTCTTCCCTGCCGGCGGTCGGCCGAACGAAGTCGTCCCGGTCCTCAGACCAGACAACCGTTCCTTTCGCGACGTCGATGAGCCGGCCATCCTTGATCCACTCTCGAATGAACGTGGGCGCCCACTCGTCGTTCACGTACTGCAGGCGGCTCTGCCTGAGACTATCGAAATGGCGGTGTACGAGTGACTGATAGGACTTGTGGACGGACTGGATGTCCTGGCCGATTCGATACGAGAGCTCGACCACCTCCTTGGGCACTGTCGCGCAAGACACGCTACAAATCGTCGCACACGCAATTGCCCCCATGAATGCGCCGCGACACCAAAACGTCATCTCCCGCCTCCTCTCTCTTTCGTTGAACCGCTGCTGCCTTCGCCAGGTGGCCAAGATTATTTCGCAACGAATGTAGTCGTTACAAGAGTCGTTGACAGAGATTCTGGCGATGGGCCAAACAGTTGTCTGATGCGGCCAGTGGATTGACCGATAGCGCTCCAGCTTGCGATTGCGTTGCCAGCGCCGAGCCGTTGCCTCAGGAGAATGTCAGGGCTTGACGCGCGGGAGCCATACTTCGACCTGACCGGCGGGTGCGGGGATCTTCATGGGTACGAGCTTGGCGCTGGGGTAGCGCTCCTGCAAGGACTCGAGGACCGAGGTCGCTTTACTCTTGTCGGTATCGTTGAAATATCGCACTTGTGGGTCGTCCGGTGTCCTCGCACTGCTGGTTGCTTCGATGTGGCTCTCGACTTTGAATCCCGAATTCTTGAGCGCCGCCACAACATTCTTGCCTCTTCCGGGATCGTCCGCCCGATCCTGCTGGACGTAAATGGATCCCAGGCCCGCAAGGGGCTGTGGAACCGCCAGCGTGGCAACCGTGGCACTTGTAGGAGCCGGGACAACTTCGGAACGAATCTGCAGGAACGACGACGGCGCTTCATCGGTAATGTTCAGGCTCGATCCGCCTCCACCCTCGATATCAAACTTGCCGACCTTCGCGACTCCGACGTTGAGCCTTCCCGTCGCGTTGCCGCCTGTCGAAAACTTGCGCTGTCCAATCACGTAACCGCGCACGATGAGGAGCGTCTCGTGGCCAATGGCTTGCGCGCAGTCGGCTCTACTGAACGTCGCCTGGACCACGCGGTCGCTCAAGACTTTCAGTTGCGGGTTGAGAACCGAGAACGCGAACGACGACTCATCGGAGACCGTAGCCCCGGCACTGGACAGACCCCGGAGGATAGTCTCATCCAGCCCCAGGTCCGCGGCGAGCTTTCGGCTCAGCTGATAGGAAGGGAAAACGCTCGGCATGTTTCGTGACGGTGGTTCATTCGGCGCGACACATGCCGCGTCGTCGAACGGCACGGACCGGCCTTGGCGATACAGAGTGCCGATGGGATCCGCGGCCGGGGTGACGACCACCTGAAAATCCCGGGCGCCTCCTGGCACCAGGAAGTCGGCGACGCGCGTCGCCAGGTCCTTGTTGAACTCATCGTACGAGCTGATGGGGACGACGGTCGGCGCCGGCGGTGTTGATCTGCAGCCGCAACACAGCGGCAGTACCGCGAGCACTGCTGATGACAGAACGCGGTCGAGGCGGTGGTCCATGTCCGAATCCTTACTGAAAGCGACGTGCTGATTATGGCCGCGACGAGAGCACTGTCAAGGGGACGAGCGGCGGGAGACGAGCGGCGGGCGAAGGCGGCCGTAGACGGGGCGACAGGGTGATGGGATGATGGGTGCCTGTGTCATTAACGAACTGGTGGTGCAATGGCAGGTGAAGCCGTGGATCGTCGTGGTGGGGCTGTGAATCCGCGTGGTGAGACTCGCGCGTATCCTCCCGGTCCGCCGCGACGGTTGAAGACGAGATTTGTCTATCGCCCGGGCGGCCGCGATCCGCTGGCCTTCTTCACCGGACTGGCGCGCACCTACGGCGACGTCGCCCACGTGCACATGGGCGGCGAACACCTCTTCCTGCTCAACGCCCCGGCACTCATCCGCGACGTGCTGGTCACCAATCAGCGTTATTTCATCAAGGGACGCGGACTCCAGCGCGCCAAGCGGCTGCTCGGCGAAGGGCTGCTGACGAGCGAGGGTGCGGTCCATGTCCGCCAGCGCCGCCTGATGCAGCCCGCCTTTCACAAAGATCGCATCGCCTCCTACGCCACGATCATGACGAGCTACGCGGATCGGCTCCGCAACAGTTGGAGCGACGGCGCGACAATTGACGTGGCGCAGGAAATGATGCGACTGACGCTCGGGATTGTCGGGAAGACCCTTTTCGACAAGGACGTCGAGTCGCAGGCGCGTGAGGTGGGGGAGGCGCTCACCGACGTGATTGACTCGTTCTGGATGCAGATGCTGCCGTTCTACGATCTGCTCGAGAAGCTGCCCGTGCCGGCGATGCGTCGCAACCGGGCGGCACGATCCCGGCTGGACGCGATCATCTACGGCATCATCGCCGAACGTCGTCAATCCCGCGAGGATCACGGCGACCTGTTGTCCATGCTTCTCAGCGCGCAGGATGAGGAAGTTGAGGCAGGCGGGGCAGGCAGGGCAGGCGGGGTAGGCGGGGCAGGCGGGGCAAGCGATGGCAACCGAGCCGGCCGCGGCATGACCGACGAGCAGGTGCGCGACGAGGCGATGACAATCTTCCTGGCAGGCCACGAGACGACCGCCAACGCGCTGTCGTGGACCTGGCATCTCCTCGGCGGGGCGCCTGAAATTGCAACGAAGCTTCACGACGAGATCGATCGCGTGCTGCAGGGTCGCCTGCCGACGCTCGCAGATCTTCCATCCCTGACGTTCGCGGAGCAGGTCGTCACCGAGTCGATGCGACTCTATCCGCCGGCGTGGATCATCGGCCGCCGCGCTCTGGAAGACTACCCGATCGACGTGATGGACGATGCTTCCAGGGCCTCCAAAGCCGCCGGGGCCGCCAGCTACGTGGCCCCCCAAGGCTCCCTCATCATCATGAGCCCCTACGTTATTCATCGAGACGTGCGGTTCTACGCGGATCCGGAGCGGTTCATGCCCGATCGCTGGACGCCCGAGTTCAAGGCAAAGCTTCCTCCCTTTGCGTACGTGCCATTTGGCGGCGGCGCGCGCCGCTGTATCGGCGAGTCGTTCGCGTGGATGGAACTGGTGCTGCTGCTCACCACGATCGCGCAGCGGTGGACGCTCGCGGCCGTGCCTGGTCATCCGGTCGTGCCGCAGCCGAGCATCACACTGCGGATGAAACACGGCCTCAAGATGACCGTGCACCAGCGAGAGCCGAACGTGTAGTGCAGGACTTCAGCCCTGCCGCGTCTGTCACGTGCTCACTACTCGATTCGCGCCGGCGCCCACAGGCTTCCTTCACCTCGGCCACATCGTCAACGCGATCTACGTCTGGGGTGTGACCCGTGCCGCGGGCGGGCGCGTGCTGCTGCGCGTCGAGGATCACGATCGCCAGCGCTGCCGCCAGGAATTCGAATGCGCGATCCTCGACGATCTCGACTGGCTCGGCTTCGTGCCGGACGATCCG
>JBGOTP010000239.1:0-8137 GCA_041476545.1 Vicinamibacteria bacterium | reverse complement strand
GTCACCGTTCACGGCCATCTCAACGAGCGGTCCGCCGGGGTCGAGCCGTTCGAGCAGGACCGCACCGTCTGCGTACGCGTGGACGCGAACAACGCCCTCTCCACCAAACGCATCCAGCACCTCGCCGGACCGCCACTCGTCTCCACGCTGTGTGACGACCTTCAAGACGACGGGTTCAGTCCCGCGTCGACCGTACGCGATGACGGAGGTCTCGGTCTCGAATGTGTCCGCGACGGTCACGTGCCACTGGCGCGCGCGGTCCACGAGCCTCTGTCTAGCGTCAGTTGCATCACCCACAACTGACAGGCGTCCAGTTCATCGTGTCCCTCCGGAGTTGCCGAGAACGAACGCCGCGATGGAGTTCACGCGGGGCGTGTCGACGTGGACGAGCTCGATGCCCTCGAGAGTGCCACGGATGGATCGTCGATCGCGGTTGAGTTCCTGAGCCAGACTTTCGCACCAGGTCAAGTCGGCGTTTGCCGCCACGGTCATGTGCGGTGTGAACGGGATGTCCGCCCGAAGATGCGGCCGCAGCAGGCCACCGTAGAGCCGATCGTGCAGCGTTGCGATCTCCTCGAGGCCTTCGTCAGGTACGAGGAAGACGTGGCCACCGCCGCCGAACACATCTCGGACCGCCTCGGCATAGTTGATGGTGAAGGCTATTGCTCCGGTCGACTGCGCGACCGCCGAGACTTCCGCGGTCACCGCGGCCGCCGGCGCCTCGACTGGAAACACGAGCGTGAAGTGCACGCCAAGTCGAGTGGCCTGGGGATCGTGCGCCGCCCGAATCGATTCAATCCACTGCCGGTCCACTTCGTCGAGGCGCGGGTACGAAACAACGGCAATCACAGTCAGGATCCCTTGCCTCCGAGGAGCCCGCGGATCCAGTCTGCCGTGACGATCTGATCGACTGTTCTTCCGCGGGCATCCCTGTCCTTTGGTCGCGCACCGCTCTGGAGCAAGAGCAGGATGATTTCCTCCTGCTGCTCAATCGCGCGGGGCGTGCCGCTTCCGCCGCGCCCGGTATTTCGCACGGCGAGATGAAGGGGAGTTGAGCCGCTCTTGTTTTTGCGGCGTGGATCCGCGCCGCCGGCCAGTAGCGCGTGAACCGCCGCCGCGCATCTGGTGCGCACGGCCCGGTGAAGCGGGGCCACGCCACTCTTGTCGATCGCGTTGGGATTGGCTCCCGCCCGGATCAAACAGTCAATCGTGGCCGCCTGGGCAACCGGGTTCCACGTGTTGGTGTCTGAGGCGTAGTGGAGCGGTTCTGCTCCGCGGCGATTCCTGGCGGAACAGTTCGCTCCGTGGCTGATGAGGTTCTGCGCGATTTCCCATCTGTATCCGGCCGCCGCCACGTGCAGCGCCGTATCGCCCGCATAGAGATAGTGCTGGATCTCCTTGAAGAAGTACTGGTCCGCCGCTTCCCGAGATGCGCCAATAGCAGCGCGCGCCTGCACCAGACCCGGTGTCGCCGCGATCAGGCGCGAGGCCGTCTTCCTCTCATCGGAGACGATCGCCCGGACCAATTCCATGAAGTTCTCGTCCATCGAGGTCATGCGCTAGCGAATCCTCTCCTTGAAAGGCAGACGCGAACACCGCCATCGCGCGGAGGGCTTGATGATCCAGGCCAGCCAGAGGAAGAAGCCACCCCAGGCACATGTCTGGATGACGGCCTTGATCCAAACGGACTTCATCGGCTATCCCGTCCTGCGCTCCTCGATCTGTGTCAAATGGTTTGCAGATGTGCGCTCAACTGCCAGCGCCGTCCGCAAGGTGCGCCGAGAAGTGGTACCCCCTAATCGTCAAGCGTTCGCGGAAGTAGAAGCGGTGCGCGGCTTCTCGCTGCACTCCGGAATCGAGGTGAATCTGCTCGCAGCCGCTCACTCGCGCCTGATTCTTGAGCCAGGCGATCAATACTCGTCCGCATCCGCGAGACCGGAAGGCCTCATCGGTGTTCAGGTCGTCGACGTACAGAATCCTCCCGCAGTGCAGCATCTCCATGAAGCGGTAGCCGGCGACTGCTCGAACGTGCTGGTCCTCGTAGAGGGCTGCGAGACGGTACCCGTCCGTTCGCATCATGCGCCGGATCGTCGGCAGGTACGCATCGACCGAGATCGACGGGCGCAGCTGACGCATGACGTCTCGAGTTTCGAGAATCGCCTTGTCGCTCGTTGCCTCAACTACGGTCATTGTCGTCGGTTGCAGCATCTCGTTCATGTCAATTCCCGTGCATCTGTCAGGCGCCAGGCAGGTCAAACCTGTCCACCAAATCAGGCTCACACGTTCTGGTCTTCGTACACCGACGTGCGGACCGAAAGGTGGTTCGCGCCGATCGAGTTCTGACTCTTCAGTCGCGGATTAGTTTAGTGTCGATGACGGCGTACGTGCCACCGCAGTCGCGTGATCCGATGGCGGGGGAAGTGCCCTATCAGTCAGACCGGCACGGTGCCTGCGGGAACTGCTGTTGAGGCGACCGAGCGCGGCGCACCCGCTCCGCTCGATGCTCGACACCATGGCTGCGAGGCAATGAGCTGGCCAGCAGCCTCACGGCCGACCGCCTTCGAAAAATAGAACCCTTGCATGTAGTCACAGCCGAGGGATTTGAGCTCCGCGAGTTGGTCGGCCGTTTCGACGCCCTCCGCGACCGCATCCATACCCAGATTGTGAGCCAATGCGACGATCGCGCCCACCATCTCCGATCCGTGACCCTCCGGCCCCATCCTCGAGACAAACGACCGATCCACTTTCAACGTCTTCGCATCCAGCTGGTGGAGGTAACTCAAGGAGGAGTAGCCCGTCCCAAAGTCGTCGATGCTGCACTCGATCCCCAGCGCGCGAAGCCGTTTCAATGTATCTTGGGCCGATCGGATGTCGCCGATGAACGCGCTTTCCGTGATCTCGACCTTCAGCGCGGAGCCGGCGAGCCCCGTCTCCCGCAGAATCCCTTCGATCTCAGGCACCAGACCGGCATCGGCGAACATACGGCCAGACAGATTGACGCAGATGATCGCGGGCGCGGACGGACCGAATTGCCGCAGCCAATCGGCCATCTGGCGGCAAGATCCGGTCAAGGTGATTCGGCCGATCTCGCGAATCATCCCGGTATCTTCTGCGACGGGGATGAATTCGGTGGGACTGATCATGCCGCGTTCTGGATGACACCAGCGAGCCACGGCTTCGAAGGCGGCAATCCGTCCCGACGCGGCGGCAATGATCGGCTGGTAGTGAAGCGTCAGGGCGCCGCTTTCGATGGCTGTCCGCAGATCGGTTTCCAGTCGAAGGCGCGACACGGCGCGTTGCCGCATTGCCGTATCGAAGAGCTCGTACGGCGCCGTGCAGGCCTTCGCACGATGGAGCGCCGTGGCGGCGTCGCGCAGAATGTCCTCGGGCCGTTGATATCCCGTCGTGCTGACGGCGATGCCGATGGTTGCTGACGTGAAGATCTGATGTCCTTCGACATCGAAGGGCCGGTGGAGCGCGGATCGCAGACGTTCGGCCACGCGGATGGCATCGCTTGCCCCCTTGATCTCGTCCAACAACACCGTGAATTCATCCCCTCCCAATCGAGCCAGTGTCAGGGCGTGATCGTCGGACACGGCATCGGTCGCGCGCAGGCTCGTCTGCAGTCGGCGCGCGATGGCGACGAGCAGGCGATCGGCGGTCACGAGTCCCAGACTGTCGTTAACGGCGCTGAAGCGATCGAGACCGAGGACGAGCAGAGCGAAGACAGACGCCGGCCGCCGCTGGGTCCGTTTGATGGCGCGCTCCAGCAGATCCACGAACAGCAGCCGATTGGGCAGTCCGGTGAGCGCATCGGACACCTTGCCGTCCGTGATATCCGTGAAGGATCCCGCCAGACGTGTGACCCGGCCCGCGCGGTCCCTGCTGGCCGCGCCGCGACACATGACCCAGCGGAACGTGCCATTGCGATGGAGAATGCGATGCTCGCTCTCGTAGAAGGGCGTCCTGCTGGCCAGATGAGACGCCAGCAGATCCTTCACTCTTGCGAGATCGTCCGGATGCACGCGAGTGAACCATTCGTCAGGATCCGTTCCGATTTCCGACTCCTCGTATCCGAGCATTGATTTCCAGCGTCCCGATCGGTAGACCTCGTTCGTCGTGAGATCCCAGTCCCACAGGCCGTCGTTGGCCCCCTGAAGCGCGAGCGCATACCGCTCTTCACTCACGCGCAAGTCTTCGACGGCCCACTTGTGTGACAGGTGTGTCCTGATGCGGGCGAGTGCGACGGGGAAGTCGACAGGCTTGGTTACGTAGTCGTTCGCGCCGAGGCGGAAGGCCTCCACGATGTCGGCGCCCTCCGAGCGCGCCGTGACCATGATGACGGGAAGCTCGGTGCGCGAGCGGGTGCTGCGCAGCCGGGCGAGGACGTCGAGGCCGCTCATGCCGGGCATTTCCACATCCAGCAGGATCAGATCGAAGGCGTCCTCGCTGGCGCGCGCCAGGGCCTCCGGACCGTCGCTCGCGACCGTCACCTGATAGCCCTTCAGGATGAGACGTCGAGACAGTGCATCGCGATTCAGTTCGTTGTCGTCGACCAGCAGGAGCGCCCCTTCGCGCATCACGAAGCCACGGCTTTGGACAGCAGGGCGTCCATCTTCCCGACCAGTTGTTCGAACCTCACGGGCTTGGTGTCGAAGTCGTCGCCGCCGGCGGCCAGCGCCATCTCGCGATCGCTCGTCATCGCATGGGCACTGAGGACGATGATGGGGATGTGGCGCGTCGACTGGTCGGCCTTCAACTGTCGCGTCGCCTCCCAGCCATCGATCACCGGCAAACCGAGATCCATCAGGATCAAATCCGGTTTCCCTGAGCGCGCCAGTGAGACCGCCTCCCGGCCATCCCCGGCCAGCAGCGTGCCGAAACCTCTCCGCTCGAGACGCCGCGCCAGCGCGTCGCGGCTTGGCTCGTTGTCTTCAACCACGAGGATCGTCGTCATTGCGCCATACCGCGCTGGGTTGCACCGCGCTCGGTCATACCGCACTCGAGGCCGTGGCCAGCTCCGCCCCCACGTCCGTCATGTCGAGTGGCAGGTGCACCACGAACCGTGATCCGGCTCCCGGCTGGCTTTCCACCGATATGTCTCCGCCCATCAGTTCGCAGAAGCGCGACACAATCGCCAGGCCCAGACCCGTTCCGCCGTACTTGCGGGTCGTGGTCACATCCGCCTGCGTGAACGCGTCGAAGATCTTCGCGCACTGCTCGGGGTTCATGCCGACACCGGTATCTGCCACCGAGAATTCAACCGACGGCCGGCCACCCGCGCGGACGGCACGCGCGTCCAGCGTAATCGTCCCCTCGCGGGTGAACTTGCTCGCGTTGCTCAGAAGGTTGAGCAGGATCTGTCGCGTCTTCATCAGATCCCCATTCATCATGCCGATGTCGTCAGCGCAGCGGATGGTTAGGGTGTTGCCGTTCTTCTGAACCAATGGATGCACCGTGTCGAGCAGCCCGTCGACCATCGACTTGACCTCGAATGGCTCCAGCAGCAGCGCCATCTTTCCGGCTTCGATCTTCGAGAGGTCGAGGATGCCGTTGATCAGATGGAGCAGGTGCGTGCCGGCCGACTGGATCTTCTGGAGGTCCCGGATCGATCGGGCTTCGCCCTGATCCGCGGCTTCTTCCTGCAGCAGCTCGCTATAGAGAATGATCGCGTTCAACGGTGTGCGGAGCTCGTGACTCATGCTGGCGAGAAACTCGCTCTTCGCACGCGTAGCGGTCTCCGCCTGGTGCTGGGTCACACGCAGCTGACCGACCAGCGTGGCCAGCTGCTTGGCGTCCTCCTGTTGCGCCGTGTGCGCCGCCTCGAGGTCCAGCGTGTACCTGGCGAGCTCGTGTTCCGCCCGCTTTCGCTCCACGCCGAGCGCGATGGCGTCGGCGACCGCCGCCAGAGCGTCCTGTGCCGAGGTAGAGAATTCTTGCGGGGCGAACACCGACATTGCACCGACGAGCTTTGAATCGAGCAGAAGCGGATAGCCGGCGAACACCGTCAGCTCGCCCCGCCGCGTCATCGCTGGATCGCCCGGCTGTAGTTCGACCGCGGACGCCCGCATGACTCGTGGCTGACGATCACGGGCGATGGCGCCGATCGTCCAGCTTCCGACCGGTATGCCGTTGAGGTGGTCAGCAGCGACTCCGTCGATTCCCGCGGATGCCTGCAGCTTCAGCGTCGGCCCCGATTCGTCGAGCGTCCAGATGCTGGCGATGCCGCCTTCGAAACGCCCCGCGAGCGCTTCCGCGCAGTCCCGCAGCATGGTTCGCAGCTCGGTTCCGCGCGTCAGAGCGAGGCCGACAGCAGCGGTGAGTGACGCCACATTTTCCGCCTGCTGACGCGTTCGGACTTCCTGCTCGAGGGTCGCGGTCCGTTCCGCTCGCTCCTTCAGCTCCACACGGCTGCGAAGGCATGCGACGACGAGGAAAATGTCTTAGAAGACCACCCAGGCGGCATGCTCCAGCCAGCGCCATTGACTGGCCACGACGACGCCATAGACCGACTGCGGCCAGAAGATCCCGCGCAGCAGGTGATCCAGCGCCACGACGATCGTGGCCGGAACCAGAACCCGCCAATCGCGATAAAAGGCGAGAAACGCGAGCGAGCCAAAGACATGAAAGTGCGTTTCGATCCGTCCGCCCGTGAGGTGGATCAGCAGCGCTCCCATCAGCATCTGAGCGACGGAAATGGTGACGCGAGTGGACAGGCGACCCGGTCGAAAGATGCCGAGGAGCGCCGGAAAGAGACTAATACTCCCTCCGAGCACGATGGCCGCCCATACGTGCAGGTGCGTGCTGCTCTCGGAACCGGCCCAGGCGAGCGGCGAGACGAGGAGCGCGAAGACGATGCCGGCAATCCATTGGAAGGCCATCAGGCCGGCGAACAATCGGTCCGTGCTCCTGTAGATCTCCTGCTGATAGGTGGTGAAGAGCTCGTTCGCGCGGCGCGTGATCGACCCCGTGGATTCGAACACGGCGCGTTGGGCAAGGGTTTCGGTCATCGCGAGTCCTCCGTCATTTTCTGGCCCCGTCGGCAAACAACGGGCAGCCGAAGACGCTTGTCGGTGCTCCCGCATTCTTTCCCTCCGTCAACGATGCGAGCAACGTCGTGCGGCCGGCGTTGTCGCCCGGATGCCCGCGCGCACCGGTGAGGCCGCCGTAGAAGACCAGACTGCCGGCGGCATCGTAGAGGAGCGTCTGCCCTGAGGTGGCCGCGCCGAACGTGTGCGCCTCGGCCCCATCGTCGTCGGCGACAACGGTGACGTCTGGCAGCGCGGCGGCGGTTCGCCAGAGGTCGGTTCGCACCCACTCGTCCGAAAACCCTTCGGGCTTCAGGAACACGACATACGTTTTCGGACGCTCTCGAGTACGGGCTAGCGCTTCCGCCAGCTCACCAAGGCTGGCCCGGGTACAGGTGCACTGCGGGTGCGCGAGCATGATGAGGGTGGGTCGGGTGATGTCGCGACGGAGTCGGGTTTCACGCGGCCATCGTGCAGGCGCTGTGGCAGCACGGCCCGGCCGGTTTTCGTATGCGAGAAGGACCCACAGACCTCCAACCGTCGTAGCAAGCCAGCAGACGCTCACGATCCACAGCCAGAAGCGCGGTTTGCGCAGTTCTGCTTTCTCGTCGGCATCGGAGCTGACTGCCAATGTGCCTTGGGCATGGCAAGATGAACACCATGCCGCGGAGTCTTCCCGGGTTCGACTAAATCTCTGGCAAACTTTCGGTTAGGAGAACGGATGGAAGCGCGCGGAGGGTCGAGGTCTCGTGCCACGTGTGCGATTTAGGCACAGGCTCCCACACTTTTGCGGCCCGTCCGACGCGGTGGGCTCTGGCGGGCAATCGCCGGCGGTCGGACTACTCGCCGCTGCGCACTTTTCGCCGAGTATTCGGGAATCTTCGAGCCGGTTCGAGCTGCTGTGATCAGCGACGAGAGAACTGCGCAAGGCGGACGACGATCGCGTCGATCGCTTTATCGACCCTGTTGGCAACCTCCGATCCGCCGCCGAAGTTGTTGGCAATGATCGAGAAGACCAGTGGCTCTGACTCGGCGCTCCACACATAGCCCGAGAGAGCGCGCACGTTGGACGTGGATCCGCTCTTCGCGCGCGCATTGCCCGCGGCCGG
>JBGOTP010000238.1:0-8162 GCA_041476545.1 Vicinamibacteria bacterium | reverse complement strand
GTGAACCTGCACGCGCCCATGACATCGTTCTATCGATGGAACGGTGCCGTTGAACGCGACGAGGAGCGGCAGGTCGTGATCAAGACCACGAGCGGGCACGTCGCCAGTCTTCGCGAACGCCTCCTGCGGCTCCATACCTACGAACTTCCGGAGTTCGTGGTGATCGCGGTGGCCGACGGTACGCCGGAGTACCTGGACTGGATCAGGGCTGAAGTGGCGCAAACAGAGGTTCGATAGGTTCACAAAGTTCACAAAGTTCACACGGTTCACACGGTTCACAAAGTTCAGTAGGTTCACCTGTTCTACTGGGACCGCAGGCCCTTTCACGAACTCGAACTCGAACTCGAACCCGAACCCGAACCCGAACCCTTTGAACCCCGTGAACCCCGTGAACCTTGTGAACCTTGTGAACCTATCCGAGCTCCGTTTGCGCCACCTCAGCCCTGATCCAGTCCAGGTACTCCGGCGTACCGTCGGCCACCGCGATCACCACGAACTCCGGAAGTTCGTAGGTATGGAGCCGCAGGAGACGTTCGCGAAGACTGGCGACGTGCCCGCTCGTGGTCTTGATCACGACCTGCCGCTCCTCGTCGCGTTCAACGGCACCGTTCCATCGATAGAACGATGTCATGGGCGCGTGCAGGTTCACGCACGCCGCCAGCCGCTCGTCGACGAGCGCACGGGCGATCGCCTCCCCCGGCTCTCCGATCGGCACCGTGGTCAGAACGAGCACGACGTCAGTCATCGGGGTTATCGCGGTCATCGTGCCAGCCGGACCGTTGAGGGTCCACCATCAGGCGTTGACGATTCGCGGTTCGTTGTCGGATTCACAGCGCAACGATGATGGAGCTCGACGATACGCGAACAGGACTTGTACTCGCCATTTGAGTTGTTGTACCCTGTCCGCGGCGTGCCGAAAACGGGGAAAGACGGGAACAACGATCGTCGCCCAGGATTACCTCGCCACGCCCCCCGGCGCACCCGCGGCGGATGGAGCCGCTCCGTCCTACGGCTCCTGCTGATGCTCGTCGCTGCAGTGATCGTGGTGGACGCGCTCGTCGGCGACCAGGGGATGCTGGCCGTCGGGCGCGCGCGACGACAGTCCATGGAGCTGCAGGCGAAGCTGACCCGCAGACACGCCCAGAACCTCCGTCTTCTCGAACAGAAGCTGCGACTGCTGAACGACAACGGCGCCATTGAAGACGCCGCGCGCCGCGACCTGGGCATGATCCGTCGCGGGGAAAAGGTGTTCATCCTCAAGGACCTGCCCTCGCCTGCTCAGTAGCTGCCGATCAGGACACTTCCTTTTCGCCGGTGCGGATCTTATAGCTCTCATTCACCGGAAGCACGAACACGCGGCCATCGCCAATCTCACCGGTTCGCGCCGCCTCGATAATGGCCTTGATCACCTCGTCTACGACCGAGTCCGACACCACGACCTCTATTTCCATTTTGGGCAGCAGGCTGACCAGATATTCCTGACCACGATAAATGGCCGTGTGTCCCTTCTGTTTGCCGTGCCCGCGGACTTCGGTCACGGTCATACCGGAAATCTGCAGCTTCTCGAGCGCAGCTTTGACTTCATCCACTTTGTTCGGCCGAACGATCGACTTGATGAGCTTCATGAACGTCCCTCCAGGACCCGGTGCAGGTTGTCCGTCAATTCGGCCTGCTGCTGCGGAGACAGCTTCGCGCCGTTCCGCGTCAAGTGAAACACGTCGATAGCGCGGCGGCCTTCTGTCGCAATCAGGACGAGATCGACGTCGCATCCCGACTCGGACATGACGCGACTCATGCGATACAACAGGCCAAGGCCATTTTCCGCGATGATCTCGACAATGGTATAGCGTTTCGACGCCTCGTTATCGCAATGGATGACGGGCGCGAATCCTGGCAGCTTGCGGCGGAGCGCTCCTTCCTCCCGTCCCTTGAGACGCACGGCCACGTCCTTACGACCGGCAATCACCTCCTGCAACGCGGCGATGAGATGCGCGTCGCCGTCGGCATTCAGCTCCAGGAATCGCTCATCATCGGTGAAATGGAACATGTCGACGACGAGGCCGTCCGGTTTGGTGAAGGCGAACCCCCGCAAAATGTCCATCCCGTAGGAGGACAGGACCCCTGAAATATTCGAAAACAGGAATGGCTGATCCCGCGTCAGCACCGTCAGCTCCCAGGCTGAATCCTTGTGTTCGAGCCAGGCCTGGACGGACCCTGGCGCAAGGTCGCGCGCAAGGCGGACATGGCGATAGACCGCCTCGCCGGGAAAGAGCTGCAGATAGCGTCGAGGCAATCCCTGAAGGAAGTCGGCGATCTCGTCGCGAGACAGATCGTCGGGGCGCTGTTCGACGAGCTCGGCGATGGCCGCCTGCTTCGCGTCGATGACCTCGTCGCCGTAGGCGAGCGTCAGGTGATTGTACGCATCGACGTACAGGCGCCAGAGGAGTTCTTCCTTCCAGGGGGTCAGCGTCTCCCTGCTGACCGCCTCGACGTCGGCGAGCGTCATGAGACAGAGCATCTTCAGCCGCTCCTCGACACCGACGAGGGTGGCGAACTGGCGGACAATTTCAGGATCCTCGGTGTCGCGCCTGAAGGCGACGAGCGACATCTTGAGGTGCTCGCTCACGAGAAATTCGACGGTCGCGCGCGCGTCCCCGGTCACCTCCAGACGATCCAGCATCTTCGTCGTGAGCCGGCGGCTCTCGACCTCGTGGCTCTGCCCGCGGCCTTTCCCTGTGTCGTGGTAGAGCAGCGACAGCACCAGGAGTTCCGGGTGTTCCAATTCCCCGAGCACCCGCGAGAACCGGCCGCGTGCCGGGGACGCTTCGGTCAGCCGTTCCAGGTTGCGAATGGTCAAGAGCGTGTGCTCGTCGACGGTGTACTTGTGATAGAAGTCGCGGACCACCAGAAAGCTGATTTTCTTGAACTCGGGAAACATCTGGCCGAGCAGCCCCGCGTCGTGCATCTCGGACAGACGGGCGTAGAGTCCCGGCCGCGGTGTGAGAAACCGAAGTAGCGCGTCGCGGTCGGCGGGCGTGGGAAAGAAGTCCGTCGCGGAAAACCGGCCGGCATTCTGCTCGACACAGGCGATCGCCTCGTCGGCGACCGCGCATCCCCCGTCGATGGCCGTCTGAAAGAGCGCCAGCCAGGTCGCGGGCCGCCCGGCGGCCTCGCGCACGTCCACGAACCTGACGCCGTCGGCCGCACGGACCAGATTGGGACCAATCGGCAGGGGCGCGGCCTTCAGCGCCCATCGAACCGTCCGATCGATCGCGCGGGCGTGCCGGAAGTAGTCGCCCATGAGCCGTTCGACACGCTGCCGCGCCGACGTGCCGGCATACCCGAGGCGATCGGCGACCCGTTCCTGAAGCTCGTGGCCGAGGACGTTGTGGTGACGTTTGGCTTCAGCGTGCAGGATCGATCGCACCCGGAAGAAGAATTCCTCCGCATCGTCCATCGCGCGCAGACCGGACCCGCCTTGCGTGAGCAGCGCCGGATCGGTCAGTTTCGCGATGGTTTGCGCACCGAACAAATCGCGGAGGCCGCCGGGCGAGTCCTTGACGTCGGGCTCGAGCTGATAGAGCGTGTCGTTGAATCGGCTGTGCCGCTCGGCGATGAGCGCTTTCAGCGCGTCCAGCGTGCGTGCCGCCGTGCGCGACACGTCGGTGGCCTCGATGAACTGATCGAGGAGCGTGGCGTCTCCCGCCACGGCGCGGGCGTCGGTAAGCGCCAGCAGAAATTCGGAGTTGTCCTCGGCAAGCTTCGATCCGTCGGTGACCTCCCGCACGTGATGACCAATCGTGAGCCCGAGGTCCCAGAGCGGGTTGAGAAACGCGTGGAGGAAGCGTTCGTCCGGAGCACTGAGCACGCCGGCAAACAGGATGAGCAGGTCAACGTCGGAGTGCAGGCAGAGCTGCCGGCGTCCGTAGCCGCCGAGCGCGTAGACCCCGACGAGCTGCGATCCGGCATCGGCGTCGGCAAAGAGCTGCTGGATGATCGCATCCATGCGCTGCGAATACTGCTTCAGCGCCTGGCGGCCGCCCTCTCCCCGTTCGGTCGCGGCACACAGCTCCCGGCGGGCGGCGTCGAGCCGGGCGGTGCGGGCCACGCGCGCATCGGGACGCGAATCGACAGGAGAAGGCTGAGGTTCGGGCATGACTGCACGCAATCATAATCCCTCGTCCCCTCACTTCGAAAAGGTCACGGCCCTACCGCCCGATCCCTCTTGGTCCGTAGAGCTCCTTGAGGCGGCTATCGAGCTTCTTCATCTGCTCCACTTGGTTGGGATACCAGTAGTCGAGATGGCAGTTCTCACACGCCGTGTCGAGATTTTCGGCCGCGTCCCACATCTCCTGGGCGTTCCTCCTCTTCACGATGTCGAGGACCTCGAGCCCAACGTTTCGTAGCGCCTCGATTCTGGCATTCCACCTCACCGGGTCCGCCTCGAGCTTGGCCGTGATCTGAGCCGCCGACAATTCCACCGCATCCGGGCCGGTGCTGTTGTTTGCGTCTCCAAGCGGGACGAAGGGCCTGGGAACCTTGAGCAGATAGGCGCCCTCCGCAATCATGACCCCACCCATTCGGATCTTGTCCCAGTCCGCGTCCGTCTTCGGCGCTGTTTCCACCGTGCGCTTCCCGTCGATCACGGTGGAGATCGAGTCGAACACATAGTCAGCGATGGGATCGATCATGTCCCGCATCAGCTCCTTGACGGAAACGACCGGTGTCATGTCTCCCCAAAGCTGAAGCGCGGGGGGTGGCACTGGAGCCGGCTTCGACGACGAAGAGGACGAACATGTGGACGTCAATAGGCCCACGGCAAACAATCCGGACCATGTGGCGAGACGCTTACGAGATCGAACATCTAACATTTTGCCTCCAGGCGATCGTGACGTTTACTCCCAGCTCCACCGCTTCGCCTCCTTGTCCCAGAGCGCCCAGCAATCCTGAGCAAGGCCATTGTCCGTGAGTTCGAGGGGAAGGTTCGAGTTGCGGCCGCGCGACTGGACGAGTTGACCGTCCGAATACCACGACGATGTCACGACGCCCTTGTAGGGCCGCGCGCGGTCGTCGTTGGGTTCGACGACCGCCGAATCGATGTGAACCCGCCATTTGGCCACCCCGCCTTCCGCGCCGGGTCCAGAGAACGTCAGCTCATCGCCGTTCACCTGAACGTCTTTGATGAACCGATTCGAGCCGAGCTGTTGGGCAAACGACTCCCGTAGTCCTCCTTCGCCAGGCTTCCCGCAGGCCGCGATCGTTACGGTCGCGGCAACGATGACCGCATGCGATAGAACTCTTTTCACCGTACTCTCCTCGTCCAGATTCTGCCGAGCCAGATCGCGAGCACCACCCTGATAGACCGCGGTCCACAATCAGCCTACGCTAGACTGCCGCCGGTTCGGCGCGAAGTAGACGCAACGCGTTCGTGATGACCAGGAGCGAGATCCCCATGTCGGCCGCGATGGCGGACCAGAGTGAAGCGAAGCCGGCGAAGGTCAGGACGACGAAAAGCGTTTTCACGCAGAGTGACAGCCAGATGTTCTGTCTGATGATCGTGAGCGTGCGCCGCGAGTGTAGAACGAGCCACGGCAGCTTGCTGAGATCGTCGGACATCAGCGCGATGTCGGCAGTCTCGATAGCGGCGTCGCTGCCAGCCGCGCCCATCGCGATGCCCACGCTCGCGCGAGCCATCGCGGGGGCGTCGTTCACACCGTCTCCAACCATGGCCACCGTCTTGTACTTGGCGACCAGCGATTCAATGGCCGTCACTTTGTCCGCCGGCAGCAGCTCCGCCAGGATTTCATCGACGCCGGTCTTTGCGGCAATCACCTCAGCTGTTCCGCGATTGTCACCTGTCAACATGACGATGTGACGAACGCCTGCCGCGCGGAGTGACCGAAGAGCGGACGCTGCTTCGGGCCGTACTGTGTCCGCCAGACCAATGAATCCGCAGACGTGCCGGTCGTTCCCCACCACAACAACCGTCTGGCCTGCTCCGCTCATGGCTTCCAGCCGCTGATGGACCTCTGGCGTTTCCTGCTGACGCTCCTCGAGGAAGCGGTGCGACCCAACCCAATACGACTGGCCCCCAATCCGGCCCGTTGCACCTTTGCCTTGGATCATCTGGACATCATCCGCACTGAGAGCAGTCACTTCACGGCGCTTCGCGTAACCCGCAATGGCTCGCCCGATGGGGTGGTTGTTATGTGCCTCGATACCCGCGGCTCGCGCGAGTAGCTCGGCGTCCGTGTGACCATTGAGGGCCACGAGCTCGGTCACTTCCGGCTGACCACGCGTCAAGGTACCCGTCTTGTCAAACGCGACGGCCGCGATCCGGGCCGGTGACTCGACATGGTCGCCTCCCTTGACCAGGACACCATTCCGCGCGGATGCGGCCAGCGACGCCACAATCGTCACGGGCGTGGAAATGACGAGCGCGCAGGGGCAACCGATCACGAGGAGAACGAGGGATCGATAAAACCAGACGCTCCACCCGCCTTGAAACACGAGCGGCGGAATCAGGAAGACGAGCACGGCGGTCGCCATGACCGCTGGCGTATAGACGCGCGCGAAACGTTCGACCCAGCGTTCCGATGGTGCGCGGCGGCTGGACGCCTCGCCAACCATGCGGATGATGTGGGCGAGCGTCGTATCGCTCGCCTTCTTTGTGGACCGGATCTCGAGGACCCCGTCACCATTGATCGTGCCCGCAAAGACCTCCGCGCCAGGACTCTTTGATGCCGGCACACTCTCGCCCGTGATCGGCGCTTGGTTCACATCACTCGTGCCGTGGAGAACCTGCCCGTCCAAAGGAATCCGCTCTCCGGGTTTCACGAGAAATAGCGAGCCGGGGATCACCTCTCCGGCGGGGACTTCACGCGGCGCCGCCTCGGTGATCAGCCGCACCACTGGCGGTACCAGAGCCACCAACGCCCCAATCGCCCGCCGGGCGCGACCGATGCTCCATGTCTCGAGCGTGAGCGATAGTGCGAAAAGGAAACTTACAGTGGCGGCCTCGAACCACTCGCCGATGCCGACGGCGCCAACCACGGCAACCAGCATCAGGAGGTTCATATCCGGCCGTAGTGCCTTGACGGCAAACCAGGCCTTGGGGCCAACGAACCAGCCGCCCGCGAGAATGCCGGCTCCGTAGACAATCCGGACGACCAGCGGCACGCCGTGTCCCAGTCCCAGGCCCTCGCTGCCAAGCGCCGCGACGAGCCCACCGACGAACGCGACATGGACCAGAAACCCTCCGATGAGGAGGACACCGCTCGCGATCGTCAACAGCGTACGACCCCGCCGGTCCCAAAAGCGCTCTGCTCGGCCCTCTCCGTCTGCGTCGCGCCATGGCTCCGCGCGAAGCCCGGCGCTTCGGACAGCCTGTTCAATGAACTCACGTGACACGGGCTGTCCTGGAGACACGATCATCTTCGCGTTCAGAATGTCGAAGGCGAGACGCTCTTCCCCGCCAACAATGGGGCCGACGGATTTTTTGAGCAGCGTGACCTCCTCGGCGCAATCCATGCCGTGGATCCTGAACGCCATAACGAAATCGCGATCAGCCATGCGGCCACACTTCAATCGTCAGCAGAAACCACAGCACGATCGCCAGCACGAGCACCAGCACGATGATGACGAAGACCTGATCGTTTTTCCGCCACCAGCCGCCTTTGTCGATCCTCATCTGTCCTCTTTACAGGCTGTTCTCGCCGCGCTCGCCCGTGCGGACCCGGATCGCCTGCTGAACGGGCATGACAAAGATCTTGCCGTCGCCGCGGCGCCCTGTCCGCGCGAAGTCCTCGATCGCTTTCAGAACGGGCTCCAGCAGCGGCTCCGGGACAACGGTTTCCAGTTTCGCGAATTCGGCATCACCGAACTCGGCGGGATGACCAGCTGACGCCTCGCGCCGGGTGCCGCACCCACGCACGATGGAGACCGTGACGCCTGGTATCCCCGCCAAGGCGTGCAGGGCCTGCATGACTCCCTCGAACAGCTCCTCGCGAATAATCGCCTTCACTTCATACATCACAGTTCCACCTCCGGGCGCTCCCGTTGGAACCACCGGTACAACGCAGGCAACACCAGGAGCGTCAACGTCGTCGATGTGACGAGGCCCCCGATGACGACGGTCGCGAGCGGCTGTTGGACTTCAGCCC
>JBGOTP010000237.1:0-8171 GCA_041476545.1 Vicinamibacteria bacterium | reverse complement strand
ATCCTGCGAGGAGTCGCCATTGGGAGTTGGGAATGGTTGGGTCGTCTCCGCTGCGATCCTGGCGCGAGTCATAGTACCCGCCTTCGAGGCTCAACACCCCCGCGAAGAGACTTCGCTGGGCGCTGGCGCCATACACTGCGTATACCGGCCGAGTCGATCACCGATTCCGGCGCAAGCCGATCACCCGTTCCGGGTAAAGCGATCACCCGGAGCGAAGCGACGTGAGGGTGTGGGTTATTGCTTCGACTTCTCGCTTGGAGTCAAGACCGCCTTTGCCTTCCGCAGCGACTCGCCGTGGAGGGTGAGCCGATGGGCGCCGTGGACGAGCCGGTCACAGACATTGGCCAGTTCGCCATCCGCCACCGGCTCGCCATCGCATTCATCAGCGTCGCTCTGTGTGTGGCCGGGGTCTACTCGGCCCTTCGGATGTCGTCATCGGTCTTCCCACAAACGAATTTTCCGCGCGTCGTCATTCTTGTCGACAACGGGGTGATGCCGGCCGACGAGATGATGGCCACCATCACGCGGCCCATCGAGGAAGCGATGAAGGACATTCCCGGTTCGGTCACCATTCGTTCCACTACGGGGCGCGGCGCGGCGGAGATCAGCGTCTTCTTCAACTGGCAGGTGGACATGATTCAGTCGGAGCTCTACGTCAACAGTCGCCTGGGGCAGATCCGTTTCGTGCTGCCGGCGACCGCCAGCACGACGGTCTGGCGGCTGACGTTCTCCGCGTTCCCCATTATCGGAGTGAGTCTCACCAGTCCCTCACGCAGTATCACCGAACTGTGGGAAACGGCGCGCTACGACCTTAAGCCGCGCTTCCTCCGCATCCCCGGCGTGGCCCGTGTGGACCTCGTGGGCGGGCGGACGCCCGAGTATCACGTCGTGGTGGACCCGCGCCGCTTGCAGGCGGCCAACCTCAGCCTCCAGCAAGTCACTGACGCGCTGGACAAGAACAACCTCATCGCGCCCACCGGTATGCACGAGGAGAACTACACACTGTACCTCACGGTCGTGGATGGCCGCGTGCATTCCATTGGCGACATCGAGAACCTGACGGTGACGGTTGCCAACAGCCATCCGGTTCGCATCAAAGACTTCGCCCGCGTGGAGCGCGGCCCCGAGCCGGTCTTCAACGTCGTCACCGCCGAGGGGGCGAATGCCGTGCTGCTCAACATCCGCAGCCAGCCCAACGGCAGCACGTTGGACATTGCCAATGGCCTCAAGCAGGTGTTACGCGCGGCGAAGGCGGACCTGCCGCCGGACCTGAAGACCGCCTATTACTACGACCAATCGCTGTTCGTCCACGAGTCGGTGGGCAGCGTTCGGGACGCCATCCTCTTCGGTCTGGTCCTCTCGGTAGTCATTATTTACCTCTTCCTGAAACATTGGGGGATCACCCTGACTGCGATCGTGGTCATCCCGATCACGGTACTCATCACCGTGGTGGCGATGCACCTGGCGCAGCTCAGTTTCAACTTGATGACGCTCGGCGGCATCGCGGCGGCCATCGGGCTGGTGATTGATGACGCGATCGTGGTGGTGGAATCCATCTACGCTAAGATTGCTGCCGGTCTCCGGCGCGTCGAAGCGATTCAGACAGCCATGAGCGAGATTGTCCACCCGCTCGTCGGCTCCACGCTGACGCCTGTCGTTGTGTTCATCCCACTGGCGTTCCTCGACGGCGTCACCGGCGTGTTCTTCCGGGCGCTCGCTCTAACGATGGTGGTGGCGCTGCTCACGTCGCTGGTCCTGGCCATCACGCTCACGCCGTCGCTTGCCGCGTGGTTCATCCGCGACGGCGGCAAGGAGCACGGCCAAGCGCCCAGGAGCGAAGAAGGCGGTTTTCTCCTACGGCGGGTCCACGATTCTTACGAAGTCGCTGTGCGCGCCGCGCTGCGGCATCGCTGGCTCACGCTCGGCGCGAGCGGCGTGGTGCTGCTGCTCGGCGTGGGCATTTATCAGAAGCTGGAGAGCGAATTCCTGCCGCCGCTGGACGAGGGCGGTTTCGTCATTGATTACATCGCGCCGTTCGGCACGAGCCTGACCGAGACACACCGCCAACTTCTGCAAGCCGAGGACATCCTGCGTGCGACGCCGGAAATCGAAAGCTATTCCCGCCGCACGGGCGCGCGCCTCGCGCTCTCCATCGCCGAGCCAAACACCGGTGATTTTCTTGTCAAACTCAAGACCGACCGCAAACGCAAAACGCCGGAAGTCATCGCCGAATTGCGGCACAAAGTCCAAGTCGCGTTGCCCGGTATCGAGTGGGAGTTTCCGGGCATCCTGAGCGACCTGATCGGCGATTTGACGTGGGCACCCCAGCCGATTGAAGTGAAGCTCTTCTCTACCGACATCGAGTTCCTGAAGAAGAAGGCGCCGGAAGTTGCAGAACAGTTGAAGCAGGTCAAAGGCGTGGTCGATGTTCTGAACGGACTGATTTACGCCGGCCCCAGCATCAGTCTGCGCGTCCGCTACACCGACGCGGAGCGGTTCGGATTGACCGCCGCCGACGTGGCCGCCGCCGTGAACACGGCCATGCTGGGTCAGGTCGCGTCAACGGTGCTCGAAGGCGACCGGCTCATCAATATTCGCGTGTTGGTGGACCGGCTGGACATTGATCGTATGGCGGCGCTCCGCGAGCTGCCTCTGCGCGCGCCCGGCGGGACGGTGGTGAAGCTCTCGCAAGTCGCCGACCTCGTGGAAATACCCGGCCAGTTGGAATTGCGCCGCGAGGACCTACGCCAGAACGTCGCTGTCACCGCGCGCCTGGAAGGCCGCGACCTGGGCAGTGCGATGGCTGAAATCCGCGACAAGTTGAGTCAGGACAAATCGTTGCCGCCGGGCACGATTGAGTTTGGCGGCCTCTACCAGCAACAACAGGAATCGTTCCGCAACCTGCTGCTTGTGCTGCTGATGGCCCTCTTCCTCGTCTTCACCGTTTTGCTGGTGGAATTTCGTTCGTTCTATAAACCCGTGGCGATTGTGTTCGGTGCGGTGCTGGCGCTGTTCGGCAGCGTGCTCGCGTTGTGGATCACCGGCACCTCGCTGAACGTCGTCTCTTTCCTGGGCGCAATCATCGGCGTGGGCATTGTGGCCAAAAACGGCATCCTGATGTTGGACTTCGTCGAGCACTTGCGCGCCGACGGGGTCAATTTGGACGACGCGCTGGTACACTCCGGCCATCGCCGTCTGCGTCCAGTGCTCATGACCTCGATGGCTGCCGGGTTCGGCATGTTGCCACTGGCGTATGGCATCGGCAGCGGCGCGGACATGCTCAGGCCGCTGGCCATCGCCGTCATCGGTGCGCTGTGCATCTCGGTGCTACTCTCGCTGGTGGCGACGCCGACGGTTTACGCGCTGCTGCTGAATCAACCCCACAGACCGGCCGGCACGACGCTGAACGTCTAGCCCGCCCCACATACCCCGTCAGGCGCGGCGGGGCGCGCCGGCGCTCCGTGATAAGGCGCGGCGGAACGCGATTGTGATGCCAGGTGGTCAAGGAGGCGTCGGCGTTTCTGCGCCTACATATTCCTCCCACGCCTTTTGCATTTCTCTCCTCGCCTGTTCTTCACCCCTCCCCGCCTCGTGACCGGCTACGAAAGCCAGCGCCTCACGTTGTTTGAGCGTGCGTTCCTTCTCTGGAACCAGCCGCGCGATCGCCTCCGTCCATGCGGCATCGCGGTCGTGTTCACCGTTCTGATACCCGCGCAAGTAGGCGGCGACATACGCTTGGTGGACTGAGTCCTCCACTTTCGGGCGCTGTGTCTGGGCCTGGGAGCCTGCGTTTGCTTTGGCAACGGGCTCTCGGGGTTGCTCGGTCGCTGGCACGCCCAGCGAGGCCAGGCGGCCATCCCTGAAGCCGATCGCGTACCTCTTCCAGTACCCTCCTTCGTATATCACGTAGCGCCAGACCTCTAGCGGTCCTTCAGGAGTGGTCACGTCTTCTTTTCCCTCAGGGCCACCGACCACCTGTAGGACTTCACTGGGCGCCATGCCTAGCTGGAGTTTCTTCACGGACTCCGAGCGGCGAGCAGCCACAACGATCGCGCACCCCGTTGTCGACATCAGAAATGCCATGCAGATGATCAGCGATTTAGTGTTCTTCACCGACACGTTATGGCCCTCGATTCGGTAAGGCTGATTCCCGCGTAGCCGGACTGACGATACGAAAAGGACGCCCCGCGAGGCATCCTTCTCGTACCCTTCTGTTCATTCCTCCGCGACGATGAGCGGCTAGCCCATCTCAACAAGATACGTCAGTCACTCCATTGATGACATGGGGAACACGGAAGCGGCATCCCGCACTAGAAGATGTAGATGAATCGTAGGTTGATGCTGTGGGCAACCTGATTGGGGTTGCCCACTTTTTCGGTGTCCTTATACTGATATTCCCCGATGAACTGGATACCATTATTGAGCGGCACGTTGACGAATGCCGTGGCCGTCTGGAGATTGTTGTCGTTGGCTCTGTCGTTGGGGTCGAAGTGGTCGTAGCGCGCACCGATCCCCAGCATGGGATCAATGTAGCCATCGACTTCAAAGAAGCCCCCCTTGCTTTGAGCCGTCTTATGAGTGACCGTGTCTTTGTCCGAACCCCAGCCGTAGCCGCCGAGCAGCAATACTTCGTCGATGACCGGGTAGCTCAAGTAACCGGTGACCCGATGGAACGAGTCCCTGTGAAGAGCGTCCGGGTCACCCAGCGAGATGCGTCCATTGTAGTAGTACACGGCCGCGGCGGCACCACTGTCAGTCAGGAACTGGTTGAAGAACACCTGGTAGTCGAAGTTATTCTGGGTCGGACTCCCGGCGGTCTTCGCGAGCTTGCCGCCTTGTGCCGGATCGTCGGCGTTCTCGACCAGCCCGTTGAAGATCGTAGCGCTGAGCGAGGAACCTTCGTAAGCGATCCCTGCCTCTGCCCCAGACTCGTCGAAGCCCCACGGGTGAAAGCCGTTCTTGACACCGTTCGCGTTGACGGTCCCCTGCGTCTGGATGAGCGGTCGGGCGAGCCCTATCGGCCGGTCGGAGGCGCCGTACCCCTCGAAAGGATGAAAGACTCCCAGCCGGGCTTCCCAGATGAAGTCGTTCAGCTTGGCGACGTAGCGCAGGTACGCGTTCTCGATCTCGATGTTGTCTGTGCTGCCGGAGATCTCGGTCATCGTAGCCCAATGCCCGAGGAACCCTCCCGTCAGCGGATACAAGGTGAACTCAGTGAACTCGACCTTGGCGTCTCTGGAAGTCCCGCCCGTCGGACTGTAGGCGCCACTCGAGGTCGCGTGATTGCGCTGGGCGTACGACACGTTGGATTGGATGCGCGCGTCGAAGTAGTTGGCGCCAATGAACATCGGTGTAATACGTTCCTTCTCGATCGCGCGCTCCTCACCGATCTCTCCCGGCGCGCGAAAGCCCGAACGGCGAAACTCGTAGCCTACCCGGTTCAGGCGCGGGATGATGGTGTGGCACAGCGAGCAGGGAGCGCTGTACTGTCTGGCGAAGTTGGGCATGCCGAAGCTATCCGGCGGGAACAGCAGCCCAATGACCATCAGGAGACCACAGCACGACAGCAGGCGATTGACACCTCCGAAGCTTCCAATCATTTTTCTCTCCTCCTTTCGCTCCACAATCACTCTCGTCCCAATTGGATTCCGGGGGGTTCCGTCATAGCGAACGGGATGAGCAGGGCGTTGCCAAGACGCGATCGCATGGCTCGATCCCACGCCACCTGCGCCCCGAGGGACACCGGGCGTCTTTCCAGCCAGAGTCTGGCGCGCCGACACCGCCCCTGGGGGTCCACTTCATAGGGCGTCGGCGAAGCCGTGAATGTGGCGCCGTTCGCCGCGGCGCAATGGAGGGATACATCGACCCGGGTCGCGCGCAGCCGTCAGCCGCGGCCAACCCCGCCACGAGGCCCAGAGCGCCAGGCCCATGGCCGCCATTCCCCTCACTCCACCCCACCCACACGTCGGCCCGATATCATGGGCCGACCTCCGCGTCGAGCGGAAAATGGCGTCGAGAACGAGCCACCCTCAAATGTCATTCATTCATCTGTCGTAGCGCAGTTGATTGGGGGCGAAAGCTCCTTCGGCTGCGGGACTTCCGCCGCTGCCCAACGCGTCGACTACGCTGCGCTCTCCGGCTCCCGCTCGAGCTTGCGGCGGGTGGGCGCGCGGCCGTCCCACCAGCTCCAATCCATCGGATAGACGTCCGGACCGAAGATCACCCAGTAGAAATGCCAGACCAGAATGGCGAGCGCGGCGAGGACGGCCTCGTAGAAATGCACGGCCGTCGCGATGTCGGCCACCCACTTCGGCAAGTAGCGCAACGTGATGTTGTCGAACCACAGGTGAAGTGCCGTCACAGGAGCAAGCCGCTGACGGTCATCACCAGCATGCCCCAGAAAAAGGCCCAGTAGGGTGGACGAAGAGTTGGCCGGCGTTTGACGGATGGCATAGATATTCGCCCTGCTGGAGCACGTCAGCCGGACGCGGTCGTCGTCCAGTACATCCTCGATCGGAATCTGCTTCGGCGCGCACGGATCTGGGCACGCAAACCTATGAATCGGAGCGTTCACGTCAAACAGTACGCGGCGAGCATCGCAGGCACCTTTGCAAAATGGTGGAAACTGGCGGGGGCGATGGTCCTCATTGCTGCCGTCCTAGCGGTTGCCCTGCTCGAATTGCTCGGGCCGACGCCGGTGACCGCCGTCCATCCCCAACGTGCTCCCCTTGTGGCAGAGGTGTTCGGCACAGGCACGTTGGAGGCGAAAGTGGTGGTGAGTTTCAGCGCCAAGATGGTCGATAAGGTCGGCGAGGTGCTGGTGGATCAGGGTGACACGGTGACTGAAGGCCAGGTCCTGGCTCGCCTGGAGGCGACCGATTACGAGCACTCCGTGCGGGTGGCTGACGCCGGCGTCGGTCAGGCGCAAGCTGAACTAGCCAAAGCGCGGCTGGACATCGCACGGCAACGCGAGATGCTCCGGTCCGCCATCATCTCCCACTCGGAATTCGACAGCTCCGAGGCCGCATACCGCGTTGCCGAGGCCAAGCTCAAGAACGCCGAGGCACAACTGGGTTTCGCCCGCGCCCGTCTCGCCGACACGGTGATTTACAGCCCGGTGTCGGGGCTGGTGATGACCCGCAACCTGGAGGTCGGCGGTACGGTCGTGCCGGGCGCGCCGATCTTTCGCATCGCCGACACACACCAGCTCTGGATCACCGCGATGGTCGATGAGCTCGTCGCGGGCACGTTGCGCGTCGGCCAGCCCGCGCGGGTCACCTTCCGGGCGCATCCCGGCAAGTCGTTCCCCGGTCGGCTGGTCCGACTGGCAGCGGAAGCCGACCGCGTCACCGAGGAGCGCGAAGCGGACGTGACGGTGGAGCAGTTGCCGCCGGATTGGTTCATCGGCGCCAAGGCGGACGTGTACATCGAGACGGACCGCAAAGCTGAGGCGTTGCAACTCCCCAGACCCGCCATCATCCCGCGCGACGACCAGCCGGGCGTATTCGTGATCAAGGATCGCCGCGCGCACTGGCGGGCCGTGCGGCTGGGACTGATCGGCCGCGATGCGGTGGAGCTTGCCGGCGGCGTGGATGCGGGCGACCTCGTGATTATTGATCCCTTCGCCGGCAAGCAACCAATCGCCGACGGCCAACGCGTGACGGTAGCGACACGGGAGGTGCGATGAACCTCGCCGTTCGCGACGTCGGCCGTCACCTCGGCCGATTCGCCGTTTCCTGCGTCGGGGTCGGACTGCTTCTGACCCTCGTGCTCTCTTACGCTGGCATCTACCATGGATTCGTCCATGAAGCCCTGGCGCTCATCAACATCGCGAGCGCGGACGTCTGGGTCGTGCAACGCGACACCCGCGGACCTTTCGCGGAGCAATCGCGTCTGCCGGAGGACACCCGCTACCGCATGGCTGTCGTGCCCGGTGTCCGCCAGGCGGCTCCCTACATCTTCTACACCGTCCAGCGCCCGTGGCATGGCCGGTTGCTGCGATTCGTCGTCGTTGGCTACGACCTAGTTACCGGGCTAGGGGCGCCTCCCCCGACGAGATTGGTCGCGGGTCGCGGCATTGCGCAGGCCCACTACGAAACGGTCGTCGACGTGAAGCTCGCGGTGCCGTTGGGGGCGACGCTGCATCTCGGGCTGCACGATTACACCGTGGT
>JBGOTP010000236.1:0-8357 GCA_041476545.1 Vicinamibacteria bacterium | reverse complement strand
GCGAGTTTTCTTTGGCTTCGTGTCGGCACCGCGTCGACACCTCGAGGCGAGAGCACCGGGTCTTGAGCCCCTCGAACCGCGCGAGAGGACCCGACAATGGCGCCCACCGTGGCGAACCCTGCGGCTTTGAGGAGAGTCCTCCGGTCCATCTCCGACTGCTTCATATATGCCTCCGAAACGACACCCTCACCGCGCGGCGCCGGTCTTAGGCAGGAAGTTTTCCAGCGCCCAGACTTCAGACCACACGGCTGCGTCTCAAGGCCACGCGGACCAGGGCCACGTCGAGAGTGCGCGTGAGCACACCCGCACGGCATACCATGAATATCCAGCAGTCAACGCATGATATTCATGGTCGATCAAGGCATCTTGCACTCGAAGTTCGCCGCAGCGTCGATGCTGCCGGTTCCGTTGTATCGCGCAACCTGCGGGTATGGGCACAATGGGCGCGTGCGATCGACCTTGCCGTCGGTACCGTCGGCGTTCCGCGGAATGTGAGAGGCGATGATCCGATCGGGCGCTTTCCCGCTTTCAACCCACTGTTCCATCACGGCAGACGTCCCGCCCGTCTGTGCCACGTCGAACGTGTTCGGACCTTCACCGCCGCCGCAATGGCCCATGCCTGGTGCCATGAACAGACGAACCGAATTTGAGGTGGCGACCGTGCCCATGATGTTCTGCACATTGATGTAGTAATTGATGGTTGACTGGGGAGCATTGGTGGTGTCGCTCCAACCCTGATACAGGAGCAGCTTTCCGCCGCGATCGGCAAACGCCCTGATGTCTGGCTCCAGCGTATTGGTGTTCTCCGCCTCGATCACGTTGTCGACAAGAGCGATATCACGATCCAAGTCCAGCGTATGCCAGTCCCAATTCGGATCTTTCAAGAACACGTACTTGAATGCGTTAACTGCGGAAGGAGGCGGTTGACCTCCGGCGGCGACACCAGCCCAACCGAGTTCCGATCCTGGTTCCACAGGTGGATAGATCAGTCGGCCGGTTCGAGGATTGATGACTGGGTTCAGAAGCCTTCTGACAGTCTCCACCTGTGCCACCGTCAGGCATGCCGGAGTGTCCGCGTCCTGACACACGAGGACGCCTGGATCGAAATTGCAGCGACGGGGATTGTCAATGAGGCCATCCTTCAATCCATCGCTGGCATCGCACGCGCGGAGCACCGCCTCGTGAATGACGGCGTACTTGCCTGGTGGAATAGCACTGGAAGGGTTCTTGAGCGTTGCACTGGCCCGCCACAGCCGCCAGGCCGCGTATCCATGACTCAATGGGCTTCCCGGTGCACCGGCGATGATGCCGTCGTAATCGCCGGGAAAGCGATGCGCTTCCATGAGGCCTTGTCCTCCGGAAGCCGAACAGCCGTACCAATACGACACTGGCGCCCTGCCGTAGAAGGCCTGGATGATGGCCTTGGCTTTGATCGTCATTTCGTGGACGCCTCGGTACGCGAAGTCGGCCACTTTTTCTGGATGGCCAAACAGACCGTCTGCGAGTGCCGCGGTTCGCCCCGCATCAGTCGCACCGGTGGCGTAGCCTCCCCGAAGTGCGGGGACCATTCCCCTGTAGTTGAGTGCCTCCCCGTCATTGACTTGAAACTTGCCGTTCCAGTTCGACGTGGGCAGCCACACTTCCATGCGAATGTCGGAATCCATTGTGGGCGTCAATGTCGCCGCCACCCGGCAGAATGCAGGCAGATTGAATGCCTGCTCGCGTCCGCCCGCTGACAAGCTGAGATTCCCCGCCGGCACACTCTGCGCTAACGTGATCGTGGCGTTCGGCAGTGACAGCGACGACAACGCCTCGCACGACGTCTGCGCTGTCACCGTTGCCGTCGGCCCCAAGGCGAGCGCCGCGAGTGCCACGGCGAGTAATCCGGCATGCACGATCTTCATGACTCTCGACCTTAAGCTATAAAGCTCGTTCTGACGACGACTATCGGTCTGACCGCCCGACTGGTGACCAGCCACCTCTGACCTCGGCTCGACTAACTTGGCGCCGCCGCGAGCGGGAGCAGCACTTCCACGCGCGTCCCTTCTCCGGCCACACTCTCAATCCGCAGCGACCCTCCGTGCGCCGCGGCGATCTGACGTGCGATGGGAAGACCGAGTCCCGTCCCGTCTGCTTTCGTCGAGAAGAAGGGATCGAGCACGCGATTGAGATCCACGGGCGCGATTCCACTTCCCGTGTCGGTCACGACGACCCGCACGTCTGAACCGTCGACGTCGACGAGGACGCTCGCACGGCCACCAGGCCCCATCGCCTGGGCCGAATTGAGGAGCAAGTTGAGCAACAGTTGCTCCAGTGCGATTGCATCGCCCAGTACCCAGGCCGGCGTGCTGGAACCGGCCAACGGGCTGAGGGTCGCGCCATGCTCGGTGAATGTGCTTTCCGCGCTCTGCGCCGCAGCGGCGACGACGGGGCCAAGGTCGAGGCGGCGACGCGGGTTGCGACCGCTTCGAGCGACCCGCAGGGAACCGCTCACCGTCCCATCCAGCCGCTTCACATTCTCCAATGCGCGGGCGATGAGCGCCCGGCCTGGCGTACCCTCCGCGGTCTTTTCTTCCGCGCGCTGCAGATCGACGCGGACGGCGGTGAGTCCGTTGCGCACTTCGTGGGACAGCGACACCGCGAATTCTCCGGCCGCCGCGAGCGCCTGCCGTTTCGACAGCTCGGCGAGGGTGCGCCGCAGACTCTCCGTCATGCTGTTGAAGGCGGCGGCGACCCGGCCGACTTCCGCTGCGCCGCGCCCGTCGACTCGATGAGCCAGATCGCCGCTCGCCACCGCGTCGGCCGCGACGGCCAGTCGTTCGAGAGACGACGTGAGTCGCGTCGTGAGAAAGGCGCTCACCAGGAGCGCCAGCAGCGACACGAGCGCAAGGGTGACTGCGCCCGTGCGCGCCACGCGCTCGAACGGCTGGACGTAGGCGCCAAGTGGTGCCGCAAGGATCAGATCGATCTCCGGATCCGCGAGGGTGCGATGCACGGCGAGCCACTCGACCTTCATCGTCGTGAAGCGGTCCCGGCCGAGGAGCGAGTCGGGCGCAAAGGCGGGGAGCAGAGACAGTCCCGTGGCGCGCTGTACCCATTGCAGTTTGGCGCCATTCGGCAGACGGAGCGAGGAGTCGATCGGCATCAAGGCGGCCACGGAGACGTGCGCGATCATCTCACCGAGGCGAGCCCCTCCAGGCGCTGAGTCGATCGGGAGGCGCACCGTCATGGTCGGACCGGTGGCCGAAGACGTGACGCGCTCGCCGCGCGTGTCGACCGTGCCCGCGGGAAGCGCAGACGAAGACGAGACGCCCTGACCTCGCGTGTCCCTCGTGTCCACGGACGGCGCTGGCGACGCCCAGCGCACTCCGCCCCCCGCATCCCGATACTCGAAGGCAGGGATAGTCTTCGACACACTGACGAAGAGCTGCGCGAAGTACTCGGAATCGTCCGGCGTCAGTACGTCGGAACTGCCGGCGCCGAGTAATCGCGACGCGGCCTCGTTCTTCACCAGAAGCTCGAGATCGCCCCGCTGGTAGCTCCACCGCTCAACCACGCCAGCCGAGATTTTGCCGAGGGATTGGTCGAGTTCCGAGCGCAGCAGGTCTTCGCCCGCCCGCACAACGGATCGCGTCAACCAGACGCCAATCAGCGCGAGCGGCACCACCGCCGCGCCAAAGACGACGAACAGGAAGCGTCCGCGGAATGACGTCGGGAGCAGGGTGCGACCCGTGACAGGGTTCACGGGGTTCACGGAGTTCACGGGGTTCACAGGGTTCACTCGAGGCCGTACTTCTCGATCAGGCGGTTGAGCCGCGGGCGCGACACGCCGAGGATCTCGGCGGCGCGCGCCTTGTGGCCGCCCGTCGCTTCGAGGGTCCGCCGCACATGCTCTTTCTCGATCTCATTGAGCGAGGCCAGGGACGGCGTTGCCGCCTCGCGTGACGGCGCGATCGCGAGGTGCTCTGGCCGGATCACGCCGCCCGACGCGACGACGGACGCGCGGGCCAAGCAGTTCTCCAGCTCGCGAACGTTGCCAGGCCAGTCGTGCTCCACCAGACGGGCGAGAGCCTCGTTCGAAAGGACCGGAAGCGTCGTCCCGGCCGCCGCACTCCCGCGGCGAATCAGTTCCGCCGCGAGAATCGGGATGTCGTTCCGCCGGTCGCGCAGCGGGGGCAGGACGATCTCCACCACGCGCAGCCGGTAGTAGAGATCTTCGCGGAAGGTGCCGTCTTCAATCATCTGCTCGAGATCGCGGTGCGTCGCCGCGATGACGCGGGCGGTGGTTCGCTGGGTCTGCTCCGATCCCAACGGTTCGAATTCGCGATCCTGGACGACGCGCAGCAGTTTGGTCTGAAAGTCAGCGGAGGTGTCGCCGATCTCGTCGAGAAAGATGGTGCCGCGACCGGCGAGCGCGAAGCGCCCTTTGCGTGCGTTGACGGCGCCGGTAAAGGCGCCGCGCGTGTGGCCAAAGAGCTCCGATTCGAGCAGCGGCGTCGGTAGCGCAGCGCAGTTGACCGGCACGAACGGCTCGGCCGCGGCAACCGAGTTCGAGTGAATCGCACGGGCGACGAGTTCCTTGCCGGTGCCGCTTTCGCCGCGGATCAGCACCGTGGCGCGCGTCATCGCCGCCTGACCGATCAGCTTGTAGACGGCGATCATCCGAGGGTCGCGTCCGGCGAGATCTCCGAGCGCGAGCTCGGCAGCCGGTGCGCGGGGCGCGCGCGCGCGGGACTTCCGATCCTCGAAGGTCGCGTCGAGCACGCGCCGCACCTGGTGCAGATCGAACGGCTTGACGAGGAATTCGACCGCGCCTTCGCGCATCGCCGAGACGACGGTCGGCATGTCGTCGTACGCGGTCATGAGGATCACGTCGATAGACGGCGCGCGTTCGTGCAGCAGCTTGAGAAATGCGATGCCGTCCATGTCGGGCATGCGGACATCCGACAACACCACATCCGGCGTCGCATCGTCCAGCATCGCGAGCGCCCGACGGGGTCCCTCGGCCACGCGCACTTCCGTCGTTCCGTTGTCGGCGAGCGCCTCGGCCAGCGAGGTGCGGATGGTCGGGTCGTCGTCGACGATCAGGAGGCGGCGTGGCATGGGCTAGACGAACCCGATCGCGCGGCCGCCGACCCCCACACCCAGCCACAGCGTCATCGACACCAGCGCGACCACCTTGTTTCGGAGCGACGACCGGCGTGCCTCGTCATTCGACAGCGCGACATGGCGAAAGATCGTGAAATGAAAGATCAGCGCGAACAAGAGGCACACCATCTTGAATCTGAACCCAGCGTTGCTGTAGCACTTGAGCGCTTCCGAGAGGAACAGCAGGATCCCGGTGACCAGGATCAGCGCGAGGCTGCCCATCATCCACGGCCAGAGCTCCGCGGCAATCCACGATACGGGCTGGCGTCTCAGACCGGCGCCCAGCAGGCGCAGATCGACGATGAGAACGGTACCGAACAGCAGGGTGAGGGCGAGGATGTGAAACGTTTCGATGATCGGAAATGCCCATCCGGAGCCGGTGCGGATCCACGTCCCGATGGCCGTCCGATCGCACCACTCGAACAATGGCAGCAGCGATTGCATCGACATGATCAGGTCAATGCTCTCTCTAGAGCTTGTAGGCCGTCATCCGTCCGGCGGCAATCACGAGTGCCCAGAGTAGCAACGAGCAGAAGCCGGCGATCCGAGCCGGCAGCGGTGGCGTCGGATCGCGATCCCACTCGACAATCCGTCGATGGATGGTCAGTTCGTACATCAGGACGTTGACGGCTGCCAGCAGCAGGAACAGCACCTTCAGACGAAACCACGGACTGACGTACACGAGGGTGGCATTCGCCCAGAACAGCAGCGTGCCTGTGACAAGCATGAGGATGAAACCGCCGATGCTCCAGGGCAGGAGCTGCCCCATGACGTCCGAAACGCGCTCCTGCTTCATCGTGATTCCCAGAAGGCGAAGGTCCGCGATCGCGATCGTGCCGACCGAGACGCCAAGGGCGAGCAGGTGTGTCCCCTCGACGATTGGAAACATCAGCGACGACTCGCGCAGCGCCGTGCCGAGCGCCGTGGCTTCGAGCCACTGAGTGATGCTGAGCAAAGACGGCATCGGGTCGCGCCCCTCAGCGCGCGGGCCAACTCACTGGCACATTGGTCACGAAGACGAAGCGCTGACCGTCGCGGCTGACGTTCTTCCACTGCTGTGGATCTCCGAACAAGAAGGGCGCCGGCACCTTGACCGGTACCTTGAACAGCAGCCTGGGTGTCCCCGCCTGAAACGTGGGAGTCGTGGTCGCGTCTACCGCCATCACCTCCCAATCGGGAGTCAGGTAATACATTTCCTTGCCGTCCTGCCGCCAGACGATCATGCCCAGGGCGCCGGCCTTGGAAACCTGCACAGGTTTGGAACCTGCCGCGCCGGCCTCGGGCTTACTGGCATCAAACGGGCGCACATACACCTCAAATATATCGGCATCGATCTCGTCCTTGGTCTTGAACTCGTTCGACAGGTAGGCCATCACGCGGGCATCGGGAGAAACGCGGGCCTGGGCCACGTTGTACTCGTCGCGCAGCCACTCAATCGCTTTCCGTTCAAGCCCTTTCTGATCTCCATTGAGCGGCACCACATGCAAGACTCCCGCGCAGCCGTCGTGGAAGGTCAGGAAGTTTCCGTCCGCCGACCAGTCCGTCAGCACCAGGCCTGCGCCCGGCGTGTACTGATACAGTTGCTCTTCATTGCCCGTTCCGTCCCAGGCTTTTCGGTAGATGCTGGAGAACTTCCCGCGCGTCGACACATACGCCACCTGACGGCCGTCCGGAGACCAGATAGGCGAATTATCGTCGAAGGCATCATTCGTGACTGGCGTGCCCTTACCCGTGGCCACGTCGAACGTCCAGATGTCCAGGTTGTCCGTCCGTGGATCGCGCCTCACAACCGCCACACTTGTTCCGTCCGGTGAGAGCGCGGCATCTCGGTAACGACCAGGTTCCACCTTGCTCAGAACTTTCCCCTGGCGGTCGAACACCGTGATCTGCTGAAGGGTAGGCGCCGGGTGCACGGCGATCACCACTCGCTCGCCGTCGCGGCTGACACTGGCCTGCCCAGGATTGACGGGGATCGCCTCCGGCGGGCGGAACAGCAACTTCGGCTTTCCCAGTTTGAACGTGGGAGCAGTGCTCACCGCCACCGCCATGATTCCTCGATCGGCGGTTACATAGTACAGTTCCTTGCTGTCCCGCCGCCAAAAGACCCCGCTTTGGACACCTTGGTCGGACACCTGCCATGGCCCCGTGGCCGGTGTCGCTCCCGCGCCCGCCGATGGGTCGAACGGCCGGACATAGACTTCATTTTTTCCGGACTGGAACTTCGCGTAGGACAGGAAGCGGCTGTCGGGAGAAAGGCGCGATTGGCCCAACCGGCGCGATTCCCCCACCTGAGACTCACTGCGGAGGACCTCGATAGGTTTGCGCTCCCCATCGCCGCCGAGCGGCAGCGCGGACAAGGTCCCTCCCGAAAGGTCATTCGATTCGAAAATCAGGAAACGTCCATCCATCGACCAGTCGGTGAGGGCCTTATTCGCGCCGGGATACTGGTACAGGAGTTCCTCGGTGCCTTCTCCGTTCGAAGCTTTTCGGTACAGACCCCAATGGCCGCCGCGCAACGCCACATACGCCACCTGCCTGCCATCTGGAGACCAGACCGCAGGCCCGACCCGCTCCCGGTCCCGCGTTTGATTGGCGGTGATCCGTGTGCTGTTCCCCGTGGCCACATCCAGCACCCAGAGGTCATCGGTTCTGCTCTCTAAATCGCGCTTTACCACGGCCAGCCGTGTCCGGTCCGGCGAGAAGACCGGCCCGTTGTAAAGCGCACGCTCCCCGACCGTGGCCACGACCTTCCCCTGGCGGTCGAACACGGTGAGGACTCGAGCGTTGGCCTCAAAATTTTGGGCGATCCGTTTGGCCCTCACGGCTTTGTCTTTGGCCGCCGCGGCCGCCTTGGCCTGTTCATCGGTCGGGGCCTGGCCCTGTCGGCCCTGTAGACTTTGTCCGGCCACAGGAGCCAGAAACACGGCGACACAGAGCGCCACCGCCGTGGTCGCGATCGCCATCCTGAATGTCAGCAATTTTGCGGACATAGCGACACCACCTTTCCGTCCGGTAGGGTGATGATTCGTATCAGCCAGGCGAGAGAGCCGTCCCTGGCGCGACTCGCTTCGACGGTCACCGTCTTGCCGACGGCGTTCTGAAAATCGCTCTTGTCGACGTTCAGGTTTCGGAACACGTTGGGCGCCGGTCCCTCGAACGACCATGTCTCCATTTGGCCCTGGTCGTTCTTCGCGTCGACCGACAAATAG
>JBGOTP010000235.1:0-8360 GCA_041476545.1 Vicinamibacteria bacterium | reverse complement strand
TTGAACACCTCACGGCCGGTGCTTGCATCAAAGCCATAGAAATCTCCGGCGCCGCCCCCTTGAAATACGACGCCGCCAGCCGTGACGAGATTCCCGGCATTCGTGGCCGCTGGAATGGTGCTCTGCCACGCCACCGCACCGGTCACCGGATTGTAGGCAGTCACTGTCGTCGTCGGTGTCATCCCGGTCTTCCCTTCGGCGTTGATGAGGGCGAAGTGGCCCTGGTCGCCCGCGCCGGCCTTCAACAAATCACCGACCTTGTTCAGCTTGATGGACCAGGCGTCGTTCTTGCCGGTGATGTAGAAGAGCCCCGTACGTGGACTGAAGGATGGAGACCCGTAGTTGCCGCCTCCCATCAATCCTGGTGATGTGATGATGAATTCCTTCATCTGCCACGGATGGAAGGCCGGTCTGACCCGCGCCACCAGGTCTGGGTCGGTCACCGTCGGATACGTCGCACAAAACGGCTGCTGCGGCACGCCGCGCGACGTGAACGGGATTGGCTGCGTCGGCCACGGCTGTTCGCCTGGCACGTCGGTGGACATCGGGACGGGCATCTCGACGACGGGGTTCAACGGCGTGCCCGTGCGCCGATCCCAGAAGAACGCGTAACAGGACTTGCCGCCGTTCCCGATTGCCTTCACGTCGCGACCGTCAATAGTGACATCGAACAGCACGGGGCCGGTGATCGAGTCCCTATCCCACAAGTCGTGGTGCACCGTCTGGAAGTGCCAGACCAGTTTGCCGGTAGCCGCATTCAGCGCAATTGTGGAGTCGGTGAACAGGTTGGAACCATGCCGGGCCGATCCGTCGTAGTCAGGTGAGGGGTTTGCCGTGCCGACGTACAGCATCCCGAGTTCCGGATCGAGCGCCGGCTCGGTCCACAGACCGCCGCCGGGACGATAACTACTGGCCCATGTGTCCTTGGCAATCTCCCAGCCGTCATCCTTGGGAGACTGGGGCACCGTGTTGAACACCCACTTGATCGCGCCAGTCGTCGCGTTGGCGGCGACGACCAGTCCCCCAGAAATCAGGTTGTCGGAATCCGACGTGCCGATAAACAGCGTGTTGTCGAAGTATTTTGGCGGACTCGACAGCCCCCAGCCCAGGTTGCGCGGCAATGCGTCCGCGGGATACTTCCCCGGATACTTGAATTCAAGCGCTCTATTGATGATTCTCAGTGCTCCGCCGTCGCCGAACGAGTCGACGGCCTTTCCAGTCTTCGCGTCAACGGCGTAGACCGTGTCGGTGCTATACCCATAGACCTTGCCACCACCGAAGGTGGGACCGCGTCTTCCACCGGCCGCCTTCGGCTGGAGTTCGCTTTTCCACTTGACGTCCCCAGTCGCTGCGTCGAGCGCGACGAATGACGAGCCCATGTTGAGGTACATCACCCCATCCACCACGAGGGGCGTTTCCGCGCCGATACTTGGATCCGCCTGGTAGGACCACTTGACGGTTAGACTGCCCGCGTTCGTGGCACTGATCTGGGTCAGCGGCGAAAAGCGCGTGCTGTACACATCTCGGTTGTGCATCGGCCAATCGTCGGCCGCGGGCGTCTGCCCGCCAAGGCGGCTCTGCGCGTGGAGGCGTCCACGAACGTTCTCGTTGCGCACGGACAGTGCGGCCACAACACAAATCGCAACAGTGACGTACCGGCTCATAGTCCTCACTCCACTCGCACACTCGCCCGAATCGCCACGCGCCGCGATGGTTCGAACATGCCCGGGCGAATCATAAGCCGGTCCGACGGTTTTGACAGTAGAATTTCCAGTCCTGGAGGGGCCTACCATGCGTCCGCATCGATTGATCTTCGTGTTGGCAGTGGCGGCGGCGTGTGCCGGTTTGCGAACGATCGGAGCGATGCAGGCTCTGCCAAAGGTGGGCGCCGACGCCGACATCACTCACTTCGGCATTGTCACGCCTGACATCGACCGAACGATTCGGGAGTTCGTGCGCGTGATGGGATTCCCGACGCCGCAGGTCTCGGAATATCCCGTCGATATGCCTGATGGTCGCAAAGCGGTGACCAGGGTTGCTGCCGTTTCCATGCCCAACTTCCGTCTCGAGCTCCTGCAGCCGATGGGAAAGATTGGACCTTATTACGAACACCTGCAGGCATTTGGCCTGGGCATCCAGCACACCGCGTTCAATGTGACAGCCAGCATCGAAGAGCTGCGCAAGGGAATGGAGCAGAAAGGCGGTCGCTGGGTGCTTGGCGCGCCCAACGGGAGTTTCGCGTACGTCGACTTCCGCCCGACACTCGGCACCACGTTCGAACTGGTTCGCGGCACCGGCGCCCCTGGCCCGAACCCGCCAGCCATACCGACGGACGGCTCCCTTCCCCCACTCGCGGCGCTGCCTGTATCGCACATCGGATTCGCGGTGACGGACTTCGACCGAGTCGCGCAGGGCTTCGCGGATGTTCTCGGCATTTCCGCGCCAAAGGCCATTGACTACAAGGACTCGCAATACCCGCCCAATTCGAAATGGAACCCGAGCGCTCCCCTGCGTCTCGGGCTCTGGCCGCAGAAAAACGCCGGGGTCGAGCTAATTCAATCGGTTGGCGGCCCGACTCCGTGGTCTGAGTACGTTCAGACCCAGAAGGGCACCGCCGCCCAGCACGTCGCGATCAATGTCGGCGATCGCATGGACGAGATGATTAAGGATCTGCAAGCCAAAGGGGGGCAGTGGACGAACGGAAAGCCAGGCGGCAACTACGCCTATCTTGATTTCATGAATACGCTCGGCCTGGTTCTCGAGCTGAACGGTACTTCGAAGTCGGCCGCGAAATAGACGAAACCGGCTCCAGGCCCCGCCTATCGCGCGGGTCTGGCCGTCGGGGCCGTTGGGGTTGTCGACTGGTGCGTCACGAGAGACCACCTGTCGCCGCCGTCCTTCACGTATACGCGCGTGTAGACAATCGATCCTGGCGCCGCCATGCCCTTGACCTTGTAGGTCATCGTTCCAATCACGACCGCCGAATTGCCGTACAGACGAACGCTCGTCACCTCTGTTTGCACCTGTTCCATGTTGCACGGCCGGACGCTGTCGACAAACTGCGCCTTGGTCTGCATATTGCCGCCGATGTGGATGAAGACCATGTCGTCGGCAATCAACCGATTCATCCCATCGACGTTGCACGACTGATAGAACTCCGCCCACGTCTTGTCGACGGCGGCGACCGCAGTCGCGGCGGCGGACAGCGGCTTGGTCTGGGCAGACACGCCGACCTGGGCGGCGACGACCACGGCTCCAAGAAACGCGTGAATTCTCATGATCCTTCTCCGTTCAGGAATTTCGACGCCTATTTCCTGACCCACTTCTGCAGGCATCCACCAGAGGGACTGTCCTGGCACCCCGTCGTCAGCCCCGCGAAGATGTTCCCCTGATCGTCGGCGGCCATGCCCTCGGGGTTCGTGCCGTCGATGAAGTATTTCAACGAGCCGTCCTTTGCGCTCCCGATCCGGATGCCTTGCTTCCACCCGGGATTGCGCACGATGCGACCAGGCGGCAGCGTGCCGTCGATGGCCGCGCCCGATTCCGAGTCCGCGACGACGAGCGTGTCGTCCTTGAGAATGGCGATGCCGCTTGGACGACCGAAGTGCCGCCAGTTGTCCAGGTACTTCATGTCCTTGTCGAAGATCTGAATCCGGTTGTTCGATCGGTCGGCCACGAAGAGGCGACCCTGCGAATCGAAGGCGAGCGCATGTGGGCCGGCAAACTGACCCGGTTCAGTTCCGAACGAGCCGAACGCACTGACGAATTTCCCTTCTTTCGTATATCTCACGACCCGGTCGCCATCCTGTTGGGCGCTAGCGGGCCGGGGCCAGTGGCCGTCCGTGATGACAATGTCGCCGTTGGGGGCAATCGCGCACGCGGTCGGGCCAACGAACGTGTCCGGGCCCGCTTTGGAGACACCGGCCTTTCCCAGGGTCATCAGGAGCTTGCCGGCAGGACTGAACTTGAGGACTTGAAATCCCTTGCCCGCGGTCGCGGGACTTTCGGTGAAGGGGCCGCTGTCGCCGGCCCAGAAGTTTCCGTCGCGATCGCGGCAGAGGCCGTGCGCCGAGACGAACATCCCGTCGCCAAAGGTCTGCGTAATTTGCCCGGCCGCGTTGAAGTGCACGATTGGTGGCTCGGATCGAAAGTACATCCACGTGCCACCCGTCCCGTCGGGGATCATGCTGATGGCGGCTCCCCAGCGCATGTTGGGCCGGAGCGTAGGCCACTTCTCTATCAGCCGATAGGGATTGGCGATCTGGTTGACGCCAGGATGCTTTTGGATCCCGGAGGTCACCTGAGCCTGAGGTGGCGGCCCCGGCGCCTGCTGCGCGTAGACGTACGCGCACGCGGCCACGACCGCCGCAACGACGGCGAGCACCCGCCCCCGCATCATTTTGCGCATGCGCTCGTTGAGTTTCATGAATGTGGACCATGGCGAACCCCCGGCGATAGCCGCGATTCGGCGGTTGGCGATTCCGCCGCCTACGGTAACACGTCCGACGAAAGAAAATTGACATCGCTCGGAGCGCCGTGCTCCTATGGAGGGGCGGCTCAGCACTCGTACCAGCTGTCAGACTGCAGCGCTGAGCCCTCGGCCCAAACAGATGCGAAAGGGAGACACGTCGATGACACGCCATCATAGCGCTCACGTGCGACCAGCCACGCCGATAGCGACCGTGCTGCTCGCGATCCTGGTCGCGCTTGTCGCGCCCACGCCATCGCGCACCATCGCCGGCCAGACGCAGAACGCGGCGACCTTCACCAGGGACATCGCGCCGATTCTCCAGCGCAGCTGTCAGAACTGCCATCGCCCGAGCTCTGTCGCACCGATGTCGCTCGTCACCTACGAAGAGGTCCGGCCCTGGGCAAGAAGCATCAAGGATCGGACGGGCCGTGGTAATCGGATGGGCGTCATGCCGCCGTGGTTCATCGACAAGCATGTGGGCATCCAGGAGTACAAGGACGACATTTCGCTGAGCGAGAAGGAAATCGCCACGATTGCGGCATGGGTGGACGCCGGGGCGCCAGCCGGCAGCCCGTCGGACATGCCGCCGCTTCGCGTGTTTACCGCCGCCAACGAGTGGGCGATCGGCGTGCCCGACCTGATCGTCGACAGCCCGCCCGTCACCATGAAGGCCCACGCGCCGGACTGGTGGGGTGCGCTGGCGCCTGTCCCCGTCGGCCTGACCGAAGACCGGTACGTCGCGGCGGTGGAGATGAAGGAGGTCAGCTCGGTGCACGGCGGAAGCGGCGGGAAGTTCATCTTCCATCACGCCATCCACGCGATGCTCGATGCGAACGGCCGTCCGTCCGCGCCGATTGGAAGCCCGCACGAGGTTGGACGCAACGCGGAGTTCTTCGAACCACAGGCGGGCCGCCTCCTGACGGCGGGCTCGCAGCTCATGTTCCCATCCATCCACATGCACGCCAACGCGGAAGACACGACCGCGCATCTGCGCGTCGCCTACAAGTTCCATCCGAAGGGGTACAAGCCCGAGCTCCGCGTCGGCGGACTCACGTTCGGCAACGGCGAGCTCGACCTTCGGCCGATGAAGGCCGGCCAGGAAGTGCACCTCTACGCCACGCTGCAGGACAACACGATGCTGACGACCTTCGAGCCGCACATGCACGCCGCCGGCGTGCGTATGTGTCTCGACGCGATCTGGGGTGGCCGGACCGAGACGCTGAGCTGCGCCGGATACGATCACAACTGGGTGCGCGTCTACAAGTTCGCGGACGACGCCGTGCCGCTCCTGCCGAAGGGCACGCTCCTCCACATCACGGCGTATTTCGATACCACGCCGGCCAACAAGAACGTCATCGATCCCAGAAACTGGGGAGGCCTGGGCCATCGGTCCATCGACAACATGGCCATTCTGATCGCCCCGACGATCGTCCTGAACGACAAGGAGTTCCAGCAGGAGATAACGAAGCGGCGTGAAAAGCTGCATCTGGCCAAGGGGCAGACGGTTCTTGGATGCCCGCTGTGCGGCTTCGAGCAGCTTCCGGGCGGGCCCGCCACCGGGCGGGGGCAGGTTCAATAGCATGGCAAGTCTGAGAATCCCGGCGCCCAGGAAACATCCTGGGCGCGGCATTCCTGTGGGCCTCGCGGTCATCGGGGTGCTGGCGGCTGCAACGACCTGGCTCCCTCCGATCCGCGCGCAGGCGCCCGCGCGCGGTCAGAGCGTCACTCCCGTCTATGAAGGGTTCTGGAAGAACGCCGACGGCTCGTTCGACTTGCTGTTTGGCTACTACAACCGGAACTGGGAGGAAGAATTCAACCTGCCCGTCGGTCCGGGGAATACACTCGATCCAGGCGGCCCCGATCAGGGACAGCCCACGCATTTTTTCCCGCGGCGAAACCAGTTCGTGTTCAAGGTGCGCGTTCCAGCGAATTTCGGCGCGAAGGAGATCGTCTGGACGCTGACGAGCAACGGGGAGACGGAAAAGGCGTACGGAACGTTGAAGCCGGCCTATGCGGTCGACGAGACCGTCATGATGGCCAATTTCGGCGCCGGCGGTCAGACAGGTTTCATGCCCGACATGATGGGCAACAAGTCGCCGCAGCTGAAAGTCCAGGGCGAAAAGCGACGCAGCGCGAAAGTCGGCGAACCAGTGACGCTCAGCGCGGTCGCGACAGACGATGGAAAGCCCAACACGCGGTCGATGCCGGCCATGCTCGTGGGTCAGAGCCACTTCGTGCCGAACTCGGCGACGGGGCTGCGTCTCTCATGGTTCACGTACCGGGGAGCGGGAAAGGTCCAGTTCGACCCGCCGCAGACGAAGGTGTGGGAGGATCACAGGGACGGTGGCAATTCTCCCTGGTCCGCCGGCTGGAGCACGCCACCGATTCCGCCAGGGAACACGTGGACCGTGCGAGCGACGTTCAGCGAGCCGGGCGTCTACGTCCTCCGGGCGCTCGCCCACGACGGCGGGCTGATTGACTACGACGACGTCACCGTCACGGTCACTCGCTAGAAGCCATCTCACAGATGCCATGCCATTAGCCACGAAAACACGAAGAGCACGAAGCTAAACCCTCAACACTTCTTCTTCGTGATTTCGTGCCTTCGTGGCGATCTTGTTGATGAGATGAGCATGAGAACCGCAGGAATCTGGGCAACGGCCGCCGTCACGATCTCGATAGCGATCCTCGGCACCCAGCGAGCGCAGACCGCAGCGCCGGCGCAGGCAGCGCAGACGTCGTCCCGCTTCTATACCGCGCAGCAAGCCACGCGCGGCCGGACCGCGTTCAACAAGTACTGTGCGCTGTGTCATACCGTTGACAGCACAACGGTTCCGGCCCAGATCGAGTCGGGCCGCGGCATCAGAGTCGGGTCGACGCGGGCGGTGATGGGACTGGGCGGCAACTACCTGAAGCGGGTGTTCGAGGGGCATCCCGACTACCCGAGCGTCTACTACCTGTTCAATCGCATTCGCGAATCGATGCCAGCGTTCGGCGCCGACACCGTCGGCCTCGACACGAAAACCGACATCGTCGCGTTCCTGCTACAGGAGAACGGCCTGCCGCCGGGCGATACGGAATTGACGCACGACGTGGCGGCGATGAAGCGCATGCGGCTGACGCCTGCCGCATCAGGCCCGCCAAGCAACGACCAGGGGTTCGAACCGGTCTTCAACGGACGCGACTTCACCAACTTCGGTTTTCTGCTTGGACCCAACTGCCGTCCCGCGCCGATCGGATGCGGGAAGACCGGGCCGGGGGCGCTGTTTCGCGTCGAGAACGGCGTTGTGGTCAATACCGGCAAGATTCAGGGCTATATGTACACGCAGAAGAAGTACCTGAACTTCACGCTGCGGTTCGACTATCGCTTCGTCGCGCCGGCTGACTGGACCGACGAGGACGGCGTGGTGTTTTACGGCAACAGCGGGTACTTCCTGTTCGTCACCGAGCACCAGGTGTGGCCGAAGGGCATTCAAATCGAGGGCTATCACCGGCGTCCGTTGATTCCCTTCGCGATGGACACGAAGGTCAAATTCACCGAGGAGACAGGTGCAACGGCGCGGGCGATGCGCGCGCTCGGCGAATGGAACAGCGTCGAGATCGTCTCGAAGGATGGGCAGGTCCGATCGTCGCTGAACGGCGTTCTCCTGTACACCATTACCGAACACGAGTTCAAGGCACCGGGTCACATTGCCTTCGAGTCGGAGGGATCCGAGATTCACTGGCGGAACATCCGCATCAAGGTCGAGTAGCAAACCGTGAAGAGGGGCGCATCCATGCAGACGATTCGTGGGAGACATATCGCGGCGTTCCGAGTGGCGCTCGCATCGACCGTCGTGCTGTGCGCCATCGCCGGCTGGCAGGAGTCGCCCTCGCTCGCCCAGGCGCC
>JBGOTP010000234.1:0-8379 GCA_041476545.1 Vicinamibacteria bacterium | reverse complement strand
GCTTGTCGGGCAGCGCGATCGTGATCTCGTGCTGCGCGTTCTCGCCGACCACGTGGTTGTTCGTCACCACGTAGCCGTCGGCCGAGATGATGACACCGGAACCCAGGCTGAGCGACTTGCGGGTCTGAGGTCCGAAGAGATCCTGATTGCCGAAGAAATATCTGAAGAACGGGTCGTCTTCGTACGGCGATCGCGATCGCGCGACGACTTGCAACGAAGAGATGTTGGCCACGCCCTTGACCGCCTGGCCGGCGATCTGCGTGAAATCCGGGCCCATCGTCTGGGCGGCCGGCGTCGGGGCTGGCGTCGCCGCTGATCCGGGCGGGGCGGCGGCCGGCCTGGCGACGGGCACGGGCTCGGCGACCAGGTCAGTGGCGACGCGCATGCGTCCCGCGAGGACCAGACCCGCGGCGAATCCGGCGACCAGAAGAATCAGCGGGAGAACAACACGACGACTATGTGACATAGATGCGACATGCGCCGCAGCCGACCACGGTTTTTCATCCTAGCACGGTTGGTCGCACTCGACCATATATGCTAGCCTCTAAAGGATATACAGGCATGGGATCATCCATTCAAGCGACACGTCTGCGGAAGGGCATGCTCATCAAGATGGGCAACGATCTGTTCCGCATCCTCGAACTCCACCACCTGACGCCGGGTAATAAACGCGCGCACATCCAGGCTCGGCTGCGCAACATCCGCACGCTGGCGCTGGCCGACGAGAAGTTCCGCGCGGAAGAAGACATTGAACGCGCGGTGCTCGACGAGCGCGAGATGCAGTATCTCTATAACGACGGCGACCACTACTACTTCATGGACACGTCGAGTTACGAACAGATTCATATTTCGAGCGAGGCGCTGGGCGACTCGAAGCATTACCTGGTGCCGGAAGCCATCATCCGCGTCGAGTTCTATGACGTCGAGCCGGTCGGTATCGAGCTGTCGCCCACGGTCGACCTGGTCGTCAAGGAAACCGTGCCCGGCATCAAGGGGGCGACGGCCAGTGCCCAGGTGAAGCCGGCGACGCTCGAGACGGGGCTGGTCGTTTCGGTGCCGTCATTTGTCAACGAAGGCGACCGGATCCGGGTGAACACGGAGACGGGCGAGTACCAGTCGCGCGTCTGAACGGCTGGCGCCCCGGTTTTCTCGTAATATCCTCTCGTGAGTCTCGCCGCCCGAATGCTTCTCGTGCTCGGCGCCGGCTTCCTGGTGGCGAATACCCGCCTGGTTCTCGAATATGGGCGGTACATCAGACGACGTCGTGGCGCCCTGTTGACCTGGCCGGGTCCGCCACCGCCGTACTACGGTACCAAGCTGGCCATCGGGGTCGCAATCGGCGCGCTCGTGTTTTACAAGACCGTCGTGCTCCGGCAATACGCATTTGGCGAAGGCATGATGTTCGTGTACTACGGGTACCTCGTGCCGCTCAGCCGCCGCATCGCCCGCGGCTTCTACCGCGACGGCATCTGGGCCGATTCGAGATTCATTCCGTATGACGAGGTCGGCGGCCTCAGCTGGCGCGAAGGGGAGCATGCGGCCTCGCTGGTGGTCATTTCTCGGCTGCGGAATCTGGCGCAGCGCCTGGCCGTCCCGCTCGATCAGTACGGCGCGGCGCGTCGACTGCTTCGTGACAAGATTGGCAGCCACGAGATTCATTTCTCGGGGACCGGACTGGACCTCGGTGAGCACGACGCACGGGACGAGGCGTAGGAGTGCATGGAGCCAGGGCTTGAGGGCTGCGGGCACAGGGCTGCGGGCTTGAAGTCCGGGGCCGGGACGTCCGATAGTCTGCAGGAGTGTAAACTCTGAATCGGGAACCGGAGAGCTATCAGCCGTCAGCTGTCAGCTCTCCGCTGTCAGTCCGAGAGCCGAAAGCTGAGAGCCGAAAGCTGAGAGCCGAAAGCTGAGAGCCGAAAGCCGAGAGCCACCAATATGTCTGCACGCGCCACCTGGAAGGGCTATCTCAAGATCAGTCTGGTGAACATCCCCATCAAGGTGTTTCCAGCGACCGAGCCGAGCGGGACGCTCTCGTTCAACCAGCTTCACGGCGAATGCCAGACGCGCATTCAGCAGAAGAAGTGGTGTCCCCACTGCAATCGCGAAGTCTCCAATGCCGAGATCGTGAAAGGCTACGAGTTCGAGAAGGGGCGCTATGTCGTCCTCACCGAGGAGGACTTCGACAAGGTCCGCCCTGAATCGACCCGGGTCATCGACCTCGTGCAGTTCGCGGACGATACCGCCATCGATCCCATTTACGTGGATCGGGCGTACTATCTCGCGCCTGACGGCCCCGTGGCCTCGGATGCCTTCGCCGTGATGCGCGATGGCATGAAGGGCAAGGTCGGCGTCGGCAAGCTTGCGCTCTACGGGCGGGAATACCTGGTCGCCGTACGCCCGCACAAACAGGGGATTGTGATGTACACACTCCATCACGCCGCCGAGATTCGCGGGATTGATGTCGTCGAAGAACTGAACTCCGTCCCCACCAAAGTGAAGCCCGAGGAGATCAAGCTGGCCAAGCAGGTGATTAGCACGTTCGATGGACCGCTCGATCTGGCCACTTACAAGGACGAGTACCGCGAAGGGCTGCAGACGATCATCGATGCGAAGATTGCGGGTGAGGATGTGGTGGCGCCAACGGTCGAGACGGCCCCGAAGGTGGTCGATCTGATGGAGGCGCTCAAGAGGAGCCTGAATGCGGTGAGCGCGGGGAAGAAGAAGACCGCGGATGCCAGGCCGGCGGTCGCGCGGCAGCGCAAACGGGCCTAGGCGCAATCCGGCTGAAGCCGGATCCCACAGATGTGGCGTCCGACTTTAGTCGGACGTGGGCCTAGAAGGCGTGCACGAGCCAGCCGCCGAGGCCCATCCCGCTCGCCGTCGGATCGCCCAGCCACGCCGGCGGCGTGAGCCACACGAACGCGAGAATCGCGATCACCCAAAGATCATAGGGCAACGTCGTGCGCTCGTCGGTCCAGAAGAATGCCCGGTTGAACAGGCCGGCGCCACCAGTTCGTGAAGGCATCGGCCGTTTGTTGAGCACGAGAAACGTGTAGTAGATCCGGTTGGCCACGGCCAGGATCGAGAGCATGAAGATCACCCAGAGCACCGCCGCCATGCGGTTCGTGAAGGCTCCGATCATGAACAGCACGATCCGCTCGGGCCGTTCCATGAATCCCACCTTGCACTTCTGGATGAGGGACTCGGCTCGGGCGCGGATGTAGCTCGTCATGATCGAGAAGACGAGCGTGAGCACCGCGAGCATGACGTAATCGCTCCGGTCGAGCTTCGAATACAAGTAGATCAGTCCGGTGAGCAGTGCCAGATCCGAAAATCGGTCGAGCGTCGAATCCCAGAACGCCCCGAACGCCGACTGCAGTTGAAGCTGGTGGGCGACCTTGCCATCGATGAAATCAAAGATGTTCGCGCAGATCATCACCACGCCGGCAAGGACGAAATGATGGAAGCCGAGGGCCCAGGCCGCCCCGACGTTGACGATGACGCCGATGAGCGTCAGCACATTCGGGTGAACGCGCAGCGCGACACAGGCGCCGATGATGGCCCGGAGTGGAAACATGCAGACACGACCGATGAGGCCGGTGAAGGTCAGATGGCCGGGTGAGCCCGGGGCGCCTGCTGGTATAGTGAAGAGTTCAGGCACGTCGTGAGGACGCGCCATAGTAGCGTATGGCCATCGGCGAACTCAAGGATCAGATCGCGCGCTTGCCGGAGCAGCCGGGCGTGTATCTCTATGCCAACGCGGCGGGTGACACCATCTACATCGGCAAGGCGCGGTCGCTGCGCGACCGGGTGCGGAATTATCTCGGCGCGCATGGGTCGGACCCCAAAACGGACGCACTCCTCGACGAAGTCGCCAGGCTCGACGTCATCGTCACCGACTCGGTCGTGGAGGCGCTCGCGCTCGAAAACAACCTGATCAAGCAGCGCAGTCCGAAGTACAACATTCTGTTGCGCGACGACAAGAATTATCCCTATCTGCAGCTCACGACGAACGAGGCGTTCCCGCGCGTGCAGGTCGCGCGCCGTGTCGAGCGGGATGGCAGCTTCTACGCGGGGCCGTTTCTGCCCGCGCGCCTGGCGCGGAGGACCATGGCGCTCACCCATCGTCTGTTCGGCATCCGCTCCTGCAACGAAGTCATCACGGGGCACCGCGACCGGCCGTGCCTCGAGTACGACATCAAGCGGTGCGTGGCGCCGTGCGTGGACACCGTGTGTTCCAAGGAAGAGTACGGCCGGGCCGTCGGTCTCACCAGACTGTTTCTCGAGGGGAAGAACGACGAGCTGACGAAGGCGTTGACGAGCCGCATGATCGAGGCGGCCGAGGGCGAGCGGTTTGAAGAGGCAGCCCAGCTCCGCGATGCGCTGCGGACCGTGCAGACGCTCGGCGATCGTCAGCAGAAGATGGCGACCGCGGAACTCGGCCATCGCGACGTCTTCGGCATCAAGGCCGGTGCCGCAGGTGTCGTGGTGCAGGTCTTCCAGGTCCGGCGCGGACGCGTCGTGGAACGCATCGAACTCGGGAGCGACGAGTCGTTCCCCGGCACGGAGGACGCGGAAGTGGTGGCGGCGGCCGTCCAGCAGTTCTATGAATTGCGGGACGCGCCGGCGGAGATCCACGTGCCCTCCGAGCCGGACAGTCGCGATGCGCTCGAGGAGTGGTTGTCTGGCGAGGCGGGTCGCCGCGTCCGCATCATCGTGCCCCAGCGGGGCGAGAAGCGGGGGCTGATCGATCTCGCGAACCGCAACGCGGCGCTGGCGTATCAGAATCGCTTCAACCAGACGACCGCCGCGCAGTTCGAGGCGCTCGAAACGCTGCAGGCGGTGCTCGCGCTGCCATCGCTCCCGCGTCGTATCGAATGCTTTGACATCTCGACGATTCAGGGCAGCGAAACGGTGGCCTCGCTGGTGGTCTGCGAAGACGGCCGCATGCGACGGTCGGAGTATCGGAAATTTAGAATCCGCGGAGGGGCGAACGACGACTTCGCCGCCATGCGGGAAGTCGTCGGCCGGCGCCACCGGAAGCTCCTCGAAGAGGGCGGGCCGTTTCCCGATCTCATCTTGATCGATGGCGGAAAAGGGCAGCTCTCGGCCGCGTACGCGGCACTCGAGGATCTGGGCCAGTCGAATCTCATCGCCGTCGGCATCGCGAAGAAGGAAGAACTGCTGTACACGCGGGACCACGAGGATCCGATTGCCCTCGCGTCCGGCGATCCGGCGCTGCTGCTCGTGCAGCGCATTCGAGACGAAGCACACCGTTTTGCGGTGACCTTTCATCGCCAGGCCCGGACCGCACGCGATATGCGGTCGGATCTCGATCATGTGGCCGGCATCGGACCGCGGCGCCGTCGCGTGCTGCTCACGAAATTCGGCAGCCTGGCCGGCGTGCGCCGCGCGTCGCGCGAGGATTTGATGGCCGAGGTCGGGGCGAAAGTGGCCGATGCCGTCCTTGCGTTTTTCGCAGGGCGGCCGTAACCTGTCTACTCCTTGTCCTTGCTCGATATCGACTTCGTTCAGGTCTTCATCGCCTTCATCGTTCTGCTGTTCTCTCTGACCATTCACGAGATGGCTCACGCGTGGACCGCCGACCGCCTTGGCGATCCAACCGCGCGCCGGCTGGGGCGCGTCTCGCTGAATCCGCTGGTCCACGCCGACCCGATTGGCACGGTGCTGTTTCCGTTAATTGCGATGGTGACCGGCGTCCCGATCATCGGGTGGGCGAAGCCGGTGCCGGTGAGTACGCGGCAGCTGGGCCATCCCCGCCGCGACTTCATACTGGTCGCGGCCGCCGGACCGGCGAGTAACCTCGTCATTGCGTTCTCGGCGTCGTTGATCCTGGCCGTGATGCCCGTCTCGCCCGTGGTGCTCGGTCAGCCCAATGTGACGGCGCCGCTCGCGTCGCTGCTCAGTCGAGCCGTGCAACTCAATGTGCTCTTGGCCGTGTTCAATATGCTGCCCATTCCACCGCTCGACGGTGGCAACGTACTGAGCGGGCTGCTGCCACGGCCGCTGGCGTCGCTCTTCGATCAGGTCAGGCCGTACGGGTTTCTGCTGCTCTACGCCCTGATCCTCACCAACGGGTTCGACTATCTGGTCGGACGCCCCGCGAACTTCGTGTATTCCTTACTGCCGTGACCGATCGCGCTCCCGCTTCGGCTTCCTCCTCCGCGCGCGCCCGCGTGGTCTCCGGCATGCGGCCGACCGGCAAGTTGCATCTGGGGCATCTGATTGGCGCGCTCGGCAACTGGGTTCCGTTGCAGGATCAGTACGAGTGTTTCTACTTCGTCGCCGACTGGCATGCCCTGACGAGCGATTTCGCCGACACAAGCCAGCTCACCGCGTACGCGTACGACAACGTGGCCGACTGGATAGGCGCCGGCCTCGATCCGGAGAAGAGCACATTCTTCATTCAGTCGCTCGTGCCGGAACACGCCGAGCTGTATCTGCTGCTGTCCATGGTCGTGCCTGTGCCGTGGCTCGAACGCGTGCCGACGTACAAGGAACAGCAGGAGAATCTGAAGGACAAGGATCTGTCTTCGATCGGCTTCCTCGGATACCCATTGCTCCAGGCCGCCGACGTGACGATGTACGATGCGCGGTTCGTGCCGGTTGGCGAGGACCAGGTTGCGCACCTGGAACTCGGACGTGAAGTCGTGCGGCGATTCAACAACATGTTTAGATCCGGGGATCGCGTCGTGCTGGTCGAGCCGCAGCCGCTGCTCACGCCGTTCGGGCGCCTGCCGGGGCTCGATGGCGACAAGAAAATGAGCAAGAGCCTCGGCAATACGATTCACCTGTCGGACAGCGCGGACGATGTGAGGAAGAAAGTGATGCGGATGTACACGGATCCGAAACGCATCCGTGCGGACATTCCGGGAACCGTCGAGGGCAACCCCGTGTTTACGTACCACGACGCCTTCAATCCGAACAAGGGAGAGGTGGAGGACCTCAAGGCGCGGTACCGCGGCGGGAACGTCGGTGACGTGGAAGTCAAGACGAAGCTGGCGAACGCACTCAACGCGCACCTCGACCCCATCCGCGACCGTCGCGCCGCCGCCCTGACGAAGCCGGATCGGTTGAAGGAAGTACTATTCGAGGGTTCGAAACGCGCGCGCGTCGCCGCTCAGCACACCATGGAGCGCGTGCGGGACGCGGTGAAGATATCGTATCGGTGATGGACCACCACCCCGGTTTCGAATCGTCGGTTGACGCGATCCCGATTACCCTCGCGAACTTCGAGGGGCCGCTGGACCTCTTGCTCCATCTCATCAAGAAGCACGAGGTGAGCATTTACGACATTCCCATCGCGCTCATTACCGCGCAGTACCTCGAGACGATTCAGTTCATGCAGGACCTGAATCTGGATATTGCCGGGGACTACCTCGTGATGGCGACCACGCTGATTCACATCAAGTCGAAGATGCTGCTGCCTCGGCCGGAAACGGCGGCCGGCGTGGAAGGCGAGGAAGAAGATCCGCGCGATGCGCTCGTCCGGCGTCTCATCGAGCATCAGAAGTTCAAGGCGGCGGCCGGCCTGCTCCACGAGCGCGAGCAGCTTCGATCCGCGCAGTGGCCGCGTCCCGACGAAAGTGTGGCCGCGCTGGCCGGCGACGACTACGAGCCGGAGATTGAAGTCGATCTCTTCAGCCTGCTGAGCGCGTTTCAAGCGGTCGTCGATCGGGCCAAACAGCGGCCGAAGCTCCTGCTTCCGCCCGAGCAGATGCCGCTCGAGGTGCGCATTGAACAACTGCTCGCGCGGCTTTCCGAGACTGAGGCGTGCGGCTTCGAGGACCTGTTCGCCGACGTGCAGGATCGCGGAGGACTCATCGTCACGTTCCTGGCGCTGCTCGAGATGATTCGGCTCAAGCTGGTCAGGGTCTTTCAGGCGGGTAGCTTCGGGCCCATCCGCGTGTACAAACGGGAGCGGCCGGCTGATGCGCCGCATCCCATCGGTGATCCGGAGGAGCATCGCGGTGAGTAAACACACGAAAGCGGACGGGCAGGCAGGGGAGGCCGGGGCGGGGGAGGCTGCGCCGGAGGGGCAGGCGGGTGAAGCCGTGCAGGCGACAGCCGCAGAGCCGACGCGTCGAGCGGTCTCGGCCGAGCTGAAGGCGATTGTCGAGGCGTTGATTTTCGCCTCGCCGGATCCGCTGACGCCGAAGGGCCTCTTCAAGTTGCTCGGTCCTCACTCTGACAAGCTCCTCCAGCTGCTGCCGGTGCTTGCTGTTCTCATCTACCAACCGAGCACGTTCAATGTTGCGTTCGATAGTATGCTTGAGGACATCCAGGTTGGTTATGGGCTTTGGTACGTAATCCCATGCTCCATGCCGAATGGCTCTCACAGCATCATCCAGTACTCCT
>JBGOTP010000233.1:0-8389 GCA_041476545.1 Vicinamibacteria bacterium | reverse complement strand
TGACGCTCAGGGCGAGGTAGCGTGGATCGCGCCGCGCCAGACCGGATGGCGAGTCCTTGAATCGAGGTGTCACGATGGATAGTCGGTTACTCGGCGGGTGGCGCCATGTCGCTGAAGATGTTCGTCGACTCGTCTCCGGCCTGAAGGGCTTGCCTGATGTGTGCGCTTGTGGCCACGGGTCGGCGCATTTGGGTGGCATGTGTCCGTGCTGCAGGGACGGCGAGCGGACACTCGACTCAGGTTGCACCGATTGCGAGGCCCTCCTGGCGTCACTTCGGGACAACATGGATGAATTGGTGGACGCGACGCTGCGATTTCTGCCCGTTGTGGAAACGACAGCCGGTCCCGAGGAATCACGGGATGTGCGCGACTTGCGGCGACGTATCGTGGATGTCGCGGCGGTCTTTCAACGCCTTGAAACTGCGGCAGATGAATTCCGCCAGGGCTGCCCGTCGTCGAGTGTCCCCGCCCTGAGAACACTCGCGAGCGAGCTGAAAGTGGGCACTGACGACCTCGACACCAGGCTGCACCGGGCACCCGAAGGCCAGCAGGCATTGAGTTCGCGGATGCCTCCGGCATCTCGCGCCTGAGATTGGCGTCCGATGGGCCGGCAGCAGGAATTATCAAGGGAGAATCTCATGGAGAAGGATGTCGTGTGCGGCATGCATGTTGACCCGGCAAAGACCGCCGGGACAAGTCAGGTTGGAGGCAAGACGTACTACTTCTGCTCGAAAGCCTGCAAGGCGAAATTCGATGCGAATCCAACGCAGTACACAAAGTGACCGCGCCAACGGCACGGCGGTCCCTGTGGTCAGCGTGAGGACTCGATCCGCCGCCTGTTCAATCGTGAACAGATCACGGGAGGCGCCCGGCATACAGTGGCAAGGGAGTCCAGACCTTGCCCCACAATCCTCGCTGCTTCCTCGTGATCCCCTCCGTCTGCTGGGGGCTGCTGATGACGCTCAGCGGTTCAATCGCTTACGGTCAAGGTATGGCCATGCCGAAGAGTGGAAGTCCCCAGGCAGCCGGCCCGTGTCCTCAGGGGCAACACCTCGATCTGATGAAGATGTGCGTACCGAACGCGGCGCCTCCATCGACACCAGTCATGTTTCGCGTCAACCAATTCATGGCGTATTCGAGTACGTCCGGTCCGCGCGGACAATCCCGAGCGACCGGCCCCGGGCACTGGTCATTGATGTTGGACAAGGATGTGTCGACCCGACAGCATCTCAACGTCGCCGTTATGGGTTCCCTGGAACAGTGGTCCGTCGGCGACAAGGGGACGCCGCAGCTGTTTCAGACAGAAAACCTCGATAGCATGCACCCTCACGATAGGTTGATGGCGCTCGAGTTTCGCGATGCGGTGGCGTTGACTCCTGGCGGCACGAAGAAGCTGACCCTGCTGTTTGCCCCTCGAGGAGAAGCGGCCGTGGGTCCCGTTCCGTTCATGCATCGTGAATCAGCGGAAGGAAACCCCGATGCGCCACTCGGACACACGCAGCAGGACGGTTTTCATGACGCCTCAACAGTAATCGGCCTTGGATACCACGTCGGGCGAACGGCCGCTGAGGTCACCGCGTTCAGCGGGCAAAGCATCAGCTGGCCATTTCCGATGCACGTGCCGGACTCTTACAGTGTCCGCGTGAATCAGAGCATCAGCAATCACATCGGTGTTGGAGCCTCGGTGCTCAGCGCGCTGTTGCCGGAGGACGGCATCGCATCGCACAGCCGCTTCATCTCGGCCTGGCTGACGACGTCGCACGTCATCGGCGGCCACACCGTGAAATCTTCGTCCATCTGGGGGCAAGTCCGCGACGGCGAACAGCGGACCTTGAACAGCTTCCTCGAAGAGGTGGTGTGCCAGACCGGTAAGAACAAGGCGTATGGCCGAGCTGAGACGCTGCAAGCCACATCCGGGCAACTGGAAATCGTGCTCGCCGGAGGCGCAAGCGAGGTCCGGTGGGGCCGGGCATATACCGCCGGGTACGAGCGGACTCTCGTGGCCATGGGCGGGCTGACGCTCTACGGTGGCGGCTCGTACACGAAGAATCTCATTCCTGCGGTCTTCCAGCCTGCGTACGGATCCGGGACGAGAGGCGTGAAAGCCTCCATACGGATCAACTGGGCCGTCCCACAGATGCAGAAGATGGCGAGCAAGTAGACGCCTCGCCGATGCGCCGGCGCGCCTGCGGGATGTGGCCGATCTCGTCAGGCTGCTCGAAGAATCAGAACCGAAGAGAGTCGCGTGTGGCAGAATGACCCAATGAGACGAGGGCTTCTGATGCTGTGGGTGGCGCTTGGCGTGTGCGCCAGCGCGCAAACATCGCCACCTCGTTCCATGAAGGAACTCACGCTCCTCACGCGCGACGGCTGCATGAATACGGACAAGCTTCGGGCGAATCTTGATGCGGCGTTGAAGACGCTGAAATGGTCGACCAACTATCAAATGGTTGATCTCGGCACCCTCGGAGCTACTGACGCCCGCACGGGTTATCCCACCCCGACGCTGCTCCATAAGGGGCGCGATATCTTCGGGTTGCCGGTTCCGAGGCCGCCGTACAACGAGCCCACTTGACGCGTTTATAAGGGCGGAGTTCCGACCCCTGCCGCGATTGTCGATAAACTCAAAGCCGTTATCGGCTCCTGATTGTTCATCGAGTCTCAAAGGAGCTACTACCGGTCGCCGCCGGCCGTCGAACGTTTGCCGGCTCAGGTAGAAGGCACCGATGGTGTACCCGGGTCGCCGCCGCGAAGCAGCCGCAGGGCATTGGCAATGACCGCGAGCGACACGCCCATGTCAGCGGCGATGGCCGCCCACAGGCTCGCGTGACCGAGCAGGGTCAGCAGAAGAAACAGCACCTTCACGCCCAGTGACAGCACGACGTTCTGACGGATGATCGCGAGCGTCCGGCGCGAATGCCGGATGAGCCATGGCAGCCGCGACAGGTCGTCGGACATCAGCGCGATGTCGGCGGCTTCGATGGCCGTATCACTGCCGGCCGCGCCCATCGCAATCCCGATCGTGGCGCGGCCCATGGCCGGGGCGTCGTTGACGCCATCGCCAATCATGGCCACGTAGGTGAACTTGCGCACGAGCGCCTCGACCGCCGTGACCTTGTCCGCCGGAAGCAGTTCGGCCTGGACCTCGTCGATGCCGGTGGCCTGCGCGATGCGATCCGCCGTCGCCTGGTTGTCGCCCGTCAGCATGACGACATGTTCCACGCCGGCGCGGCGGAGCGCGTCCACCGTCCGGCGCGATTCAGGGCGGACCGCGTCCGCGAGCGTGACGAAGCCGCAGACGTGGTGGTCGGTGCCCATGATCACGACCGTTCGACCGGCCGACGACAGCGACTCCAGTTGTTCATGGATCGCCGGAGTGTCCTGCCCACGGTCCTCCAGATGACGATGTGAGCCGAGCCAGTACTGTCGGCCCTCGAGTGTGGCCACCACGCCTCGTCCAGGCGACGCCTGCACGTTCTCGGCCGTCGTGAACGCGATACCTCGCCCGCGAATGTACGCCGCGATCGCGCGTCCAACCGGGTGATCGCTGTGCGCCTCGACGGCGCCCATGGCGCGCAGGAGTTCGGCCTCAGGGTGCCCTTCCAGCGGGACGATGTCGACGACCTCCGGTTTGCCGGCCGTTAGTGTCCCGGTCTTGTCCAAGGCGACCGCCCGCAATCGCGCTGGAGCCTCGATGAATGCGCCACCCTTGATGAGAACCCCGTGCCGCGCCGCCGAGGAGAGTGACAGTTTTGATTGGCATAGGGGATCCCGGGGTTCGGACAGGCATGAAGCGGTCACCGGCTCCCGTCGAGGCCCAATGCCGCGACGAGCGATGCGCCACTGACGCGCTGCTCGAACAGCGCCTGGTTGTACGTGTGCAGCGTGTCGCGGAAGGCGCGCTGGGCGTCGAGAAAGTCGATGAGGTTCGCCGCGCCGAGGCGGTACGAGGCGAGCACCACGTCACGGGATTCCCGGGCGCTCGTCAGGCATTCACGCTCGATATAAGCGACCCGCTCGCGATTGATTTCAACGGCGTTGAGAGCCTGCTGAATCTCGAGCGTGGCCGCCCGCTCGACCACGACCGCCTCGTATTGGACGCGTTGCTGTTCAGCCTGGGCTCGGATCACTTCTCCTTGATTCCGGTTGAACAGCGGCAGAGGCATGGTGACCGCGACGATGGCCGACGCCTGGCCATCCGCGTGACGGTAGCCGCCGCCGATGGTCGGCGATGGCGTGCGCAGGGCGCGCTGCAGCCGTGTCGCCGTGTCCGCCTGCTGTGCCGCCAACCGGGCGGCGGTCACGTCCGGACGCTGGGCGATCGTCGCGTCTGGGAGCGGCCCGGTGACCATCGACGCGGCCATCGTTATGGCCTTGGTCTCCGAGGCATCCATCGCTGTGAGCGTGTCGGTGGGGCGGAACGACTGCCGTAGATCGGTCACGTTGAGGATGGCGAGGAGCGCGCCTCGGACGTTGCGCGGCGATTGACCGTGGCCAGCACGACGGCGTAGTAAGCCCGGCGCACGTCGAGTTCGAGTTGGCGCCGCACATTGGCGAGGTCAGCCTGTGCGGTCCCGACGCCCTGTTCAGCGCCCAGGGTTCGCAGTCGCCGGCGTCCTGCTGTCTCCAGGTCCTGATCAACGCGAACGAAGAACTCATGCTGGTCGGGCACGGGCGATGCCGACAGGAACGAGCGCCCTGACGTCTCGAACGTCACGGCCGGGTTGGGCCGCTGGCGCGCCGTGACGACGGCACCTTCGGCGGCGGCGACCCCTTGTCCGGCCGCCGCCAGCGTGGGGTTTCGTTGAACGGCGAGATCCAGCGCCCCGCGCAGGGAGAGGTCCGTTGGAACGGTCTGTGCCCACGCCCACGACGGGCACGCGAGCGCCAGCAAAGCCACAGCAATGCGCATACACACCTCGACGAACCGCGACGATCGCGGACTCACGACGACAAATTGAGAGGTACGAAAACGAGGGGCCTAGCGCGAGGTCTTGGGCGGGTGGTACATCGGACGCGCGATGTGGCGAGGCTGATCCGCTGCTGTCGGTGTCAGCGCAGCAGGCGCCACCGTCAGCGTGACGGGCGGCAGAAGGTGCGTCAGGTTGACGCAGTGTGAGCAGCAGAAGCAATCGTCGACGTGCGCGGCCAGGGGAGTGGGCGTGGGAGTCGAATCCGACCCCACTTCATTTCGGTCCGAGGACACCAGCGGTGCGTCCTCACGATCCAGCGCGCAGAGTCCGGACGCACCCAAGTCCACCGCCGTCCAACTCAGCAGTAGCACGCAAATGAGTCGCAGAATCCCCCGGGGCCGCTCGAGACGCATTATGTTGCCCCTAGCTTACCAGAGAGCCGGGGGCACCGACTACCACTCAGCCGCGCGCGAAGAGGTCCACGCGCCACACGAACGTGCCCTCGCGACTCACCAGCCGCCAGCCGCTGGAGCGCAACGCTGCCTCCATGGCCGCGGGGGGATGCACGAACGCGCGAAAGAGATCGCCCTTCAGGCGGCGGCGGAAGTTGTCGAAGCCGATGACCAGTCGCACGTCGGGCCGCGCTCGCGGATAGACCAGGCCCAACAAGGCGCGACCGCGGCTCGCGGCGGCGGTGAGGAGCGGCGACCAGTCTGGATAGCAGCAGATGACCCGGTCCATGATGACGATGTCCGCGACCGGAATCTCGTTCACCGTATCGACGAAGTCTCCCGCGATCAGGTCGAGACGGTCGCTCACGCCCGCCCGCGCGGCCTCGGTCCTGGCGGCCGCCAGATACGCCGGCGACGCTTCGGACAGGGTCGCGTGCGAGGCGCCGGCTTTGAGCAGCTCGAAGCTCACCGCGCCGACGCCTGATCCGATGTCCAACACGCTGCGGCCGGTCACACCGGACCGCCGCAGCGCGTCCATCAGCAATCTGGCCCGCTTCTCGAGGCCCCGCTCGCGATACTGAGCGAGATCCTCTTCGGCGACCGTCGCATCAAAGTGCCGCGCCGCCGCATCACAACATCGTCCACCCATTCGTCCGTTGCTCCAATGCTCCCTTCCCGGGCTTGGTCAGCGTCGCGTTGCCAGGATCTCCAGGTACTCCGACTCGACACGCGTCGTGCGGTCCGCAGCTTGGTTGTGTTCCGACCAGAGTCGTTCGAGGTCGCCCCGCAGCGCGGCGTGCTTCCCGGCATCGGCTTTGAGCGCTTCGAAGGCCCTATTGGTGGGTCCGTAGTACATCCGCCAGAACTCGACGAGTTCGGCTCCGGCAAATGGAAACGTGAACACAATCTGCCGTCTGGTGCATCGCAGTTCCGACGCGCCATTCCCCAACCGGTCGTGGACCGTCGTCTCGTCGCCCCACTTTATCGGTGAGGGCATGTTGGCGGGCGGCGGCACGTGGCCGGCCATGAGCTTGAACATCTGGCCGATAAAGCCCGACGGGGTCCAGGTGGCCAACGCGATCGTCCCGCGGCTCCGGCACACGCGAAGCAACTCGGCGGCCGCCAACTCCGGACGAGGCGCGAACATCACGCCGAACATGCTGATGACCGTGTCGAAGCTGCCGTCCTCATAGGGCAACTGCTCCGCGTCGCCCTCGTCGAAGCGGACCGTAACGCCCGACGCCTTCGCTCGCGATCGCGCCTGCTCCAGGAGATTCGGGGCGATGTCGACGCCGGTCACCGATGCGCCGGCCCGCGCGGCAGGGATCGCGAGGTTGCCGGTGCCGCAGGCAACATCCAGCACGCGCGCGCCGCCCGGCAGGCTCAGCCGTCGGACGAACTCGGCCGCGCCTGGTTCATACGATTTGGCGATCAGGCCGAAGTCGCCGGCCATCCACGTGGCCTTCAGCCGGGATTTCAGTGCGATCATTTCAGGTGCGATCGAATCAGGTGTGATCGAGCTCATGGGTCTCCTCCCTTTGCAAATCAGCGCGGCTTCGCCGCATACACGTTGACGCCAACGACCCCATACTTCCGCGCGGTGCGTTCCTTGGACGTTCCGAGGAAGCACTCAAATCGGTCGCGAACCTCGACCGGCTCGAAGCCGATGGTGGCCAGCACGACGGGTAGCTCTGCCGCCGGCAGAGCACCGGCGATTCAACCCGTCCAGAGATCGATATCGCGCCTGATCGACTCGTCGAGCTCGGCGCCGAGGACGATGTCGCCGTACAGGAACGCGCCTCCCGGCTTGAGGACGCGAAACACTTCTCCGTACGCCCGGCTCTTGTCCGGCGTGAGATTGAGGACGCCGTTCGAGATGACGAAGTCCACGCTGCCGGATTCGACCGGCAGGTCCATCGCGTCGCCAAGCCGGACCTCGACGTTCGCCAGTCCGGCCGCGGCCGCTCCGGCACGCGCCCGCGCCGCCATGTTCTCGGTCATGTCCACGCCAATCGCGTGGCCCTGCGGCCCAACCGCGGTGGCGGCCAGCAGCAGGTCCATGCCCGCGCCGCAGCCGATGTCCACAACCGTCGCGCCGGCGAACATGGGCGCGATGCGATGCGGATTCGCGACGCCGGCGAACGACGCGGTCGCCTCGTCAGGCAACGCGGCAAGCGCCGCCCGGTCGTAGCCCAACCGTGACGCCGCATACTCCGGTCCCCGGTGGAAATGGAACGACCCGCCCGGGTCATCGGCGACGCGGCCGTAGATGGACTGAATCTCGCGTCGAAGCTGCAGCGTGTCGAGATCGACAGGACAGGTGATAGCCATCGCGATGTCTCCGTTTCTGTGACCGTGATCGTCAAATGTGTCCGGGAGCGCCACGGAGCAGCGCCACGTGGCGCGTCTCGCTCAAGCGCCACCCGGCGAACAGTCCGGACGCCAGCGTCAGTGCCGCGACAACCCACAAAGCACCGTCGAGACCGAGCGCGTCAGCGCCGAAGCCTGCCAGCAGAGCGCCAAGGGCGTAGCCGGCGTCGCGCCAGAATCGGTACGCGCCGATCGCGGCGCCGCGCCATGACGGCGCGGCGACGTCGCCGATCGCGGCGAGCAACGTGGGGTAGACCGCTGCCGTGCCGAGGCCGAGGAGGATCGCGCCGCACGCAAAGCCCGTGATCGCCTCGGAGACGCAGATGATCCCAATCGCGATCGCCTGCGCGATCATGCCGCCGACGATGAGCCACTTCCGGCCGATGTGGTCGGACAACGCACCGGTCGCGAGCTGCGCGACACTCCACGTGGCCGGATAGAGCGCGGCCAACAAGCCGATCTGCCTGAGGTCGAGGTTGGCGGCACTGAAGACCAGCGGGAACAGGCCCCACGCCATCGCGTCGTTGAGGTTGTTCACGAGACCGACCTGCGTGATGCTCGACAAGTTTCGGTCACCGAGCGTCGTCCGCCAGAACACACCACCAGCAGGGACGCCTGGGGCATTGACATGGCTGCGCGACTCGAGCCGCACGT
>JBGOTP010000232.1:0-8390 GCA_041476545.1 Vicinamibacteria bacterium | reverse complement strand
TGATTGGTCAACTTGTTGTGTTGCTTTCGAATCCGCACGCTCCGTTTGGCCATCAGCGTAAGAGAATCCATTTCAGACTTGACGGGAAGGACTCTGCTCCCACCCTTCCGGTCGATGGGCTTAGTAGCGATCTTCCGCCTGGGCGCTGGACTGAAGGTTCCTCTTGCGACTTGGGAGTAAACATCGAGATCGAACGAGTCGCGAATTCCTCGGAAACCAATAAGGTTGAAGAGTGCGCTGGCACCTGCGGGCACTGAGGGCCGTGAACTTCGGAAACGCTCGGCTGAGCGCCGCTGCCAGACTCGTGATCGACTGATAGGTAACGCCAAGGTAGTCGGCCAGGTTGTCATTCCGCCACTTTCTGGTGGACTCATGACCCGTCCCGTCTGCCATAACGTTGGTCTAGGCGCATGCGGTGAGGAACCAGAGGAACCCTGGAGCTTTTCGCTGACGCGCTGAAGCCGCCGTCCAAAACGCACGGATGAATGCCGCGGTCCTACGTTCATCCTGAACCCATTCCCTTTGAGTCTGCGTTGGTTTGAACACGGGTAGCGCCATAGAAACGACCTCTTCCTGAACTTGACCGTGCGCGCTCTTCGGTAGTGTTCGTCTGTCTGCAGTAGTCGACGAAACTCCATGACCAATATTTCGACGACGGCTGCAGTGTATAGGGGTGAACCGTTGGATTCAACGTGTTGGAGCCATCAGATTGTCAGGATTTGGCGCCGAGTGAGAGACGGGAGGAGACGGAATGCAGGTTCAACGGCGCGCACGCGTGGTCGCACGCGCGATCTGCGGGAACCGGCAATCCCAACCACGTGATCGTCGGGATCCCTCGTCACCGCCAACCGTCGGAGGCGGGCCGGCGCGATCGCACGACACCGCGACCGCAGCCTCTCCCAGCGACGGTCACGGCCGAACGCGCGATGATCGCTGAGATCATCCGGATGCGATCCCGCGGATATGACTGTCCGCCAAGGAACCCGTTGACCGCCGCGACCGCGGAAAAGTACGAGGCGAAGGGCGCGGTGTCCGGCCTGCCGACCGGTTGGCGGAGACGAGTGATCCCGACGGTCAGCACGATGACGGAATTCACCCAGATCCAGATGGGCAACATGACGCACGGAGATCCGAACTGCCACCGGAAGCCGTTCTTATCGCGGCGCGTTGTGGCGATAGTGGCGAATCATGGGCGTGGACGCGGCGACCCACGCGGTGGCGAGGAGACACCCGATGCCGCCGGAGACCACGGAGAACGCGGCGCCGAACCAGCTCGCGACCGTTCCCGCCTCGAACTCTCCAAGCTGCGGTCCGCCAATGAAGAACACCATGTTGATGCCGATCATCCTGCCGCGCAGGCGATCGGGGGTCTCGAGCTGCCGGATGATGCTGCGCATGACGGCGCTAATCGTGTCGGTGATGCCGGTGGCCGCCAGGCACGCGAAGGATAGCCAGAACCAGTGGGAGACGCCGAAGGCCACCGTCGCCAGGCCGTACCCCACGACCGACCAGAGCATGGCCTGACCTCGGCGATCGATGCGTTCGGCGAGCGGCACGAGCGCCGCACTCGTCACGAGCGCACCGACGGCAGGCGCCGCGAACAGCCATCCGTATCCGCGTGGACCGACATGCAGAATGTCCTGCGCGAAGATCGGCAGCAACGCCGTCGCGGACGAAAAGAACGTCGCGAAGAAATCGAGCAGCATCGTGGAGCGGATGATGGGCGACCGGAAGACAAATCGAAGGCCCTCCATCGCGGCACGGAGCGAGATGTCGTTCTTGCGCTCGATTGACTCGCGCTTGTCCTCGATTGACTCGGCCTTGTCCTCGATTGCCGGCACATCACGCATCATCACGATCGCAACCATGACAAAGCCGAACGACACGGCGTTGGCCATGTAGGCCCAGGCCACGCTCGTCGACGCGATCATCAGGCCGCCGATCGCGGGGCCGGCGACCGAGGCCGTCTGAAACATGATCATGTTCAGGCTGATGGCGTTGGGCAGATGCGCCCGCGGCACGAGCATCGGCACGAGGGCCTGTCGCGCGGGCAGATCAAACGTCCCGACGGCCGCGCCGAGGGCAGCCAGCGCGTAGATCGGCCAGACGACCGACAGACCACGGAATGTGAGGATCGCCAGCGTCAGCGCGACCGTGGCCGCCGCAGCCTGCGTGAACAGCATGAGGCGTCGACGATCCCACACGTCGGCCACGACGCCGCTCACGAGCGAGAAGACGACAATCGGGAGGAAGCGCACCAGGCCGACCAGACCGAGCGCCAGCCCCTTTTGCGCCGGCGGCACGAGCAGCGACACGTGCCACAGCAGCGCGGCATTCTGCATCATCGATCCCGTCTGCGACGCCAGGAGACCGATCCAGAGCAGACGGAAGTTGCGATGCTCGAGGGCGACGATGGACTGGCGGGAGATCACCGTTTTTTTGGCGCGGACGCGATGCCAAGCACGGGGTGCGGCTGATACGGTTCCTCGAGGAAGGCCACGTCATCGCTCGAGAGTCTGACCGTGAGCGCGCCGACCGCTTCGTCCAGCTGAACAAGCCTGGACACACCGACGATTGGCGCGGTCACGCCCGGCTGCGCAATCAGCCAGGCCAGCGCCATCTGCGCCGGCTTCACGCCATGGCGAGCGGCAAGTTCCACGACGCGATCGGCCACGGCGAAGTCGGCGTCGGTGAAATACAGCTCGTGTGCGAAGTCGTCGGTCTTCGCGCGAGGCGTATCGCCGTAGTCGGCCTTGCGCCGGTTCCCGGCAAGAAACCCCCGGGCCAGCGGACTCCATGGGATGACGCCCACACCCTCCTCGCGGCAGAGCGGCAGCATCTCGCGTTCTTCTTCCCGATACACCAGGTTGTAATGGTTCTGCATCGTCACGAAGCGCGCCCACCCGTGCCGATCCGACACGTAAAGCATCTTGGCGAACTGCCAGGCCGACATGCTCGATGCGCCGATGTATCGGACTTTCCCGGCGCGGACGATGTCGTCGAGGGCGGAGAGCGTTTCTTCGATCGGTGTGTCCGGATCGAAGCGGTGAATCTGGTAGAGATCAATGTAGTCGACGCCCAGACGGCGGAGCGATCCGTCGATGGCGTCGCACAGGTGTTTGCGCGACAGCCCGCGATCGTTCGGGCCCTTCCCCATCGGCCAGAACGCCTTGGTGGCGATGACGACCTGATCGCGAGGGGCGAATGCCTTGAGCGCGCGGCCGACAACCTCCTCGCTGACGCCGATCGAGTACATGTCGGCGGTGTCGAAGAAGTTAATCCCGTGCTCGATCGCGCGCGTGAAGAAGGGGCGACTGGTTTCTTCGTCGAGCACCCACGGCCGCCACCTCGGCGTGCCGTAGGTCATGCAGCCGAGGCAGATGCGCGAGACTTTCAGACCGGTCGTGCCGAGTCGAACGTACTCCATGTTGAACGTGTGTATTAAACCACGAGCACGAGTTTGCCGATGTGCACGCTCGACTCCATCACACGATGCGCCTCGGCGGCATCGCGAAGGGGGAACGTGGCGTGCAGGACAACCTTCACCGCGCCGGACTCGAGGAGCGGCCACACACGCTCGTGGACGGCCCTGGCGATGGCGCCCTTCTGCTCCACGGTCCGCGCCCGCAGCGTTGAACCCGTGATGGTCAGCCGGCGCTGCAGGACCGGACTCATGTTGATCTGCGCCTTCGGTCCGCCCAGTTGACCGATTTGCACCAGACGGCCGTCCATCGCGAGCGACTCGAGGTTCCGCTGCAGATAGTCCCCGCCGACCATGTCGATCACCAGGTCGACGCCCGATCCTCCGGTGGCGTCGCGCACGGCGGCCACGAAATCCGTGGCGTGGTAGTTGATGGCCCGCTCGGCCCCGAGCGCCTCGCACGCGGTGCACTTCTCCGCCGAACCCGCGGTCGTGAAGACGCGCGCACCCAGGGCGCGTGCGAGCTGGATGGCGGTCGTGCCGATGCCGCTCGATCCGCCGTGGATGAGGACGGTCTCGCCCCGTGTCAAACGGCCGCGCTCGACCATGTTGGTCCAGACGGTAAACGTCGTTTCCGGCAGGGCCGCGGCATGCGCCATGTCGAACCCGCGCGGAAGCGGCAGGCACTGGGGTGAAGGCGCCGCACAGTACTCGGCGTAACCCCCGCCCCACACGAGCGCGCAGACGCGATCGCCGACCTGCCGATCGCGAACCTCGGCTCCTACCTCCTCGATCGTGCCCGCGACTTCGAGACCGGGAATGTCGGGCGCACCTGGAGGAGGGGGATAGCGTCCCTGGCGTTGCATGACGTCCGGCCGATTCACGCCGGCGGCCGCCACGCGGATCAGCACCTCGCCCGGGCCAATCGTCGGGCGCGGACGCTCAACCGGCGTCAGCACTTCTGGTCCGCCGGGTTGTCGAATTTCAATGGCGATCACAACTGACTATGATGCCACGATTTCCCGTATCGAGACGACACGAACTCCCAGGTTCGGTTGGCTGGATGATGTGTCCGACTTGGCCATGACGACGTGACTCGTAGTGAGGACACCAGCTCGCTCCAGACGATCGACTGGGCTGCGGAGAGCGCCGTACTCAGCGATCCGGCGCTTGCGGAAGATTGAAATCGACCTGAGGAGAACGACGCTGGTCGCACTGCAGCAGGTGCCGTGGTTTTCGTCCGCGTCCCGTTCTCAGACCGCCCCAAGTCCACCAAGCGTGCAAGTGCTCGACGTCGGCTGCGTTTGTCCTAAAGTTCCAGGCGGTCGACACCTTTCCTTCATTTTATAGAGCGCTCGATCCGCGGTCAGCAACAGACACTCGATGGTCTCGCCATCACGGGGATACAGGGCGGCACCAAGACTAGCCGACAGCTGACCAAGCCCACTTCGTCGAGGATTCGGCGCCCGCTGAGTCGGATTCTGAGAAGCGTGCCATCTTTGCAGGCCCAGTCGACGTACAGCCCATCGATCCGGTCCGTCCGGCGAATGGCGTCCTTCACGCTCGTACTGCCCGAATCCCGCATCACGTCCGACATCAGATTTGTCCGCAGCAACTCGTCCCGCGACACATAGTGCAACATGGCCACGAGCGTCTCGCTTGCATAGACGAACCGGCCGGTCGCATCAACCTGGCAGACCCCGTAGGAGGGATTCTCCACGAGCGCGTCGTAGAGGGCCCGCGCGCGCCGTAGCTCGTGTTCGACGCGGCGTCGCTCCGTCCGCGCTGTTCGCTCTTCGACTGCCAGTGCGACCGCCAGCGGCAAGAAACCCAAGCGGCTGCGGTCGACGCAGTCCGACGCTCCCTTCAACATGCCTTCCGCCACCGTGTCATCGTCGGCAGCGGCGACCAGGATGAAGGCAAGTCGTGGTCCCGTTCTCGGAGGAATTCCAGTGCACGCATTCCAGTCCAGTCATGGGTGCGCTCATCGGAGATGACGACGTCGTACGGATGCGCGCGCAGGCGCTCGGCAAACTGCGGAGCGTTTCGAGCGACGTCTGAGCTCACGGCAAAGTACTGACCACCGAACCTGAGGCGCCCGGCTGGGGCACGAGTCGTTGCCCTCGAACACGACGGCGGTGGCTCGCGATCGGTCCCGGTGGACGAGGTGACGGATTTGTGATTCTGGGCATAATGGACCCCCTCATGACGGGCGACCTCGAGGCCGGGACCCTGTCTTAAGAAGCTAATTCGCCAGACGCACGAGTGACAGACCAGCGCTGACCGTCGTCCCGGCCCCGTCGGCATCGGTCGTAGCGATGGTCCGTCCAATCGATCCGAAGACACTGACATGCGGTGTCACCGAAAACGCGGTGCCGCCAGACAGTTCGTTTCGACTTCGGCCAAGTGTCCGATCCGCGCTGACCGTCCACGCGCGACTGAACGACGCAGACACGCCAAGGCGGTTCGTCACGTGACCGCCAACGCCGCCGCCGGCAAACCACGCGCCGCCCGAGAAGTAACCCGCGCTACTGAAGATGCGCACGGGCGCGCCCGCGATTTCCATGCTCACTGGCGCGCCCCAACGCGTACTCGTGCTCGCCGTCGGCGACGCATTTGGCCCGAAAATCTCAAGCGCTGGCGCGACAGCCAGCCTGACGCCGACCATGCCGACGCGGGTCGTATCCAGCACCGAGATCTTGCCGCTGACGAACATCGGGCCCAGTCCTCCTGGAGCCCCGCCAGCATCGCGGTTGTCAACCAGACGTGGAACGGTCGCGCTCAGTTGCAGACGCGGCGCGAGTCCAATGGCCATGCCCGCGACGGGCCAGCCGACCTGGCTCAAGCCAGCCCCTTGCCAACGCAGCGTCGCGATCGAGAGCGCGACGCTTCCCGGCGCGATCACGCTCGCATCGTCGATCCACGCGACCAGGGAGGTACCCGTCGCAACAGTGATGTCCGACCCGGCGGGCACGCCGCCGGGATTCGGCGACGGCGTACTGCCAGACGGTGTACTGCTCGGCGGCGTGCCGCGCGACCCACCTTGCAGTGGAAGGAGGCCTTTCACCGGGATCGGGACGAGGCCCTGAGCGCTCGCCGGTCCGGGAACGACGATGACGAGCGCCACGAGGGCGCCCGCCATGAGCCGCGCAGTCATCGGTCGCCCCTGTCCTTGTCCGGGGCCTGCCGCATGGCCTCGACTTTCGTCGTGGCCTGCATGTCCGCTCTTGCCTGGCTCTCGGCCGTCTGGGCCTCGGCACGCGCGTCTGCCGTGGCCTTCAACGCGTGGATCCCCTGTTCAAGGCTCTCGTGGGCCGTGCCGGTGATTCTGGCCTTGAGCCGATCGAACGGAACGCCAACGTTGCTCGACGCGTGAAGCGCCGCAACGAACTGCGCCTCATTGCCGAAACCGTTGGCAGCGATATCGAGGCTCACCCCTGCCAGGAGGGGCCGCAACCGTTCGGCAAGCGCGGCATTCGCCTCGATGCGCTGCGCCAGCGTCGGATGCGTGGACGCCTGGACATCCGCCTTTGCCTGGGTCTCGGCCTTCTGCGCCTCGGCACGCGCGTCGACGGTGGCATTCAGATTGTGAATCGCCTGGCCGAGACTGTCGTGGGCCGTGCCCGTGATTTCGGCCTTCAACCGATCGAAGGGGATGCCGAGGTTGCTTGACACGTGAAGCGCCGCAATGAACTGCCCTTCCGTACGGAAGCCCCTTGCCGCGGCATCAAGCGTCATCCCCGCCGGCAGCAACGGCTGCAACCGCAAGCCGAGTGCGGGACTGGCCGCAACGTGCGCCGACACGGTGCCCTTTGCATGGACATCCGCTGGTTTGTTCGCATGAGGTGTCTCCCCGGGATGCGATTCAACCGTGGCGCCGGTGGCCACGCCAACCTGAACGGACTGGTCCGGTCCTGCGTAAGCAGACGCAGCGATCGAACATCCGAGTGCAACGAACCCCGCAGACAGTTTCAGAAGTCGCATACGCTTACCTCCTGTTATTGCTAACGGCAAGTCACGTGCCACCACACTCCTATGGCGAACGTGGCCAGAACATTCTGTCAAGCCCGTGCGACATCCCGACAAGGAGTATTTTTTACACGCTCCCGCAAAAAATGCCGCATTTGCCAACTCAGCCATGTCGAACAACTGCGCTGGCGGGTACGCCGAGGGTGATCGCTGCCGCACACATTTCATGAAAATCTCGGACCGCCTCACTCAACCGTTCAGTGGAACACGTAGCCGACGCCGAACTTCACTTCCGGACTGTCGACCAATCCGATTTTGACTTCCGTGAGAAACCCGCCGCGATGCACGGCCATCAGAACGCCGACGAGCAGCAGCGCCATTGATACCGTGAAGCGCATCGTTCCAGTCATCTGCACCTTCCCATTCATTGCAGCCACCCAGGTTCGCAAGGAACACGCCAGATCGACGTCTGTCGGCATTCTGTACAGGAGGCTGTCACTTATCGCGTCAACGAACTGAACCGTACAAATCAATCTGTCTGTCAGTGCAGGAGATCCGCAGCTGGCACGCGTGTTGGAGGCCTGCGGGCACCGGCCGACCGGCGACCTGCAAGGCGCCTGGCATGTGGAGGTGACTGGTGGATTCGATTGAGGCGTTCGCGCTCTTCGACTGCAGCCTCGCCCGCTGCGCGGTCGGCAAGACGTGCACCAGCCTGCGCGAATTGCTCGACGTCGCCAGGACGGCATCCGATGCGACGCTCGAACATCACATGATGCGGTGCGCACTCGACGATCACTTTGAGCTGTACGAGTTTCCGAACGACCTGGCGCGCTGGTGCTGGGAGGCGCTGGGCGATGATGTGCTCGCTGAACAGCTGGGCTTAATCGACCCGTATCAGCATGCATCGGGGGCGTCGCTTCGCGCCTCGCTTGTGAATGTTGTCGAAGAGCGGATCTGGGAGTTGGACAGAGTACCCCCGTGCCGGCCGGGCCGCGAGTTG
>JBGOTP010000231.1:0-8488 GCA_041476545.1 Vicinamibacteria bacterium | reverse complement strand
TAAAACGGGACGACCGTCACATCAGGCGGAAGGCCGGGTCGAATCTGCGCGATCCGGGCCTTGACGGCGTCGATCACTTCCTTCGTGTTGACGCCGGTTCGGGCCACCACGACGCCTCCAACGGCTTCCCTGGTGCCCTTCACGAGCGACGCCACGCGAAAGGCGTCGCCCACGTGCACGTTGGCCACCTGATCGACGTACACTGGCACGCCGCCGGCCGCTCTGATGGGAATCCGTTTGACATCGTCGACTGATTCGATCAGTCCGACGCCGCGCACCATCAGCCAGGCGCCGTTCGATTCGAGCACGTTCCCGCCGACGTTCATGTTGCTGTCGCGAACGGCACTCACCACGGCGCTCAAGGGAAGGTTGTAGGAGCGCAGGCGGTTCGGATCGACGTCGATCTGGTACTGCTGGACGAAGCCGCCGACCGACGCCACTTCCGCAACACCTGGGACGGCATTCAACTGATACCGAACGAACCAGTCCTGAAGGGTGCGCAGCTCGCGCAGCGAGCGGGTCGGGCTTTCGAGGGTGTACCAGAAGACATGACCGACACCGGTGGCGTCCGGACCAAGCGTTGGCGCGACGCCGGCCGGCAGCGTTTTCGTCACGAGGCTCATGCGTTCGAGCACGCGTGCGCGGGCGAAATAGAGATCGATGTTGTCCTGAAAGACGACGTAGATCATCGAGAAGCCGAACGCCGATTGCGATCGCACCACGCGCACGCCGGCCAGCCCCTGAAGGTTGACCGTCATCGGATAGGTGACCTGGTCTTCGACTTCCTGCGGGCTGTGGCCCTGCCAGTCGGTGAACACGATGACCTGGTTGTCGGACAGATCAGGGATGGCGTCGATGGGCGTTGCGGTCAGCGCCCAATAGCCCCATCCCGCGAGGCCGAGATACGCGGCGACGACGAGGAATCGGTTCCGGAGCGCGAGTTCAATCAGCCGGTTGATCACAGGTCACGACCTTCGTGAGGTGACGCACGTGAACGCGCGCCACGCGTGAGCGCACCTGGACGCACCAGCGCCCAGGCAGACACACCACGACGTCAGTGACTAGACGAGGAAGACCGAGAGCAGGAGATGCCTGGGGACAGGCGTCGTTGGAAGAGTGTCGAGGATGCGCCACGCCGAACGGGCATCGGCGAGGTCTGGAGGGAGTGCGCCCGCCGGCGTGTTGATGGCGACCAGCGTCGCGGGCAACGCGGCGAATGACGAAGAAGCGGGGGAGCCGGACCGAGAGCCCTCTGCCGCCGCACAACAACTGTCAGCCGCGGCCTGCGTTACTCGGACATGCGGGGTGGCGCTGGAGGAGTCGGACTGCTGCATGGGACACTCACCGTTGGCTATGCAGCACGTCAACCGCGCTTCCGCGGTCGCCTGCCAACCGGCACAGGGTGTCCACAGCGCGCCCACGAGCGCGAGCAGGCCGGCAAGCGATCCGACCTGCTTCCAGAGCAACGTCACGATTCAAGGATGGCGGAGTTGGGCGGGCGTGTCAAATCTTCAGAAACTCTTCAGGTACCGCCGGCGCGCATCTGGTTACGATCCGTACGCTCCACACGCGTTCGAGAGGTGTCATCTATGGGCAGAGTTCGTCCTATTGTGCTCGGGGCTTTCGCGCTGTTGCTGGCGGCAACCGTCGCGTCGGCTCAAACCTCGTCTATCAGCGGCCGCGTGGCCAACGCTCAGGGAGGCGTCATTGCCAACGCGGAGATCTCGCTGAGGGCATTCCCCTCCCCCGCGTCGGCCGCCTCGCCGCAGATGCGGAACATGCCGGGCATGACCGACGTTGAACGCACCATCCACGCAAACGCCGACGGGACCTTTTCAATCGACCAGGTCGCTCCGGGGCAGTACGTGCTCTACGTCGATGCCTCCGGGTTTGAGCGGTCCTCGCAGGAGATTACCGTCACGAACCAGCCCCAGAGGCTGGCGGTGACGCTGGAGCCTCTGGTGATTCCCGGCGCCCCAATAGCGGTCGAATCGGCCGCCGGCAATGCCACCGACACACAAGCCTTGCTCAATCGCATCAAGACACTCGAGCAACGGCTCAGCGAACTGGAATCGAGCACCGTGCTTTCCGAGCCCGAAACACGGGTCAAGCGGATCGAGGTGTACGTCGATGCCAACGGCCAGGAACACGACGATCCGGTCTCTGGCGCCAGGAAGCGCGTGACCTATCAAAGAGAGCGAGTCTATCGCCGGCAGTGGCTGAGCGAAAAACTCGAACAAGCCTTCGCGGATCAGGACGACAAGAAGATTCTGGTCGGCGTGAGCGCCGCGAGTGTCACGCAGTTTGCGAGACAAACGAGCGGCAATTCGTCCGGGTTCAACGGGCACGCGTATCAACTGGCGTCCGCCGATCTGCTGTTTTCGGCCGGCCTGGCCCAGTACACGAGTTTCTTTGCCGACATTGTCGGCCTGAGTGGCGCGCCACCCGATGCCGAGATTCATGGGCTCACGCTCGTCAACAGCTATACGGCCAGGCTCGTCCGCCAAAATGAAGTGAACGTTCGTGAGGCATGGCTGCGGACGGAGCTCTTCTCTCAAAAACTCGCCTTGAGCGCCGGACGTCTCGACCTGACCAACTATTTCGATCGGAATGCGGTCGCCAACGACGAAACGGCGCAGTTCATCAGCGACGGGCTCGTGAACAACCCGACGCTCGGTCTGGCGAGTAATGGTCCCGGTCTCGTCGGCGTGTTCGATCCCAAGAACGGCTTCGCATTCAAGGCAGGTTTCCAGCAAAGCAACACCGACGCGACGAATCTTTCGCAATCGATCTATTCCCTGGCAGAGGTGGACTACGTCGCGCGTCCGCCGGGGTTGGGTGAAGGGGACTATCGTGTGTGGTTTCGCAACGACAACAGCACTGGGCGCAGCAGATCCGCGGCGGGTGTCAGTCTCGATCAGAAGCTCACGCCGATCTTCGGGCTGTTTGGCCGCTACGGGGCTGCGGCGGCTCCCGGCGGTCGCGATCACTTCTACAGCGCAGGATTCCAGATTCGGAATGGTGCGGTATTCAATCCCCTGGACTTCTGGGGTGTCGGGTATGCTCAAACGGATCTCGAAACCGGCGACCACGAACGGCTGGCCGAAGGCTATTACAATTTCCAGATTTCAGAGAAATTGAGGTTGTCGTTTCATGTGCAGCACGTGTTCGAGTCGCCGTCAGGGACCACATCGGTCGGCTTCCTCGTGCCCGCGGTGCGGTTACAGGCGCGATTCTAGCGTCAGGTTCATTCGGGGGCAGGAGGATACATGACCAGATTAAGACGGTTTGTGATCGCGGGCGGGGCAGTGCTCGTCGCGGGCGGGGCGCTGTCGGGCGTGCGGGCCGCGGATGTCAAGGTCGTCGATCCGACCTCTGTCGTGATGATCGTCAATCGAGACTCGAACGACATCGCGTTCATGGACATCAAGACCAAGAAAATCGTCGGGCGGACGTTTCTCGGGAACAACGTCAATCCGCACATGGTCATGATGTCTCCGGACGGCCGCTATGTCGTCACGGGCGGCACGCGCGCGAACAAGGCGTACATCATCGACGCGCGAACACTGGAGCTCGTGAAAGTCATCCCGGTCGACATCGCACCCGAGCACCTGGCGTTTTCACCGGATAGTCGCTGGTACTACCAGGGCAATCCCGAGGGCGATTCCATCTCGGTGATCGACATGGTCTCGCTCACGAAGATCAAGACCATCCCCGGCCTCGTCGAACCACTCAATACGGTCTTCCTGCCGGACGGCTCGAAGGCCTATGTCGGCAACTACGGCGCGCATTGGGTCGGTGTCATCGACGTGAGGCGTCATGAGCTGTTGAAAAAGATTCAAGTCGCCGAGGTGCCAGGTGTCGCCAAGCTGGACCCCAAGAAATACCTGGGTGAAATCAAGGGCATCAACATCCCCCAAATCACCAACGATGGCCGCTATCTGTACGCGACCGATACCGATCTGGGCGTCGCCGCGAAGATCGATCCCCGCGAGGACAAGGTCATCAAGGTAATCAGGGTCGGCAAGGATCCCTGGCGCATTTACATGAGCCACGACGGCAACTACGCGATTACGCCGAACAACGGCGACCAGACGATCTCGATCATCGATTTGCGTTCCGACAAGGTCGCCGCCACGCTCGAAGCGGGCGAGAACATGACCGGCGTGAACTTCGCCGCCGGCAAGGCTTTCGTGATCAGCTCGACCAGCGGGTTCGTCTACGTCTACGATATGAAGACGCTGAGGCCGGCCGGACGGATCAAGATCGGAACCAACATCCAGCTCGAGACGGCGACCACGGACACGGCCGACCAGAAGATCTACCTCGCGGACTCCACCGAGAATGCGGTCGTGATTATCGATGCGAAGACCGAGGCCGTGGAGAAAGTCCTGAACGTCGGTCTCTTTCCGTGGGGCACGCACATCATGGACAGTAAAGACAACTATTGTCACTGAGCCCAAAGCACCTCGCGTCCCCGCTGCTCGTTAGCCTCCTGCTGACTAGCGGCGTCGCCCGCGCTCAGGACGTTCGACAGCATACGCGTATCGCCCCCCGGGGAACCACGATCACGGAATCCCAGGCGGCGGCGCTCACCTTGACCTTGGGTACGGTCTCCTCCCGTCTCATCCAGACCTGGATCCGCACCGCGGGCACGATTGACCAGACGGGGAAGATCCTCAGCGCCCGGCTCGTGGGGCCCGACACCGGGCTCGTGAAAGTCGGACAGCGGGCGCGCGCCTTTCCACCCAGCTCGAAGTCATCCATGTACCAGGCCTACGTGACGCGAGTCACGCCTCGTGGCGCCGGTGCCACCGTGGAGGCCTCGCTCGCCGCCGTTGGGCGTCAGAATTCCACGCGGTACGTTCTGGAGATCGTCGTCGAACGAGGACCGTTTCTGTCCGTTCCGAACGAGGCGATCATCGAGGAAGGCGATCGGCAGATCGTGTACGTCGAGCAGCAACCTGGAGAGTACGCCCTGCAGGAGATTCACACCGGGATCCAGGGTGAACTGTACACTCAGGTCCTCAACGGCCTCGCTGAAGGCGCGCAGGTCGTCACGCTCGGCAGTTTCTTCATCGACGCTGAACACAAATTGAAGGGCACGGAGGGGGCGCCCGCGGATCCTGGCGGTTCCGTCAGGTGATCACCGTCATTCGAGCCGTCATCCGGTGGCGGGCGGCCGTCTGGGCCGTGGTCGCGGCTGGGGTTCTGTTCAGCCTGTATTCCATCCGGACGGCGTCGTTCGACGCCATTCCCGACATTTCCGATCCGCAGATTGTCGTGTACGTGAAGTGGGCGCGCAGTCCGCAATTACTGGAGACCGAGGTCACCGAACCCCTGATTAGGGCCTTCGTGGGATCTCCCGACATTCAGTCGCTACGCGGTTCGTCCCACATGGGGTACTCGTTCATCTACGTGATCCTGAGCAACACGGCCCGCCGCGACAAGGTGCAACAGTTGGTCCTGGATCGGATCAACGCCATCCGCCCGCAACTGCCGCCCGACGCGAGCGTGACGCTCGGGCCCAATGCCAGCAGCATGGGTTGGATTTACCAGTACGCGCTCGTCGATCGGCAAGGCGCCCACGACTTGCGCGAACTGCGCCTGGTCAACGAGAGCCAGCTCAAGCCCGCGCTTCAGACCGTTCCAGGCATTGCGGAAGTCGCCTCGGTCGGCGGATTGGAGAAGCAGTACCAGATCAAGATCTTTCCGCCCCTTCTGGCCCAGGCCGGCATTCCACTCAAGCAGGTGATCACGGCTGTCCAAGGCGTGTTTCAAGAAGCCGGCGGACGCATGATCGAGGTCACGAACCGCGACTATCAGCTGCGCGGTGTCATGAACACCGAGGACATCGACAAGCTGGATTTCCTGGTGGTCGGCCGCCGTTCAGACGGCACGCCGGTCTCCCTGAAGGATGTCGGCTATTTCACGGTGGGGTACGACCAGCGGCGCAGCACCGTTGATCTGGACGGCACGGGCGAGGTGGTCGGCGGCATCGCCATCATGGAGCAGGACCAGAACGTCCTCGCGATCACGCGATTGCTCGAGCAGAAGCTCCAGCAACTCCGCCCGCTCCTGCCCCAGGGCGTCGACATCGTCACAACCTACGATCGATCCGCCTGGATTGGAGCGACGGTCCGGCAGTTTCTTGAAACACTGGGCATCGAACTGATCGTCCTCGTTGTCGTGACGCTGTTGTTTCTCAGAAATGTGCGCGCCGCGGTTGGACCGATTGCCATCCTTCTTCTCAGTGTCGTCGCGACGGCGTTGCCCCTCGTCGGCTTCAAACAAACGATCAATCTGTTTTCGCTGGCCGGTCTGGCCATCGCCATCGGCGAGATCGCCGACGCCACGATTGTGATCGTCGAGAACTGCACGGCAGAATTGTCGATGCGAAGGGCCGTCGGCCCTGTAGACAAAGGAGAGAGACAGGAGATCCTGATCCGATCGATGGCGTCAGTGGCCAAGCCGCTCTTGTTTTCCCTGTTGATCATCCTCGCGTCGTTCCTGCCCGTGTTCTTCCTGGAAGAGCGCGAAGCTCGCCTGTTCGATCCGCTGGCGTACAGCAAGACATTCGCGATGGCGTTCTCGACGCTCCTGACCATCTTTCTCCTGCCGGTGATCGTGGTCTGGATTTTCAAGCGCGAGACGATCGCGCGCGTAAATTTCCAGGAAAGCGTTGCGGTCCGGGCCTACCGGTCTGCGCTGAAGGCCGTGATCCGGTACCGCTACGCGTTCACCGCCGTCGGGATGCTCGTGTTGATTCCGGCCGCGATCCTGTTGACGAGGTTCCCGAAGGATTTTCTGCCGGACGTCGATGAAGGCTCCATCCTTTACATGCCGACGACGCTGCCTGGGCTACCGAACAGAGAAGCGGGCTGGATCGTTCAGCAGATGGATAAGAAGCTGAAAGCGTTTCCTGAAGTCGAACGCGTGTTCGGAAAAATCGGCAGAGCCGATACGTCCACCGACCCGGCTCCGCTCACGATGATCGAAACGACCGTGCTCCTGCAGCCGAAATCCAAATGGCGCAAGGGCATGACGAGGGAGAAGCTCCTTGCCGAGATGGACAAGGCGGCAGAGACGATCGGATACGTGAACGCATGGGTCCAGCCGATTCGCGGGCGCGTCATGATGCAGAGCACGGGTATTCAGACGCCCGTTGGTCTCAAAGTCAAGGGTCCCGAAGTAGCGGTCATCGAAGACATCTCGCAGCACATCGAGCGCTTGTTGCGCGGATTGCCCGGCACGAAGTCTGTCATCGCGGAGCGCATTTCGGAAGGCTACTACGTCGATGTGCGGAACGATCTCGATCGCATGGCCGGGCAGGGCGTGACGGTTGACGAGGCGATGACGACGGTCCGGTACGCGATCGGCGGCGACAATATCGCCGGCGTCAAATCCCAGGACGCCATCATCCCTCTGAATGTGCAGTATTCGCCCGAGTACATCGACACGCTCGACAAGATCAGGAAGACGCCGGTGGTCACGGCGGACGGCCGTGCGGTTCCGCTCGGTGATATCGCCGATGTCGCGGTGCGGAAGATGCCCGAGATGATTCGAGACGACAATGGCAGTCGGGCCGGTTACATCTACGTCGACCTGCAAGGCATGACCGGGCCGGACTACGTGGAGAACGCGCGGATATTTCTCGCGAAGAATCTGTCGTTACCGGCCGGTTACTCTGTTGAATGGACGGGACTCTATCAATACGCCGCCGAGGCGCGTGCCCGGCTCCGTCTGATCGTGCCCTTGACGCTCGTCATCATTTTTGGACTGCTCGTTGTGGCATTCAGGTCGGTCGCCGAAAGCGTGCTCATTCTGCTGTCCGTGCCGTTTGCCATGGTCGGCGGTGTGTTTCTGCAATGGATGCTGGGCTACCCGATGTCGACCGCGGTCATCGTCGGGTACATCTCGCTCTTCGCCGTGGCGGTGCAGACCGGCATCATCATGATCATCTTCATCCGTGCCGCGCTCGATCATCGCCAGGACGGGCAGTCGTACATCGACGCCGTCATCGACGGATCGGCTGCGCGCTTGCGCCCGAAGCTGATGACGGTGGCGGCCATCGTCCTGTCGCTGTTGCCCGTGATGTTATCGACTGGTGCGGGTATGGAAATCATGAAGCCGATCGCCGCTCCAAGCATCGGAGGGATGGTCACGTCGAGCCTCCACGTGTTGTTCATGACTCCCTGCCTGTTCGTGATCGGCGAGGACATTCGGCGCTGGTGGGCACGCCGGTCGAGCAAGACTGAAATGGTCCGAGAGGCATGACTCGACTTTGACTCGACTATCGGGGCCGGCGACGTGGGCGCTGCTGTTGATGATGGTATCAGCGTCATATGGCTGCCGCCGCGGGACCGACACGGCACACCTGACAGCGATCCAGACGATCAAGTCCGCGGGGATCGATGTCGTGCTGCTGTCGGATCACGACGCCATCCGCCACGGCAAGGACATGTTCGTCATTGAATTCAAGTCCCCG
>JBGOTP010000230.1:0-8550 GCA_041476545.1 Vicinamibacteria bacterium | reverse complement strand
CCGACGATGCCCTGCATGATCTGCTTGACGCTGGCCACGGGGGCGATGGCGGACGCACCGGCCGGCGACTTCGCGACTCGTGCCAGCCGCGCGTCGCGCGCGCCGGCGATCACGAGGCCGAGGCCGCTGATGAAGAAGGCCACACTCAGAACGAACATCCAATGGACAAGGCGCATCTACGTATCCCCACGTGACACCACAGCGTCGGACGATGGTATCTCAACGTCCATCTCGTGTGGACCTCAGGGTCGCGACTTCTTCCCCAACTCGCCCAGCGCCGCTTTGAAGGCTGTGGCGAGTTTGTCCGCTGGACCTGTACCCCAATAGTGCAGGAAGTAGATGGCCGGGCTCGTGCCGGTCATATGGTGGTGAAGCGCGACAACGTCGATGCCGTTCTGACGAAGCACCTTCAGGACCGGCTGCACTTCGTTCGCCAGCATCGCTACGTCGCCGGCCACGGCGGCGTTGTCGTTCGTGCCGATGAATGCCGCCCACGTGTTGAGGCCCATGCGCGCATTGATCGACGCGCCCATCTCGGTCAGCTTGAGATCGTCCCGCCCGACGGTGATCTTGTACACCGCACCGTTCTGCTCGCCTTGATGTCCGGTAATCTGCGCGATCTTCGCCGTGTCGATCGCCGGTGCGAGCGCTGCGGCGGGTGACGCGGCAGGCGGCGCGGGCGGCGCGGGCGACCGGTTCGTACCTTTGCCAATCAGATCGAGTGCCGGTTTTACCCTGCGCGCCAGTTCCGCGGGGGTCCCGTGGCCGTGCACGTGCATGTAGAACATCCGCGGCTCGTCCCAGAAGAAATGGTTGTGCAGTGCAGTCGCCTCGAGACCGTTGTCGAGAAGGGCGGACATGACGGGGTTGACCTCCTCCTGCGTCAGCACAAGATCGCCCATCATCACGTCCATCCCGGATCCCCTGGTCATGGCCACCCAGCCGCCGAACCCGAATGGCGTCGGCGTCTTGACATTGGCGACGGTCACAGACAGGTCGTTCCGTGGGATGTTGACCTTGAGGACGTTGTCCTTGAAGTCGCCGGTTCTTCCGAGCGTGTCCAGCACCTGTTTGTAAGCCGCGGGCATCTCCTGGGCGCGAACGATCGACATGAACGACGTGAGCGAGATGACTGCACACAGCACGGCGGTACGTCTCATTGGTGTCTCCTCAGGTCTGGGATGGTCGTTGAGATCAATTGGCTCTCCACGGCGAGACGCCAGGCCACTTCTTGAGCGCCTCGCGCGCCCAATCGGTCGATTTGTCGGCGTGGCAGCTCGTGCACGCGTTCGGGATCTTGAACTGATCCGTCATCTCCGGCGTGATGAACGCAAATGTGTGACTGCGGACATTCACGTCGGCAATCGTCTGCTCGATCTTCGGCATGTGGCAGGCGATGCATTCGCTGCCAGCGCTCCCACGCGCGTGTTGGGTGTGCGCCTCGATCGTGGGCGTGTGCGGGCCGTTCGGAGACGTCGGACCATGGCAGGTCGTGCAGAGACTGCTGGCCGGCCTGATCAGATCGGCGTTGTTGGCGGTGCCGTGCACGTCGTGACAACTGAAACACGTGACACTACGGCGGTACATGAGGCTCTGGACGAAGTCGTTGCCCTGCATCCGATTCTTGTGCCCCGTGCCATCGGGAAAGTGGGTGAAGGTAAGGTCTCCAAGCTTGTGCTCTTCGAGACGCCAGTAGTCCTTCAGGTCGCCGCCCTGATTGAATCCGACCGGCCAGTCGTAATACTGCCCCGCGATCGGGTTCTTCAGCGGTTGTCCCTGAGAGTGACATTGAATGCACGTGTCGTTGGCGCGCACGAAGTCCAGCTTTGCCGGGTTGACGATGTTCGCGACAGTCGGCTGACGAACATGTTCACTCCCTGGTCCGTGGCACTTCTCGCAGCCGACGTTCCACTCGGTGACAGCCTTGGTCTGCACGTTGTAGTTGACCGAGTGGCAGCCGTCGCACAGAGGACCTGTCGGCCGTCTGGCGTTGTCGGCGGGGTAGAACGGCACCCACCAGTCGGTGTTCGGCTGAACGAAGTAGGCGCGCCATATTTTGTGAGTGACATCCCATTGCGCCGGGAGGGGGAAGTAGTCGTTGCCCACCTTTCTGAAGTACCGCTGCTTCCACTTGCTGCCGTAGACCAATGCCACATCGTCCAGCTTGAACGTGAGCAGCGGATCAGGTTTCGAGAAATCAGGCGTGACGGCCTCGGGGTGCTGGCGCGGGTCTCGCACCACGTTCGCCATCCGAGTCTTGGACCAGCGCTCGTACGTCGACGCGTGGCACCGCTGGCACGTCTGCGATCCCACGTATGAGGCCTGTGGAGATCCGACCGCCGCTCTGGCCTGGGCGTTCGGCGGGACGGCGGTCTGTGACCGGACCCGGGTCGCTGCCGACAGAACAAGCAGCAGCGCGGTGAGGGTAATGAGCGTGTTCGTTCGCATACGCATGGCACTCCTCGAAATGTAAACCCGAGCGTCCCGTGGTCGCCCTGTCATCGGCTGGTTGCCTTCGATCGCCGTGTGGTACGCGGCTTTGATGCCTTGAGCCCCGCGTAGAGGGTGTCGAAGAGCGCCATACCCTGGCGAAGCAGTTCGGCATCGTCGGAACATGAGGCGCGAAGACCCTCAACGAGCATTGCGATCGTCGGCCCCTGAGGGGCGTGGAACAGATCGTCCTTGAGGTCCACGTCGTGGACAACTTCGCCCATCCGCCGGACAGCGGGATCCTCAATCCCGAAGCGAGCCTGGAGCACCTCGAAGGTGCATCGGGTGCCTTCGTGGCTGAAGCCTGCGTCGTACATGTCGAACGGGACGCCTTTTTTCACGGCGCCGGGGTCTGAGGCGAACGTAAAACGCGCGTCGGGATCGATGAACCGCTGAATCAGCCATGCGGACGCAAACCGATCGACACCGGGACGTGGCCGCGTGACCCACGTGCGTTTGCGGTAGTCTCGCGGATCAACGCGATCCGTCTTCACGGCATCCGCGCTACCGTGGCGTGGTTTCGCGGCGTGCTCGATCGCCACGACGGCCGCCTCGGCGTCGGCGGCGCCCGGCGCGGAGAAAAAGTCGATCCCCTTCAGATGTTCGAGTCTGTCGCGAAGCATTCGCAGCTCCTTCAACACGGCGCCGGACCGGCCGTGGCCGGCGCCGACTCCAACTTTCCGTGCGCGTTGGATGTCGGCCAGCATCTGTTTGAAATCGCTCGCACGAGCGGTTCGGAACAACTCGACGAGCTCGGTCTCGCCCACGCCCTCGATTGACGACGCGGCGAACACCGTGGCATGGCCGCCGAGTTCCGCGATCTCGGAACGCAGCCACTCGAAATCCTCGAGCCCCTGAGCGGAGTTCGGGAGTGCGTAGACGCCATGCTTGACCGGAATCGCGCCGATCTGTTGCAGGCGCCGCCATGTCTTGACGCGCGCGTTTGTCGGCCGCGCGGGGAGCTGGAGCAGGAGTAGCAGCCAGCGATGCGGGTCCGGGAACGCGGTGCGGCCCGATTCGACGGGCTGAACAGCTTGCACGTCACGTGTGTAACACGTGTTGCAACATGAGTCAAACGACGGGTGGGTCGCCGCGATGCACAGAACTCGCGCACGGTCGTCCTGATGTCAATGGCGCCTGGAATTGGGTTCGCTGCCTTGCACCCGAGCGCCCGTTTGAGAGGGGACCGTTCTGTGTTACAAAAGAGATGATTGTCGAACATGTGTTCGTATAACGAACCCTTGCGGCGAGCGCAGGCGGCGGCCATCGCCGTGTTCCTCCTCGTGCTCTTCGCCGGCGCCCCCCGCGCGCAGTTCGAGCGCACCATCAGCACCACCTTCGACGGCTGGCACGAGCGTGCCGACGGCACCTTCGAGCTGGTCTTCGGCTACATGAACCGCAACCCGGCCGATGTCGACGTTCTGATCGGCCCAGGCAACAAGGTCGAGCCGACGCCGGACGATCGCGGACAGCCGACACACTTCCTGCCCGGACGCCAGCGCTCGATTTTCAGTGTGATCGTCCCGGCCGGCTTCAAGGGGAAGTACATCTGGACGCTCACCTACGCCGGCACCACGCAGACCGCGACCGCGTCGATCGATCAGAACTACTCGCTCGACGTCGGCGATCCCGAGCCACCGGGCGTGAAGGCGCCGGCAGATATGACAGTTCGTCTGTCTGAAGCCATGCCGCTCAAGCCGGCAGTGTCGCCTCCGCCCCTTCCTCCCGCACCCGCAAACGCCGATGTCGTGCCGCGACGCTCCGCGGGCGGCCGTGTCACGGTGTGGTGGAGCAAGTTCCGCGGCCCTGGTGAGGTGACGTTCGGCGACGGACACGCGGGGTCGGCCGCCCCGGCGCCGACCGGCCGTGAATCGGCGCTCGGCTCGTTCCGCGTGATGTGCGCCAGCGCGCGCGAGGCGGGATGCGGCGCCACGTCCGCGCGCTTCAGCGCTCCCGGCATCTATCTGCTCCGCGTCGTGGCCGCCGAACGGAGCGCGTCGAATTCTTTGATGAAAGTGACGGTCACACCGTGATACGTTCGACCAAACCTTCGGAGGCGTCCTTGTCCAGAAAGCCCATGCCCGGAAAGATTGTCACGCTGCTGCTCGTCTCCGGCGCGTGTGTCGCGACCGGAATGCTCGGCTCTTCGGTCGGCGCTGCCGCCGATGCGACGCCGACGCCGACCTTCACGAAGGATGTCGCGCCGATTCTGATGCGCTCCTGCGTGCAGTGCCATCGGCCCGGTCAGGTGGCGCCGATGTCGCTCCTCACGTTCGACGATGCGAGGCCGTGGGCGGGGTCGATCAAAGCGCGCGTCACCAAGCGCGAGATGCCTCCCTGGGGCCTCGACCCAACGGTCGGCATCAAGGAGATTCTGGACGACCCGTCGCTGTCGGCCGCCGAGATCCGGACGATTGCCTCGTGGGTGGACAACGGGTCACCCAAAGGCGACCCGAAAGACATGCCAGCGGCGCCGACCTTTCAGAACAGCGACACCTGGACCATCGGCACCCCCGACTACATCGTCGCGGCGCCCGAGTGGACGCAGCCCGCGCAGGGCGCCGACTGGTTCGGCGACTTCTATGTGGATTCGGGATTGAAGGAAGATCGCTGGATTCAAGCGGTGGAAGTCCTGCCGACGGTGAAGGGCAGAAAAGCCGTTCATCACACGATCGTGTACTCCCTGCAGGACGACAAGGACATCCTGAACGCGATGCTGCCGGTGCGCGCGCCCGACGGTTTCAATGCGAACCTGGGGACGCGGCTGGCCGAATACACCATCGGCAATAACGGCGACCTGTACGCCGACGGCACGGCGCGCCTCATCAAGGCCGGCGCGAAACTCCACTTCAACGCGCACTATCACTCGATCGGTGAAGAGGTGAAGGATCGGATCCGCATCGGCTTCAAGTTCTACCCGCGCGGCTACACGCCGAAGTACGTCCTGATGAACAAGCTGTTGTCGGCCAACGGCTACATCGATCTCCCCGCCGGCGCGAGCAACGTCCGCAACGATGGATACTTCGTGCTGCCCAAGCCCACAAAGTTAATGTTGTTCCAGCCGCACATGCACTGGCGCGGCAAGGCCATGCAGCTCGAAGCGATCTACGCCGATGGCCGCGCCGAGCTCATCTCGTGGGTGCCGCGTTTCGACAGCAACTGGCAGATCACCTACGCGTACAAGAACCCGCCGGTGTTCCCCGCCGGCACCACGCTGCACATGACGAGCTATCACGACAACTCGGCGGCGAACAAGAACAACCCGGACCCGACCAACTGGGCGGGCGGAGGCGAGCGCACAGTGGACGAGATGGCCATCGCGCACATCGACTTCATCTATCTGACGCCGGAAGATTACGATGCGGCGCGGAAGTCGCCGGCCAGCACGCAGCAGAACTGAAGCGGCGCGCGATGATCAGTCTGGACACCGATCGGCTCACGCTGCGGACGTGCGTGCTCGACGACTTCGAGGACTACGCCGCGATGTGGGCGGAGGCAGAGGTGGAGCTTCCGCACGTGCCTGGTACGAAAGTGCTCCAGTACGCGCTGTTCCGTGACGACCAGCGGGTCGTGAACTGAAAAGCAGCTGGCTTCGGGGATCAGCCTCGGACAGTTGACGCTGGAATGCGAATGATGACATCGTCGACGTGATCCTGCTGCAGCAATGGCCACCACCCTACCGGAAGAAACCCGGGAAGACGGACGCTGACGGTCGCGCGCGTGCCCACGATGTTATCCACGCTCAATCGCCAGGCTTTGATCAGCTGGTACGCTCGCAACCGCGCGCGGTCGAAATCCCTGTTCGATCTGATCGAGGAGGGCGCTTACTACAGCCGGCCGATTTCGCTCCGGCATCCCATCGTGTTTTATGAAGGGCACTTGCCGGCGTTCAGCTTCAACACGCTCGTCAAACGCGGTCTCGGCGAGCCTGGCATTGACGCGCGTCTCGAGGCGTTGTTCGCCCGCGGGATCGATCCGCATGAATCGGAGGCCGCCGGCGCGCGCGCCGGCGATCGCGAGGGTTGGCCTTCGCGTCGAGAAGTACAGGAATTCGCCGCGGAGGCCGACCGCCGCGTGGTGGCCGCGCTCGATCGTGGAGACATCGATCGCCCGGGTCATCCGTTGCTCGATCGCGGCGAAGCCGCCTATGCCATCCTCGAGCACGAGGCGATGCATCAGGAGACGCTCCTGTACATGTGGCATCGACTGCCTTCCGATCAGAAGACGACGCCAGCCGGTTACAGACCGGTGATGGACGGCACGTCGCCGCCCCATCAGGAATGGATTGACATTCCCGCCGGTCGCGCAACGCTCGGCGTTGACGCCGGTGCCGTGCCCTTCGGGTGGGACAACGAACGACCGGCGTTCGCCATCGACGTGGCCGGCTTCTCCATCAATCGCCACGACGTCACCAATGCCGCCTTTCTCGAGTTCGTCGAAGCCTGTGGCTACACCGACGCGCAGTGGTGGCGTGCCGACGACTGGACATGGGTCCAGGCCGAACAACTGCGCCATCCCCTGTTCTGGGAACGGCACGATGGCCGGTGGTACTGGCGAGGCATGTTCGAACTGATTCCACTCCCGCCTGCGTGGCCGGTATATGTGAGTCACGCGGAGGCGTCGGCGTTTGCACGCTGGCGCGGTCTGCGCTTGCCAACCGAAGCGGAGTATCAGCGGGCGGCGTACGGCACGCCGACGGCGGTCGAGCGCGTGTTTCCCTGGGGCGATGACGATCCCACACCGGACCGAGGCGTGTTCGACTTCACGTCGTGGGATCCTCAGCCGGCCGGCAGCCATCCTGCGGGGCAGAGCGCCTGGGGCGTCCACGATCTCGTCGGCAACGGGTGGGAATGGACGAGCAGCGTGTTCGACCCGTTTCCGGGCTTCGCCGTGACGCCGTCGTATCCCGAGTACTCCGCGGACTTCTTCGACACCGACCACATCGTGATGAAGGGCGCGTCGCCGGCGACCGCGCGAGAGCTGCTGCGGCCAACATTCCGGAACTGGTTCCGCCCACGTTACCCGTACGTCTACGCGACCTTCCGCTGTGTTGCGGACCGTTCCGCCCCCGGGTCCCCTGGGCGCGGGCGGGCGGCGCGAGGGTAACCCACGATGCGAGCCGTATCCGCGCCGTTTGTCGTCATGCCGCAGGACGCGGAGACCGCGAGGGCACAGTTTGCCGCCGATGTCCGCTTCTACCTGAATCAGCGACCGCGGCAACTGCCGTCGCGCTACCTCTACGACCCACTCGGGTCGGCGCTGTTCGACGCCATCTGCCGGCTGCCTTGGTACCGCGTAACACGAGCCGAGATGGGTCTGCTCCGGCGGCATGGCGCCGAGATTCTTGCGGCGCTCGATCCGCTCGCGAGCGTCGTTGAGCTCGGCGTCGGCAGTGGCGAGAAGCTTGCCGCGCTGCTCTCAGCCCGGTGTCCCACTGCGGCCGCCTTACGCGTGCACCTCGTGGACGTGTCGCGGGCGGCGCTCGACAGCGCGGCACTGGCGATCGGCTCGTTGGGGAATGTCGAGGTTGTGGCGCATCAGGCGCTCTACCAAGCGGGGTTGAAGACGGCGATGCTGCCGTCGCCGACCCGGAGGGGCCGCACGCTCGGGTTGTTTCTCGGTTCGAACATCGGCAACTTCGATCCGCCGGCTGCCGACGCCCTGCTGCAACGCATTCGCGCCACGCTTCGGCCGGGCGACGCGTTTCTGCTCGGGGCGGACCTCCTCAAGCCGGAACGCGACCTGCTGCTGGCCTACGACGATCCGCTCGGCGTCACCGCGGCGTTCAATCGGAACCTGCTCGTGCGCATCAACCGTGAGCTTGGCGCCCAGATCGACATCGGGAGCTTCCGTCATCACGTGCTCTGGAATCGCGAGGCATCGCGGGTCGAGATGCACCTCGTCAGCACACGTCCGCAAAGCATTCGCATTCCCGCGGCGGGCGTTGACATCGCGCTGCGGCAAGACGAGGCCATCTGGATAGAGAGCTCGTACAAGTACCGTCCCGAGGATGTGGAGCGCACGCTCGAGCGCTGCGGATTCCGACGGCGGGTCCAGTGG
>JBGOTP010000229.1:0-8629 GCA_041476545.1 Vicinamibacteria bacterium | reverse complement strand
GGACCGAACGCCGGATCGCCGAGGATCCGCACTTCCCACGACAGCGGCAGCCAGAAACGCGTGGCGGGGTCGACGTTGATCGGTTGAATCTTGACGTTCGTGATGCCGGCCTTGCGGAACTGGTCGGCCGCCCAGGCGACCGTCTTCGATCCGGAGGGGAAACCCGACACGCGGCCCCACATCTGCCCGGATCCGAATTCCTTGGTGGCTCGACTCTCCTTCGAGAAGCCGACGATCGTTTCGAGGTCCGCGCGAATCGTGGCGCCGATGAACTCCGGGTTCGCCGGCTCGCCCGGGGGAAGAATCACGGGCCTCGGCGCGCGGTCGCCGACGATGACCGCTGGATCCTTGCCGAAGGGCGGCGGCAGCGGGAGACCAAACCATGGGCCACCGGCGGCGGACGCTCGTCCGCGACCCGCACCTCGACCCGCCGGTGCCTGTCCCCTTCCGCGTGCGGGCCCGGGCGCTTGTCCCTGGTCAGCCGGCGCCTGTCCCCGACCGGCCGGGGCCTGCGCGTGTCCGACCACGCGCCATCCGGCTAAAGCCGAACCCCACGGCGTGCGATCCAATCCGGCTGAAGCCGGATCCCACAACAGCACTGCCAACAGCAAGGCGCTCTTCACTGAATTCACGCGTCACCTCCTTTTGTAGGTGATCTTCATCGTACCCGCTTCGCAGCTACCGACGACCGTCTGGTCTTTGACGTCATCGTTCTTGACGATATTCAGTTCGTAGTTCTTTGCGCCCTTTGCGTCCAATTTGGCAGCGATCTCCTTCTTCAACTCTTCGCAGTCTTTCTTCTGCGAAGGGGCGCTCTTGGCGGCATCCTGGGCCACGGCCGGCACGGCGAGCAGTAGCAATGTGATGGCGAATGTGAACACGTTCCGTTTCATTGGGGTCTCCTTCCGTTGTACAGATCCTGAAACTTTTCCCGAAGAACCGACTTCTTGAACTTCCCCACCGACGTCCGCGGAATCTCCGAGGCAAACTCAATCACGTCGGGAAGCCACCATTTGGCGAACTTCGGCGCGAGAAACGCCAGTAGCTCTTCCTGTGTCGCCGTCTGCTCCGGCTTCAGGACCACCACGGCCAGCGGACGCTCGTCCCATTTGGGGTGAGGGACGGCCACCACGGCGGCTTCAGCAACGGCGGGGTGACCCATGAGCGCTGTTTCGAGTGCCACTGAGCTAATCCACTCGCCCCCCGACTTCACCAGATCCTTCGAGCGATCCGCAATCTCGATGCACCCGCGCTCCTCGATCGTCACGATGTCGCCGGTTCTGAACCAGCCGTCGCTCGTGAAGCGATCGTCGGATGATCCTGGCACGTTGAAATACTCTGACGCCACCCACGGCCCTCGCACCTCGAGCTCCCCCATCGTCTGTCCATCCCACGGGACGAGCCCCTTCTCGCTCCGCGCCCGAATCTCGACAAACGGCAGCGGGGTGCCTTGCTTGGCCCGGTAGCGGATGCGCGCCTCGACCGGCGCGTCCCGCATGGCCAGCGGCAACGCGCCCATGGTGCCGAGTGGCGACATCTCGGTCATGCCCCACAACTGGAGAATGTGGAGCCCGTGCCGTTCCTCGAACGCACGGATCATCGTGGGCGGCACCGCACTTCCGCCCACCACAATCGAACGGAGGTGGCTGAGGTCGTACGCGCCGGGATTCCTGTCGAGATCCTGCAACATGCCGATCCACACGGTGGGCACTCCGCCAGTGAGCGTGACGCGCTCGGACACGAGCAACTCCAGCACGCTCTTGGAATCCATGTAGGGACCGGCATACACCTGATTGCAGCCGAACATCGCGCAACTGAACGGAAGCCCCCACGCGTTGACATGAAACATCGGGACAATCGGCAGGACGGTGTCGTCTTCCGCGAGCGCCAGCGAATCGCGCATCCCCTCCGCCATCGAGTGCAGCACGAGCGCCCGATGCGAATACAACACACCTTTCGGCCGGCCCGTGGTGCCCGAGGTGTAGCACATGGCGGCCGCCTCGCGTTCATCGCCTTCCCATTCGACAAAGCGCGAGGGATCCGTCGCGGCCAGAAGTTCCTCGTAGTCGATGAGGTTGGCCGGAGGCGTCGCGCCCGCACCCGCGCTGGCGCCCGAGCTGACTCTCGCGCCCGAGCCGCCGCGGCCGGTCACGATCACGTGTTCAATCTTTACGTGCGGCCGGACCAGGTTCCACAAGTCGAGCATGCTCTCGTCCACGATGAGCACACGGTCGTCTGCATCGTTCACGATGTACGACACGTCGTCGTGATGGAGGCGGAGGTTCAACGTATGGAGAACGGCACCGATGGAGGGAATCGCGTAGTACGCCTCGAGGTGCTGATGGCCGGCCCAGGCCAGCGTCGCGACACGATCGCCAGGCCGCACACCCAGCTGCTGCAAGGCGGCGCCAAGACGCTTCGTGCGATCGAGGACCTCGCGGAGGGAATGACGCACGATCGTCCGGTCCGGACGCCGGGTGACCACGGTCTTGTGTCCAAAAAGCGTCTCGGCCCGCCGGACCACGGCAGGGATCAAGAGCTGGTAGTCCATCATCAGTCCGCGCATGGGCGGACAATACTCTAAAAGGTTCTCGAACTTGAAGTAGGATTGTGCGCGCCGTGCACAAGGACCTTTCCGAAGCCATCGAATTCCATAAAGCCATCATCGCCGAAGGCGGCAAAGCGCTCGTCGGGTACGACACCGCGAAGGCCCTGGCCAACGTCGTCTTGCTCTCGGAAATTCCGACGACCTACGACAAGAGCGAACAGCGTCAGGTCAACGCCGGCAACCTCCTGCTGCGCGGCGTACCGGGAGTGGGCAAGACGTTCTTCGGCGTGATCCTCGCCGCCATCAGCAACGCCAAGTTCGCGCGCATTCAGGGTCGCGCCGACCTTCAGCCGACCGAAGTGGTCGGATTTCAGATGATCAACCCGTCCACCGGGGCGCTCGTCACCGAGTTCGGCCCGATGGCGTCGGCCGAGGTCATCCTCCTCGACGAAATCAACCGCATCCCGCTCAAATCCCAGAGCGCCTTTCTGGAAGGCCTGCAGGACCGGACCATCACCGTCGGCAAGATGACCTACGAACTGCCGGCATTCAGCTTTGCGATTGCGACGATGAACCCGGTCGAGCTTGGACAGGGCACGTTTCCGTTGTCGGAAGCGGCGACGGATCGGTTTGCGATCATGGTGAACATCGGCTACCTGCCTCCCGAAGAGGAAGAGAAGCTGGTGGCGTTCGACTTCAAGCGCGTGCGGCTGAATCCCATCATGTCGAAGGAGCGCATCATCGAGCTCCGGTCGGCCATCAGCGAACACGTCTTCCTCCACGAACGGCTGGGCAAGTACATTCAGCGGCTCGTCGCCGCCACACGTCCCTTCAACCGCGACACCGACTGGCTGACCCACTCACCGTCTGAACTGGTGGAGCGCGGTGTGGATCTGGGCGCCTCGCCCCGCGCGATCATCTGCTGGGGGCGTCTGGCGAAGGTCTGGACGCTGCTTCAACGCGAGCGGACCGAGGTCTATCCCGAGGACATTCAGGATCTCGCGCACTACATCCTCAGTCATCGCATCTGGCTCGGACCGCACGCCGCCAGTCACGGGCTGACGACCGAGGCCGTCATCGACGACATCGTGGAACGGGTGCCCATTCCATGATGTCGGTCCCTACCGAGGACGCCCCCTACGTCAGCTTTGCCGACATCACCGAGGTCGAACTCATCATCCTCAAGCGGATGCGGGAGGTGACGATCGGCGACCATCGCAGCCGATCGCACGGATCGGGCTTCGACTTTCTGGGCCTCCGGGACTGGCAGGCCGGCGATCGCCCGTCGGCCATCGACTGGGCGCAATCGTCTCTCACAAACTTCTCTCCGCTGGTCGTTCGCGAATTCGAGCAGCCGAGCACGGCGACGGTCATGGCGATCGCGGATCAGTCGTTGTCGACCAGGTGCGGCGTCAACGGCGTGCCCATCGCCGCCACGGTGGCCCGGGCCATCGCCACCATCGGGTTGTCCGCGTCGTTCTTTCAGGATCCCTTCGGGCTGGTGACATTCGATGCCGGGTTCACGCACATGGCGACCATCCGTCCCAAGACCGGCAAGAGCCACCTCGTGCACTGTGTCGACGCCTATCAGTTCCAGCGCGGCCTCCAGCCGGTCCGGCGCGTCGGCGGCATCGGCGCCACGCTCTCCGGCTACCTGCGCCGGCGATCGCTGCTGCCGCTCATTTCCGACTTTCTGTTCGACGACTGCGACGACGTCCTGACCGACCTCTCGATGCTGAACGCGACGCACGACGTCTTCCTCGTGATGATCGACAGCGCATATGCGTTCGACCTGCCGGACCTGTCGGTGGGATGGATTGATACCGTGGACGTGGAAACCGGTCGCGCGCGCACCCTCTCGCGCGCGGCCTTCCGGCGGCTGGCGGACGAGGCGAGGCAATGGCAGCAGCATGTGAAATCGTCGGCCAAGAACGCCGACATCGATGTCGTCGAGATCGGCATCGATCACGCGAAATCCGACATCGCGCTGAGCGAGTTCGTCGCGGAGCGCCGCCTGCGAAAAACATATTCATGACATCTCTACGCCTGCGCTCCTTGTCGATCCTTCTCATCGCCGTCGTGTGGGCGTACGGCGTCGCCTGGCCGGCGCACGCGTCAGCACAGCAGCGGCAACAGCAGCCGCCCGCACGGTCGGGGCCGAGAATTGAGCTGGCACCGCCAGACATGCCGCTCATCCCCTCCACGGGACAACCAGGCACCCGCCCGACAGCTGGTGCAGCGGCCAGCAACGTCGAGGCCGATCCGATCCGGTGCTGGTGGCGCACAACCACAGGAGCCGTACGAACGGGAGAAACCTTCTCGCTCGTCCTGACCTGCGCCGTCATCGAGAACGAGGCGGTCCAGATCGTCCCCGACGAGTCGCGACTGGGGTCGTCGGTCATCCAGATGGCGCCTTTCGAGGTCGTCAGCGGACTACATCCGGCCGACCAGCGGTCCCAGAATCGCCGGTTTTTCCAGTACGAATATACGCTCCGGATGATCAATCCCGATTTCATCGGCAAGGACGTCCGCGTCCCCGACCTCGTGATTCACTACCGGGTGAACAGCCGGCTCGCCGGCAATGCGTCAGTCCAGGGGCGCGATCTCATCTACGGCCTTCCGACGATCGCGCTGCGCGTGCTGGCGATGGTGCCGGCCGATGCGATCGACATTCGCGACACGCCGAACGAGACCTTCGCCAGCATCGAGTCGCTAGCCTTCCGCGCGAGCCTGCTCAGGATCGTGGCGATCACGCTGCTGGCGCTCGGCGTGCTGGTCGCGCTGCTGTCGCTCGTCCGGGTCTTCACGCGAACCAGACGCACGACGAAGATCGCGGAGCACGGCATCAGTACGGGCGCGGTCCTGGGCCTTGCCGCGCGCGAGCTCGCCGCGGTCCAGGACGAGAGCCAGCAGGGCTGGGGCCCGCCGCTCGTGGACCGCGCGCTCGCGGCCAGCAGAATCGTGGCGGCGTGTGCGCTCGATGGCAAGCCGAGCCAGCGAATCGCCGCCGGCAAGGTGTCGGCGGGAGAAGGGCAGCTCGTCCGACCGCTTGGTCGCGGCAGGACCGCCGTCGTTTGGAGTCGGCTGACGGCCGACGACATCAGGCAACGGCTGTCGAGCCTGTCCGAGTCCGCGGCGCCCGATCGCCGACAACTGCTCGAGCATCTGCAGACGGCACTGGCCGCGTTGACCGAAACGCTGTACGCGCGCCCGACGTCCGGCGACCAGCCTTCGCTCGCGAATGCGTCCAGCGAGCTACGGCCGGGAGACGATGGCCGGGCGTCGCTCGATGCGGTGCTCGCGCACGTGGTTGAAGCGGCCCAGACCCTGAAGGGCGAACACGCGTGGCCCCGGCCTCTGCTCCGCCGATGGAGCGGTCGGACAGCGGAGCCGGAACGCCGCACGTGATCGCGATCGCGGCCCTTCGCGCGCTGGCTCGCGACAACCTCGCCGACTGGCGCGCCCTGCGCCTCGTCGATCTGCAGTTCTGGCACCGCAGCGAGGCCCGGCTGATGCTGACGGCGCTCGTCGGGCTCTCGGCCGTCCTGCTGCTCGCGCGTCTTGCCGTCCGGCTCCGCCCTGGACGGCATCGCCTCGTGCTTCCCGCGGTGTTGACATCGATCCCGCGATCGCGCGGATCGTCGCTCGTTCATGTCCCTCTGCTCCTGTTCCTGGCCGGCGTCCCGTTTTTCGCGTTCGCCGTGGCCGATCCCTATACCGCGCTCGTCAGCCGCAACGTGTCGTACCCGGGACGCCGCATCACGCTGCTCATCGATGCCTCGACCAGCATGCGGACCCCGTTCAAGGCCGAGCATCTGAACAAGCGGGCCGCCACCGACGCAACCTTCTTCACGACCGTGGCCGCCGCCGAGCGGTTCGTGCAGCTGCGGATCAACGGCAAATATCGCGACCTCCTCGCGCTCGTCGAGTTCGGCAACGAAGCCTACGTCGTCACGCCGTTCACGAACGACTACGACAACATCCTGCTGAGCATTTCGCTCATCGGCGACCCGGTCGAGTTCTCGATGTTCCCCGATCAGGGGACGATCATCGCCAACGCCATCGACGAAAGCGTGGCGCTGTTCCGGGCGTTCAAGTTCCTGGACGCCTCGGGCAACCTCCTCGTCATCTTCTCGGACGGCGAGGACACACATGCCGTCGTCAACGGCCGGAGCCTCGAGGAGATCCTTCAGAGCGCGATTAGTGCCAAAGTGCCGGTGTACATGGTCCGGACGAACTACGATCGAGAGAAGGGCAAGGTCATTCCCGACGACATCTGGATACCGGCGGTCGAGAAGACCGGCGGGCAGTTCTTTGCCGCGAGCGACGAAGACAGCCTGCTCGCCGCGATCCGCGAGATCGATCGCGTATCGGCCGGCACGATCGAAGTGAGGCAGTACAGCAGTCAGCGCCCGCAGTTCCAGGTCTTCGCGCTGATCACCGCCTTCTGCTGGGCCGGCGCGGTCGGGGCGAAACTGACCGTGCCATACTTTCAGAAGTTTCCCTAGGATCCGGAGGAGCCATCATGAAAACCATTGCCGCAGGATTCCTTCTCGCGCTCGTGCTCATCGGTGGGGCGGGCGTCTCCTGGTCGCAGGCGCGCCTCACGAGCCGGGTGGCCGATGCGCACCATCAGCTCGTGCTCTTGCACTACGACACGGACGCGGCGCTCGACAGCACGACATCCACCTGGAGCATTCCGTGGTGGCAGACCGGAGCCCTTGGAGCAGACGTCGACGAGCACCGCGCGACGGTCACCTACTGGCTCGCCCGCTATCGCGCGCTCACACCGCTGCTCGACACGACCGGCCCGCAGGCGGTCAAGGATCCCGTGGTGCGACTGGCGGCGGCGAACGCGGCGTTCCGGATGAGCACCCCCGAAACCGGTGATCGCAAGGCGGCCGTTGAGCGGCTCGACACCGTCATGCAGGCGTACGCCGAGCTGCTGCGGCTGGACCCCTCCAGCCTCGATGCCGCGTACAACTACGAGTATGTGGCGCGGGTGCGAGACACGATCGCCAAGGGACGCGCGGTGCCCCATGCGCAGCCCAATCCCACCGACAGCATCCATGCCGATCTGCCGCCAGGCCCCACGATCCACGGGCGCCCGGGCGCCCCACCGCCCACCGTCAACATGGGCGACTTCAAGACCCTCACGCCCATGAAGTACGAGGAGCGCGAAGAGATGGCCGAGCCCGGACGCGGATCCATTCAGCGGCGGCGAGGGTGACAAGGCAATTGGATAATTGGGTAATTGGGTAATTGAATAACTGGGTAATTGGGGCCTTGCTCCCGAAGATCGACCTCGCCAAGCTCGAGTTCGGCCAGCCGGACTATCTCTGGCTGCTGATCGTCCCGCTGCTCTTGCTGCTCGTCTGGATCTGGCGTTTCGTCATGCGCCGATCCGATACGCGACAGCTGATGGCGGTGCGGCTGGTTCCTGTGCGCGAGCGATTCGCGTTTGTCGGCGATCTTCCCTGCTGGCTGTCCTTCATCGCGGCGCTGGCGCTCATCATCGTCGCGCTCGCGCGGCCGCATGGCCCCGCGACCGTCGTGCGCCAGGGCGGCGTCGACCTGGTCATTCTGCAGGACGCCTCGGCCTCCATGTGGGTGAAGGATGTGGCCGGCAATCGCTGGCAGCGCGCCATGCGGTTCGTGCGGGGCGTTGGCGATGCGCTCAGCTGGAAGAGCGACCGCATCGCCATGGCGATCTTCGCCCACATCGCGGCTCCGCAGATTCGCCTGACGAAGGATCCGAACACGTTCTTCTTCTTCCTCGATCATCTGTCCGAGGCGCCGCCCTTCCGCATCGAGGAAGACACGACCTGGGACACGAATCTCGAACTGGGCATCTACTGGGGCCTGCGCGTGGTCGAGCGCGACGCGGAGCTGCACGGCCCGTCGACCAACGCGCAGATCTTCCTGCTGATCTCGGACGGACAGGCATGGAGCGGCGAGGTCGAGAAGGCCATCAAGAAAGCGAACGACGCGCACATCCCCATCTTCGTCGTCGGCGTCGGCACGCTGTCGGGAGGGCCGATGCCGGTCCTGAAAGGCGCGGACGGTCAGATCATCACGGAT
>JBGOTP010000228.1:0-8652 GCA_041476545.1 Vicinamibacteria bacterium | reverse complement strand
CGCTATCCCGGCCACGCGCGCAAGATCATGAACGCGTTCTGGGGACTCGGACAGCTCATGTTCTCGAAGACGATCGTCGTCGTCGACAAGGATGTGGACGTACACGACACGAGCGAAGTCGCGTGGATTGTCGGCACGCACATGGACCCGGTGCGCGACGTGCAGATGACGAAGGGGCCGGTCGACGATCTGGACGATGCCGCCGAACTGCACGCGTACGGCGGCAAGATGGGCATCGATGCGACGCGTAAGTGGGCGTCGGAAGGCTACACGCGATCCTGGCCGGCGCGGCTCAAGACGACGGAGGAGGCTGGGCGCCGGGCCTTGGAGATCTGGGACAGAGTTGCGGGCCGTACCGGATAGGATTGCGGGCCGGACCTTATAAGGTCCGGCCCGCTTCGTCGTGATGCGCGCGACTACTTCGCCTTGTGGTTGAACCGGATGGAGACGGCCATCGCGTTCTGGCGCTTGTTCTCGAGGTTGGCGTGCGTGCCGTAGAAGCCGAAGTCCAGCCCGATCTTGTTGCCGATGCCGAAGCCGTAGGTCGGATCCCACTTGCCTCGCGATTTCCGGCCGCCGCCACGGAGCCAGAGCGGACCGACCCGGCGCTCGAGGCCGCCGTTGAAGCTCTTGCCGTTGTAGCCATCCGTCAAGCTGCCCGCCCCGCCCCAGCTGGAGGTGTGGAAGCCAAGGTTGCCGGTCTTGACGACGGGGAGCTTGACGATCCTGCTCGTGACCGCCGAGGGGCCGGACGCATCGACGAAGTCCGCACCGGTCGTCAGTGAGGTCAGTGTGAGGGACCGTTGTTTGAAGCCGGTCCACTCGATTTGATTCCCGATGCCGTTCACACCGAACCCGAATTCCCAAAAGCCCTTCACAACTTCGAAGCCCATGTCCGAGGCGTGCCCTGTGCCGTCTTTCGCCTCCAATGTACTGACACTGACCGGAATGGTCCCGACTGGTGGAGTAAGGAGCTGGCCGTTTGCGTCGGTGTCGATGCGAACGGCAAGGTTGTTGGTGGTCGACGTGAGCGGCCCGTAGTATTGGAAGCCCTTCAGGAAATGGTAGTTGTATGCGACGTACAGGCCATCGCGCTTCGAGCCGCCGAGCGCGAGCTTGCCGCGATAGCCCACGGTCGCCGACCCGGCGAGCTGAACCTCAGACGTGTCGGTCACGTTACACGGCGAGCAGGCAGCGGCCGTCCCGTTGCCAAGCAGATCAACGAGCTTCTGATCGACCGTGACGTTCGTGTTGAAGCCCAAGTACGGACCGACACCGACGTAGACTCCCTGAAACGAGTTCCCCGCCTTGAACAACTTGATCGTCCCGCCGATCGTGGGTGAAGCGAGTCCCTCGGCCGTTGCGGTCGTCGGGATGCGGAAGCCCTTATAGGCGAGGAGATTCGTGTTCACCTTTGCGGCGCGGATATCCGTGACAAATGTCTGTCCGCCAGTCGACGTCGTCGTGCCGCGGCCGAAGGTGTAGTGCAACGGGTTGGCGATATCCTCCACGGCGCGGACCGGATCGAAGGCGGATTTTTTACTGGGATTGAATCGGTCGGTCCCATCCTGGAATATCTGAATCAGGCCCAGAGGGATTACGATCGCCGTGTACGGCGACCCCTTCTCAACCATCCCGGCGGCAATGTTCGCGCTGTCGCCGCCGTTGCCGCCCATCGCGATCTTCCGGGCGTCCGTGCTGTAGTTCTGGGCTGATGCCGTGCCGGCAAGGGTGAGAGCCGAAACCACGACGAGCAGAGCTACGACCTTCTGAATCCGCATCTTCTCCTCCTGTACAGTCCCGATGTCGCGAAGGGGCGGCACCCGGGACGATCCGTTTCAACTATATCGGCCAAACCACCCCCGACCAACAGTGTCGCCCGGCGCGTGTGCGCCAGCCCGGCTATATCATGCGCGCCGGGCGTCGCCTGACGACCGCATGGTTTCCGAACCTATTCCCGCGGACCCGAAAGGTCCGCCGGCATTCGGCCGGCTCTCGTATAATGGCCCCGCAGTCCCAGCATTCATGGCCCTGGAGTCGGGAACCCGCCTCGGTCCGTACGAAGTCGTCGCGCTCATCGGCGCGGGCGGCATGGGCGAAGTCTACAAGGCGACCGACACTAGGCTGAACCGAACAGTTGCCATCAAAGTGCTCCCGCCGCACTGGGCGGACGACCCCGAGATGAGACAGCGCTTCGAGAGCGAAGCGAAAACCATCGCGTCCCTGACCCATCCCAACATCTGCACGCTGCACGACATCGGCCGCGAGATTCCGTCGACGATCTCGGGGCAGGCAGGACAGGCAGGACAGGCAGGACAGGCAGGGCAGGTGGGGCTGGCAGGGCAGCTCGGGCAGCCGCCTACGCGCGAAGAGCGCTCCAGCGAGCCTCGCCGTAGCTCGCCAGGCATCAGCGCGAGCGAAGGCGGGGCGGGGCAGGCCATCGACTACCTCGTGATGGAGTATCTCGAGGGGCAGACGCTCGCCAAGCGTCTCGAGCGCGGCGCGCTGCCGCTCGATGAAGCACTGAAGGTGGCGATTGCGATTGCAGACGCCCTGGACAAAGCGCACCGCGAGGGCGTCGTGCACCGCGACCTCAAGCCGTCGAATGTGATGCTCACGCCGAGTGGGCCGAAGCTGCTCGACTTCGGCTTGGCGAAACTGAAGGCGCCCGTGAAGCCCGGGTCGACTCCTTCCGGGCAAACAGGGCTGACGCGGTCGCCGCGCGCGGACGCCACGGCGCCGGGGATGCTCGTCGGCACGCTGCAGTACATGGCGCCGGAGCAGATCGAGGGGGCCGAGGCCGACGCGCGGACCGACATCTTCGCGTTCGGGTCCGTCCTCTACGAGATGGTCACCGGCACGAAAGCCTTCGAGGGGAAGAACCGGGCGCTGCTCATTGCGGCAATCGCGACGCTCGAACTCGATCCGCTCTCGAAGGCGCAACGCGCCGCGTCGCCTGCGCTCGATCACGTCGCGAAGCGATGTCTTGAGAAGGATCCCGAGGACCGCTGGCAGACCGCGCACGATCTCACGCTGCAGCTCCGGTGGGCCGCTGAAGGGAGTGTCGGCGGCGCAGGCGGCGTTGCGGCCACTCTGCCGGCGGCCGCCAGCGGTCTGGACAGGCGCGTGTCGCTGCTGCTGGCCGCTGCGCTGGTACTGGTAGCAGTCATGGCCACGCCCGCGATCCTCTACTTGCGAGGTCCGAAAGAAGCGGATGCATTTCAGTTCCGCATTCCTGTCGCGGGCTTGAACGATTCCGACATTGCGATTTCACCAGACGGAGAGACGATCGCGCTTGTCGCCCGGCCCAACACGCAGGAACCGGCGTCCCTCTTCGTTCGTCCAGTCGGTTCCACGTCTTTCCGAAAGCTTGGCGGAACAGACGAGGCCGCACTGCCGTTCTGGTCTCCCGATAGCCGCACGATCGCCTATGCGGCCGGCGGACGATTGAAGAAGGTAGAAGCCTCTGGCGGAGCGCCCAAGGACATCGGCGAAGCGCCGGGGTTCGCCGGCGGTGCCTGGAACAGCGAAGGCACCATCGTGTTCGGCTCCGCGAAGGGCTTGTTCCGCGTGTCGGCGGAAGGCGGAAAACCGGAAGCGATCACGACCGTTGAGAAACCGGAGACGGGTCATTTCTGGCCATCGTTCCTGCCCGACGGAAGGCACTACGTGTATCTGGCTTGGTCGGGAGAAGCCGCAAATCGCGCGGTGTTCGCCGGAACCCTCGGCTCGAAAGAGAAGACGCGGCTGATGGCGGCGGAATCGAACGCGGCGTACGCTCCTTCGACAGGCGCAGGGCGGGCCGCTCCGGGCTACCTGGTGTTCCATCGCGAGGCCACGCTCTTCGCGCAGCCGTTCAACGCGAAGAAACTGGCGCTTGCCGGGGAACCGGTCCACATTGCGGACCAGCTCGGTTTCAGCGGCGCGAATGGCCACGGAAACTTCGACGTCTCGCAGAACGGCATGCTCGTCTACTTTCAGAGCGGTGGCGGCGGGTTGGGCGGGTCCGGCAGAGGACTGACGGTAGCCAACGCCGTATTCGGTTGGAGAGACCGAAGCGGCAAACAACTCGGACTGGCGGGAGAACAAGGCACGTATGGGGACATCGACCTATCCTTCGACGGCAAGTTCATCGCCATCACGAGGCAGGACTCGGGTCCTGGCGCGGATATCTGGGTGATCGATTGGGAACGCGCGGGCGTTCCAACCAGGTTGACGCTCGACCCGGCGGACGACATCAACCCGGTCTGGTCTCCGAAGGGCGACCAGGTTGCCTTCACGACGTACCGGAAAGGGAACGCGGATGTGTACGTGAAGAACGCGAACGGAGTCGGCGCGGAAACGCCGCTGCTCGATTCGTCGAGCAATGAACTTGTGGAAGACTGGTCCAAGGATGGGAAGTATATCGCCTACAAGTTTGGTCACGATGCGGTCGAGGATATCTACGTTCTCCCACTGACCGGCGACGACAAGAAGGCAATCCCGGTGGTCACGGGGCCGTACAAGAAAGACGAGCCGCAGTTCTCGTACGACGGAAAATGGCTGGCCTACACGTCCGACGAATCGGGAGGGACCTTCGAGGTGTACGTGGTCTCGTTTCCGGCTGGCGATCAGAAGCTGCGGGTTTCGGCCATCGGCGGCGGCGGGCAGCCGCGATGGAGAAAAGATGGCAAGGAGCTGTACTATCGGGCGCCCGACGACGGGGTGATGGCCGTCGACATCAAACCCGGGCCGCGGATCGAAGCTGGCATCCCGCACCGCCTGTTCGTTGCTTATAGCTCAATCTCTTCTCGAGATCCGGTTCGCCACCAGTGGAACGTCACGCCCGACGGCCAGCGTTTTCTCCTCCGGTATCCGAACGGGAGCGGCGCGGCATTCCGGGGCGGCCAGGGGGGAACGGCTACCGTCCCGTTTGCCTCTGCGACTCAAGGCGGTCAGCCGGCCGCCCAGGGGGCCGCGCAGGGCTTCGTGTCCAGTGGCCTCACCGTGATCCGCCACTGGCCGGCAGCGGCCTCGGCTGCGCCTCAGAAGTGAAAACTTAGAACTGAAGAGTTACGAAGTAGAGCGATGGCACTAGCAGACGGCACGCGACTCGGACCGTACGAAATCCAATCCGCCATCGGCGCGGGCGGGATGGGCGAGGTCTATCGTGCGCGCGACACGCGGCTGGACCGCACCGTCGCCATCAAAGTGCTTCCACCCCACTGGGCGGATAACCCGGAAATGCGGCAGCGGTTCGACCGCGAAGCGCAAGCCCTGGCCTCGCTGAGCCACCCGCACATCTGCGTGCTGCACGACATTGGACGGGAGTGCCCTTCGGGCACCTCGGGGCAGGCAGGGCTGGCGGGCCAGGCCGGGCTGGCAGGGCCGGCCGTCGACTTCCTCGTCATGGAGTACCTGGAAGGCGAAACGCTGACTGCCCGGATCGGGCGCGGAGCGCTTGGTCTGGACGAAGGGTTGAAGCTCGGTCTCGAGATCGCCGATGCGCTGGACAAGGCGCACCGGCGTGGTGTGGTGCACCGCGACCTGAAGCCGTCCAACGTCATGCTCACGCCGAGTGGAACGAAGCTGCTCGATTTCGGATTGGCCAAATTCAGGGCGGGTGGGGCTGGTGGGCCAGGTGGGGCCGGCGCGCTAAGTGGGTTGTCGACCCTGCCGACCCGAACGGATTTGACGACGCCGGGCACGATGATTGGCACGGTGCAGTACATGGCGCCGGAGCAGTTGGAAGGCAGCGAGGCCGACGCCAGGACCGACATCTTCGCGTTCGGCGTGCTCCTTCATGAGATGGTCACCGGTAAGAGGGCGTTCGTGGGAAAGAGCCATGTGCTCCTGATCTCCGCGATCGCCGCTTCGGATCCAACCCCCCTGTCAAAAATAGACCCGGCTGCGTCGCCCGCGCTCGACCACGTGGTGAAGACGTGTCTGGCCAAGGATCCGGCGGACCGCTGGCAAACGGCCCGGGATCTGCTGGCCGAACTCGAGTGGATCGCCGACGGCGGCGCGAACACCGCAGCAGTGGCGCCAGTTCCGGTTGCCGATCGAAAGCGCGGGCGGATCTACCGCGCCCTGCTCGCAGCCGTCGCGCTACTCGCTGTGGCGATGGTGGCGCCGGCGTTTCTCTATCTACGTGGTCAGGCCGCGCAGCCGGAGCTCCGCTTGCGCGTGCCGATTCAACTGACCGCGGAGGCAACAGCCGCAGGCGGGAGAGGAGGCGGAAGAGGAAATGCGCAAGGATTTCAAGGCGTCTCCGGCCCCGGTGTGTTCAATCCAGCGAATTTCGCGGTCTCGCCCGACGGACGCGCGATCGCGTTTGTGGCGCGGGCGAACAACGCTGACCCGTGGATCCTGTTCGTTCGTCCGATCGGTGCCGTCACGCCTCAGCGGCTTCCCGGAACAGAAGATGCCGCTCAGCCATTCTGGTCCGCCGACAGCCGCTGGCTTGGTTTCGTGACCGGCGCGAAATTGAAGAGGGTGGAGGCTTCAGGTGGGCCGCCCCAGGAAATCTGCGACGCTGCGGGGTTCTCCGGTGGCGCCTGGAACAAGGACGGGACAATCCTCTTCGGCTCTGCGCAGGGTCTGTACCGCGTGCCAGCCGAAGGCGGAAAACCGCAGGCCATCACCACGCTCGACGGATCGGAGAACGGCCATTTCTGGCCGCACTTCCTGCCGGACGGACGCCACTACCTGTACACGGCATGGTCCGGGCAGGCCGCCAATCGCGCCATCCTCGCGGGCACGCTCGACTCGAAAGAGAAGACCCGCGTCTTGTCCGCTGCGTCCAATGCGGCCTATGCCGACCCCGGCTACGTGATCTTCCACCGAGAGAGCGCGGTGTACGCGCAGGCGTTTGACGCCAGGAAGCTGTCGGTGTCGGGAGAACCCGTTCGCGTGGCCGACGAGATCACGTTCGACAGCGCCAATGGCCGCGGCGATTTCAGTGCGTCTCGAGCCGGCGCGCTGGCCTATTTCTACTCCGGGGGCGCCAGCACTGCGGCGGGGGGCGGGCCCACGTCCGACTTGGGAGAGTGGCAGTTGGCGTGGATCGACCGGACCGGCCAGGTGCTCGAATCGGTCGGTCCTGCCGGCGCGTACCGCGGTGTGGAAGTGTCCCCGGATGCCAGGCGCATCGCCGTCCACCGCCACGACGCCAACGGTGGCGACATCTACGTGATCGAGCCGCGGGGCTCGCAGACGAACCTCACGAGGGACGCGTCGCACCACAGTTCCATGCCGATCTGGTCGCCCGACGGAAGCCGGATTGTGTACGCCTCGCTCCGAAGCGGCAAGTGGGGTCTGTACCAAACGCTCTCGAGCGGATCGGGTACGGAGGAGCCGCTGTACGAATCGGATCTCCCGAAGGCCCCGATGTCCTGGTCCCCGGACGGAAAGCGCATCGTCTTCTGGGTGCAGGATCCCAAGACCGGAAGCGATCTCTGGGTGTTCACGGTGGACGACAAGAAAGCGGCGCCGCTCATCGCGACGCCATTCAACGAGACTCACGCGCAAATCTCTCCGGACGGCAAGTGGATCGCCTTTGCGGACAATTCGAAAGACGGCCGCAACGAAATTTACGTAAAGCCGTTCCCGACGGGCAACGGAGGATGGCAGGTGTCCAACACAGGCGGAGACTGGCCCCGATGGCGCGGGGACAGCAAGGAACTTTTCTACCATTCCCCTGTGAGTAATTCCGGCGGCGGCAATCCTTACCCCTTCGGGGGGCCGATGTACTCCGTTCAGGTGAACACCAACGGCGGCATCTTCGAAGCTGACCCCCCTCGCGAGGTGGTGATCTTCCCGGCGCTCAATGTTCCTCACAGCGGTGGGGATTACAATCCCTACACTGTCTCTCCCGACGGCAAGCGGTTCCTCGTCCTCCAGTATGTCAACCCGACCACCGCGGTCGCCGGCCAGATCGGACCCGATACCTACAGCGGTCTCACCGTTGCTCTCAACTGGGCGGCGGCGATCAAGAAATAGTACTGACTACAGCTCTCAGCCGTCGGCTTTCAGCGGCACACACGGACTGAAAGCTGAGAGCCGACAGCCAATAGCTGGTCGCACCGAGCGAGCTACGGTCCGGTGGCTTCGCCGAGAATCTCGTCGACGCGGAGAGTGATGTCCTGCAGGACGTGAGACGCGATCCGTTCGCCGCGCCTGGCCTGTCGCGATGCCTGGTATCCGTGGGGCCCCGGCTGGCTGAAAATCTCGACGCGTTCGTTCGAGAGATCCACGAGCCACGTCTCGGCAATGCCAGTGCGCGCGTAGAGCGGAACCTTGACGTCGCGGTCGTATCTCAATGACGAGTCGGCCACCTCGACAACGAGCAGAACGTCGGTGGGCGTGGGATGGGCGGAGGCGTAGAAGTCGGCTCGTGGTCGAAGGATGGAGATGTCGGGCTGCGGTTCCGAGTGCGCATCGAGCCGGATCGGCCCCCGGACTCTCACGATGCCTCGGCCGGCGACGGCCTGTTGCAGCAGGAAGGTCAGACGGTCCACGCAGGCGGCGTGAGGGCTGCCGATCGGCGTCATCTCGACGATCTCGCCGTCGACGAGCTCCACGCGGTCGTCCTCGCCAAGCACGCCGGCCTCCGCGATGCGGTGGTACTCGTCTGCCGTGAACAATCGCCGCTGAAGGTCAGTCCGCACGTTG
>JBGOTP010000227.1:0-8661 GCA_041476545.1 Vicinamibacteria bacterium | reverse complement strand
GGTCAGAAACGGCGCGGATATGAACGGCATGTCGCAGGCTATCACCAGCACCTGTTCGGTCGGCGCTTCGATGAGCGCCGTGTAGAGACCCCCCAACGCACCGGCTCCAGCAATGCGATCCTCGACAATGTGCACGTCCGATCGTGCCGTGCCCGCCGAAGCCGCGGCGAACCGGTGCTCGTCCGCCGAAGCCTTGGCGTCTGCGGACTTGTCCGCCGAAGCTTTAGCGGAGGCGGATCCGACGATCAGGATGTGCGGCGTCAGGGTGCGGAGCACCGTGAGCTGGCGCTCGAGAATCGAGTCGGCGCCGACCCGGAGCGCGCTCTTGTCGCGTCCGCCGAGCCGCCGCGCCTGCCCTCCGGCAAGAATCGCTGCAGTCCACATGAGCGCGGCAACGCGTGTAACGTTATCAGAAAACCCTCCGCATGATTGAGGCCGGCATCGGACGCCTGCTCGTGGCGAGCCTTCACCAGGGCATCGCGGATCTGCTTCCCACGCGGCTCGAGTTCTACGAGTCGTGGCTGAACCCGTCCGGCCTCCGTCACGGGCGCATCGGGCTCGCGCCGCTCGCCGCGGTGCTCAGCTTCCTGCGCCAGGAAGGCGAGCCGTACCGCCTCATCGCGGCGCGCGCGGGCGAGTACACCGCGGAATGGACCGTAGCCGACCTGTCGGCGTTTCAGCGCGCGGTCATCCGTGCCGCGCCGCCGGGGCTGCGCGTGCACCTCGTGATGCGCGTCGCGCGGAAGATGATCCGCAGGACCTACTGGGGCAGCCGTGCGATCGTTCGCTGGCGGAAGGGGAAGGGCGCGGTCGACATCCGCGGGTCGATCTTCTGCGAGGTGCGCGATCGGACCGAGCAACCGCTCTGCGAGTTCTACGCGTCGGCGATTCGCCGCCTCATGTATCTGTTCAACCTGGATGTCGAGGTGGGCACGGAACAGTGCCGCGCGACGGGCGCCGGGCAGTGCCTCATGTCGGTGCTGGTACGCCCCGCAAAGGCCCAGAGTTGAAGGTCCTTTTCACGCTCCTCGCACTCCTTGTCGCGCCCGTTGCCGAAGCGCAGTCGCTCGTACCCGTCGGTGCGCGACAGCTCGTCATTCCCTTCGAACCCGCGACGCGCGAGCCGAGGCTGTATTGGCTCGCCGAGGCCTCCGCCGTCGTCCTCACCGACGATCTCGTGGCGCTCGGCGCGCAGGCCCTCTCGCGCGACGATCGGCGTCGCGCCTTCGAGCAGCTTCGCGTGCCTCCGGTCGCCACCCTCAGCGACGCGACGATCATCCGCGTCGGCCAGGTCGTCGGCGCCGAGCAGGTGATCGTCGGCACCTTCGAGCTGACGAACGACACGCTGACCGTTCGCGCCCGCGCCATTCGTCTCGATACCGGCCGCATGTTCCCGGAGGTCGCCGAGAGCGGTCCGTTGAACGATCTCTTTGGCGTCTACGCGCGCGTCGCGCGCCGTCTCGTGCCCGACTCGACCGTGTCCACGGAGCAGATGGAGCGGGGCCACCCGTCGCTCCCGGCCTTCGAGCAGTACGTGAAGGGCGTGCTCGCCGAGAATCCGGCGACGCAGGCGGCGTTTCTCAAGGATGCGGTGCGGCTCTCGCCCGACTTTCAACGCGCACGCCTCTCGCTCTGGAATGTCTACACGGATCAGAGCGAGCATCAGCTGGCGCTCGACATCGTCCTCCAGGTCCCCGGCGATCATCCGCTGTCGCGGCAGGCACGATTTCTCGCGGCCATCTCGCTGATGAACCTCGACCGCAACGCGGACGCCTTCGCCGCGTTGATGGACTTGAATCGCGAGAAGGCGGATGCCGCGCTGCTCAACGACATGGGCGTCGCGCAGCTGCGCCGTCCGGCCGGACCGGGCACCGGCGCGGCGGCGGACTCGTTCTTCAAGCAGGCGATTGCCGCCAGCCCGAACGATCCCGACCTTTCGTTCAACCTCGGATACGCCTACTGGCTCGCGCGCGATACGCCGGACGCGGTGACCGGGCTGCGCGAGGCCGTTCGCCGCAATCCCGTTGACGATGCAGCGCATTACGTGCTGGGAGTGGCGCTTCAGGCCTCGGGGAATGCGGCGGAAGGGCAGCGCGAGAAGGATCTCGCGAAGCGGCTCTCATCGACGTATGCGGAGTGGGAAGCGAAGCAGCCCGGCGCGAACGCCGTCCCGGTAAGACTCGAGCGGGTCAAGATGGTTCTCGATGCCGCGAGCTCGCCGAGTGTGGAGGACGTCATCGTGGCGGCGGAGCAGCGCGATCAGCGCGAGCTGGCCGCCTTCCATCTCGACTCCGGCCGCCGGCTGTTCCAGACGGAGCGCGACGCCGAGGCGATCGCCGAGCTGCGCCGGGCGATCTACCTCTCGCCGTACGAGCGCGAGGCGCACCTGCTGCTCGGCCGTTTGTACCTGCGGGCCGGGCGCGTCCAGGACGCGATCGACGCGCTGAAAATCTCGGTCTGGAGCGACGATCAGATCGATGCGCACCTGGTGCTCGCCGAGGCGTACACGCAGGCCAGGAACGTCGCCGCGGCGCGCGGCGAGCTGCAGGGCGTGTTGAACCGCGACCCGGCGAACGCCGAGGCACGGCGCGTGCTCGATAGCCTGCCACCGCCGTAACGAGTCGCAAAAACCGGATCCGCCACTCCCGGTAGCGTGCTACAATCTGCCCACCTCAACTAATGGCAGATGAAGGCCTTCGCGAGATTCAGCTGAACGGTAAGCAGCTGGTCTTCCTCTTCATGGCCTCCACCGTCGTCGCGGTGGTGATCTTCCTGTGCGGCGTGATGGTCGGCCGTGGCGTCCGCGCGCAACTGGCGAGCGAGCTGACCGAGGCATCGGACAACGCCGGGACCGATCCCACGGCCGTCACGCAGACGCCGCCCCCAGCCACCACGGCGGCCGCTTCCTCCAGCAATACGCCGGTCGCTTCGCAGGAAACGCTGACGTATCCGAATCGCCTCCAAGGACAGGAGCCTCCAGAAGAGACGCTGAAGGAGCCGGTCGCGGTGCTCGCCCTCTTGGCGCCGACCAAGCCAGCGCCGACGAACGCGCCGTCCACGAAATCTGCGTCGTCGGCAGTTGCAGGCGAGCCGGCCGGCAACGGGTTCGTCGTACAGGTCGCCGCGGTCAACGATCGCCGTGAAGCCGAGACCATCGCGCAGCGCCTCGCCGGAAAAGGCTATCCGTCTTTCGTGACGGTGCCGGGCGCCGGTACGCCCCGCATGTTCCGCGTCCGCATTGGAAAGTACAACAATCGCCGCGAAGCCGAGTCGATCGCCACCCGCCTCGAAAGAGAAGAGCAGTTCAAGCCCTGGATCACGCGATAGCAGGCGTTTTCGCTCGGAATCATTAGGAATTTAGCGCGTCTCATGCCGCTGTCGTCCCCACAGTGGTCCCTTGGTATTCCTCAATGAATCTCTATCGATCACCTGGCGGACCACTCTGGGGGACCACTGTGGTGGACCACTGTGAACCGGCGGGCCGTGAATGGCGCTTCGCCGCACATGCTAGGATCGATTTTCGCCGACCGCACCTGCCTCGCGCAGGTGTCCTACCTTCAAGAGTCGGACGCTTATCTACCTCTCTACTTACTCCTTATCAACTGGCATCACGGTCGTCGCGTCTTCACGAGCGGGCAAGGTCGGCACCTTTTTCCGCCACGGATACGCACGAACGCTAGAAGGAGAAAACCGCAATGACGAGCATCGAGAAGTTGGATATCGTCGTGTCGTCTGGCCGCAACTTGACGCTGAGCGAGATCGTCGGGGCTTGGCGCGAGATGTTTGCCGAGCACCCAGAGCGCGAAGTGCTCCTGCGCGCCCTGGATCAACATCCCGGCGTGGTCGCTGAGGGCATTACCTACCGGGTTGATCCGGTGCGCCGAGCAAACTGGTTGGTCGAACTATTCGGGCTGTCAGCACCAGACGAGGCGAGGGAGTCATGATTTACGATCCGAAGAGGCGGATTGTCCCGCAGCCCGTTCGTGACTCGCCACGAGGAGATCGTTCAAACGGTATTCGATCTATCGCAGATCGCGCCGGTCAATGCGTCCAATGCAGGGGCTCCTACTCCAAGGGGGCTTGGGTCATCGTCAATATCGAAACGAAAGGTTCCGCCTTTTGTGGAGGCACATCCGACGGTTTTCACCCGAGTTGTTGGGACGCAACACACGAAGGATAGTCAGCCGCCCGACTAGGTTGTCTGCTGCGGCGTGCTTGCCGGATAGCCGATCTTCAAATGTCGCGCATCGCGCCGATGCGCCGTCGTCCGGAGTGGAGTGCATAGCCGTACATCCATTTGTAGCCGTAGGTGGAGGGCTTTGGAGTATAACGGTGCCAATTCGGACAGCCAAAACGGCAATCCCCGCTAACTCGCGGTGGTCAAAGGAAGGGCGTATGGCTGGCAGGTCATCGTCACTGTCGGCGATTTTCTTCGTTGCCGCTATCACATACGCCGCATGCGGCGGCAAGGACGCCACGGCTCCAACCGCCCCGTCCAGTGTGCCTTCTGTAATACAGGGGTCCGTGGGGGTAAGTCCTTTTCAATTTGCCGTCGTCAGTTTCCGTGTCGATCGCGCTGGAACGCTGTCCAGTCAGGTGGACTGGGCCAATGCGAACAATGACATCGATACCGCGTTGGTCCGTGGCCGTTGCACCGGTGATCAAATCCTCACTGAAGCGCCCGGTTGTAATGAGGCGGCTGCGATCGCAACTGACGAGAGTCTCGCAAAGCCATCCGTCTTCTCGCCTCCCGTCGAAGGTGGGGATCACACGCTAATCATCTTGAACTGGGGACCAGGGCTCGACACCGCCACGTATCGCCTGCAAGGCAATGTCTCGGGTGGAACCGTTCCGTCGACTTCGCCTCTAGCGCCAACTCCTACGCCGACACCAGCACCGAGTCCCCCGCCGGGTCCGCGAAGGACGGACACGTTCGCGTTCACGCTTCCGGCGGGAAGCCAAGCCAGCGTCACCGTGGGATCCGTGCGTGCCGCCAACGGCCCACTGGAGGTGAGGCTCGATTTTTCCGGGAACTACGTCATCCTGGCGTGCGTAGGCACGGCGTCGAGTTGCATACCAATGGGAGGTCGGCCGCAGACCAGAACATTCTCGATCCCTGGCGACTTCTCGGCAGGAACAATCCAAGCCAAGGTCTATTTCAACAGCAATTTCCCGCAGCCACCCGGGGCCGCGAGTGGAACCGTCACTCTCACTTATACGCCCTGAAGCAGCGTCTACCGCCGGGCGTCCGCTCGTGTCGCAAGTCGCTCATCTGCGTCGGCGCCGCGGAACAACTCTGAGGACATGATGTCTTCGTCGGTGTCCTGGACACGGACCAAGACCGCTCTCCACCTTGTACCCGGCGCACATCGCGGTCCTGTCCGCGAACGGGCTGTGAACTGCCAGTACGTGACCGCAATTTGGCGATGTCCTCGGAAATGGTCACCGCGAACCGTACTCCTGCATGACTCGCGGGTTTTCTTAGCAAATCCGCGCCTCCCGTCGAGCGCGGCGGCTGGCATGGCTCTCGCGTTCCCAAGGCCCAGACGGAGGCAATGACCATGCGTCAACAACACGTGATCCGAGTCGTCAGTCTCACGTTTCTCCTCGCGCTGCTCGCGGTGCCAGTCGCACATGCCGGGACACGCTTCTCGGTCCAAATTGGAATCGGCGCCCCTGTCGGGGCATGGATCGCGCCGGGTCCATATGCCGTCGCGCCCGGATACGTCTGGCAGCCGGGTTACTGGGCATCGACCCCGTACGGCCGTCAGTGGATACCAGGCGCGTGGGTGCGTCCGTATGTCCAGCCCCGTTGGGCGCCTGGGCGGCGGGATCGGGATTGGGATCGCGACCGGGATCGAGATCGGGATTGGGACCGGGACGGGGATCGGAACCGGAACCGGGATCGGGACCGACGCGATTGGCGTCGTTAGTCAATAAATTCGCGACGGCGACCGACGGCGGATCGTGCTGTCGGTCGCATCGTCGCTCAATGCGAACGAATCGCCGCTATCGTCATCGATAGCCCACCGTGATCGATGTTCCCCTCCCCATCGATACCACCAGCGCGCCGACGACGCAGTGACGAATGGCTGCGAACGCTACCCGACTGCTTGCGCGCAAGGATGAGCGACGGAAGGCGAGCGCGAATAGGTTGTTGGGAGGGATGGGATTGTGCGCTAGGATCGCCGCGAACCAATGCGGCCGTTTGCCGCGAAGGAGTTAGAGATGACTGGTGCTCGCATAAGCTGTGTCGCGGTGTTCCTGTGCCTCGCTGCTAGCCCTGTCCTGGCGCAAGTACCTGCGGACCTTCAGAAGACAATGGACGAGCGGGACCAAGCCGTCGCGAAGGTAGACGCCGCGACGTGGGATCGCCTGACGGCCGACGACTTCACGTTGGTCGATGACACGGGCGCCTTCATGACCAAGGCTCAGCGGCTTGCCCAGTTCAAGACGCAGAAACCTACTCCATTCATCGCTTCGCAGCGAGTCCAGGTGAAGCGCTATGGCGACGTGTATGTTCGTCGATTTCTGAGTGGCGCCAACCTCTGGGTTCTGGATATTTGGGTTCATCAACCCGCTGGCTGGCGTGTCGCAGCCGTTCAGACGACGACTGCCAAGAAATAACGAGTTCTTCGTCTGTGTCACGGGATGTTCGGAACTCCGGTTGGACGCGCCGGGAGCTACTTGGGATGTTGGGCGTCGGGGCGGCGGCCGCCGTCCCCAACCTCGTCTCGGCGGCTACGCCAAGCTTCCCGAAGGGCGCTGTCATCCGAACGATCCTCAAAGATTATGCTCCGGACGATCTGTCCGGAAGCGCCATCCTGTTTCATGAACACATGTCGTTGGCCGCGGATTTCTTGACGCGGTTTGATGGGTATGCGGCCGCGACCAGAGCCGCCAGTGCGCCACCAGTTTCAACCGCCGCGCCCCCTGTGGCTGCACCATCAGATCTTTCGTTCATGCAGGACCTCGATCTGATGGCGGACGAAATAACCTCCGCGAAGCGCGAAGGGATTGGTTGCATCGTCGATGGCGGCCATCCTGACATGGGCCGCAACATGAATTTTCTGCGGCAGCTGTCGATGAAGTCCCAAATGCCCATCGTGGCGGGTGCTGGCTTATACACGCAGCCCTTCTACACGAAAGAGATCGGCACCATGAGCGAGGACCAAATCGTCCGCGCACTGGTCAAACAGGTCGAAGCGGACCCCGTCGGCGTGTTTGGCGAGATTGGGTCGTGGGATGACATGATGGCCGATGAACGGAAGGTGTTCCGCGCAATTGGCCGGGCACATATGGCGACGAATCTGCCGATCTTCACGCACACCGGCATCCCCGGGAAGGCCGCGCTGGAACAGCTCGACATTTTGGAAGATGTCGGCGTCAAGCCGCGGCGCGTGGTAATCGGCCATCTGGGGAATCTCGTCGATCCAGGCGTGCAAGTGCACAAAGCCATTTGCAAGCGCGGCGCATTTGTCGGTTTCGACCGTCTGGGAGGCCCCGCGGACGCGCCGCAGGTGCCAATGGTCATGGCGCTTATCGAGGCAGGCTTCGCTGAGAATCTGCTGTTCTCCTCAGATCTCGCACGCTCAAATGCGATCAGGCGCAACAATGGACCCGGCTATGCGAAGACCCTGACGGTGTTTGTGCCGAAGCTCAGGGCGGCAGGCGCGAGCGACGAAGTGTTGCACCAGATTATGGTGGACAATCCACGTCGGTTCCTGGCGTTTGTGCCAACGAAACACCGGCCGACGTAGTCGGCCTCTACCTTCTGATCCTGTCGTTCATGTTTCAGTGTCACGCACGCTGGCGTTGCGCGCGTCAACCGAGAGCGGCACTCCTCAGCCGACCTGACGCGCCTTGCGGCCCGTGCTAGAATCCGCCGTTCGATTTCTTCCTCGTCGAGACGTGGAATCCACAAGGAGTCGCATCATGCGGCGACATGTTTTCGCGGCCTGTATGCTGCTGGCATTCGGCGGGCTCGTGTTTGCGCAGGCTGGCCGCGGTTCATTTGCCGGCGTCGTGACCGGTCCGAATGGCGCTCCGGTTCCCGACGCGCCCATCCAGGCCAAAAGCCAGCAAGGTGGAGCAGGCGCTCGTACGGTCACGTCGGCCGATGGCCGTTACACGCTGGCATCGCTTCCCGCTGGAGCCTATGACATCTCGATTGCGATGCCGTGTTGTGCCTTTCAGCCGTTTTCCAGGCAGAACGTGGCGCTGCAAGCAGGTCAGGCGCTGCAGCTCGATATCCGGCTCGAGGAAGGTTTGTCACTGAACACACTTGGAGATGATCCAGGCACGCTCGCGGCGCTTCTTCGCAACCGGGCGAAGATTCCATCTCGGCCTGTGCCGCGCTTGTCGAATGGCAAGCCGGATCTGTCGGGCGTGTGGTTGGCGAACGAGGATCGGTATCCGGAAGAACCGTCGGCGCTTCCGTGGGCAGCCGCTTTGGCCAAGGAGCGGATCGGGAACAATTTCAAGGATGCGCCCCACACGCGGTGTTTGCCGGAAGGCTTGCCTATCCCCGCCTCCGACCCACCGTTTATGGCCAAATTGGTTCACACGCCGTCGCTCCTAGTCGCGCTCTTTGAGGATGCTCCCGGGTTTCGACAGATATTTCTCGACGGCCGCGCTCATCCAGCCGACCCGAACCCCAGC
>JBGOTP010000226.1:0-8677 GCA_041476545.1 Vicinamibacteria bacterium | reverse complement strand
TCGGGTGCGTTCCGTGGGCAGCAGCGCCTTGACATGATCGAGGGACAGCGTCGCGTCGGGAAGACCTTCGGTGACAATCGACCGATCGAGAACCGTGACGCGATCAGCAAGACGCCGCACCTGCTCGAGATCGTGCGACACCATCAGCACGGTCGTGCCGGCGGCTCTCAGGAAATGGAGAAGCTCCTCGAGCTGGCGCACACCGCCCTCGTCCAGACCGCTCGCCGGTTCGTCGAGGATGAGTAGCTCCGGAATCGGATCGAGCGCGTGGGCCAGCAGGACCCGGCGCAGTTCGCCGCCCGACAGCACGGCCAGGGGCCTCTGCTCGAGATTCCGCACGCCAACCTCGCGCAGGAGGTCTGCGACGCGGCGCCGCGTGGCCCGACTGATGCCGAAGCAGACCGGCCGCCGCTGGCGGGTCAGCGCGAGAAAATCCTGGACGGTCACGGGCAGACTCGGATCGACGGCGAAGCTCTGGGGCACGTACCCGATGCGGCCGCTCCCCCGCCAGTGTGCGAGGATGCGCCCCTCGAACGTCACCTGACCAAGCAGCGAACCAAGCAGCGTCGTCTTGCCGGCGCCATTCGGCCCGACGATGAGGTGAATGCTCTGGCGAGCCACCGCGAGCGATACGGCGGCGAGCTGCTGCTCGCCGTGCCGGCGCACCGACACATCGATGAACTCGACGAGCGGCGTCTCGTTCATGGCTCGGTGACGAGCGCGCGGATCATGGTCTCTACATTGGCCTGCATCTCACGCTCGAAGCGATCCGCCGTGAATGGACCAGAGGCGATATGGCTGATGATGTAGACCCTCACGCCGGCCTCGTCGCGAAGGACCTTCAGCAGCGGCTCGGGAAAGGTCTCCTCACTAAACACGACCTTGATCTTCTCGCGCTTCAGGAGATTCACCATGTCCCGCAGTTCGGACGCTGATGGCGTGAGGCCGTGCGCCGGCTGCACCACGCCCGCGAGATCCAACCCGAACTCCTGCAGCAGATATCCATAGCCGTCGTGCACCGTGACGACGCGCGTGATCTTGGCCTCGGCGAGCTGCGCCGCCGCTTTGGACTTGATGAGCCGAAGGCGCCTCGTGTATTCCGCGGCGTTCTTCTCGAGGGCCGCGGCATCCTTCGGCCGAAGGGCCGCGAGCGCCTTCTCGATCGCATAGGTCTGCTGAATCGCGTTCGTGAACGAGATGAACGTATGAGAGTTGACGCCCTTGCCCTGTGCCGCCCGAATCTGTGGCGTCGCGTCGTTCGGGCGAATGACGACGGCGCGCGTGTTGCCCGACGATTTCAGCATCGGGAAAATGAAATCATCGTGTCCAATGCCGTTGACGACGATGGCGTTGAGATCGATCAGTTTCTTGATGTCCTCGGGCCGCGGCTGGTAGTCGCCGGCGTCAATCTCGCCTGGCAGAATCGGCCGGACTTCGTAGCCGGGCAGCGACCCGACAACATTCTTCGTCCACGAGTAGTAGGGATGCAGCGTGATGCCGACCTTCAATGTCAGAGGGGTCAGCGGCGTCAACGGGGTCCGTGGCGTCTGGGGCCTCTCTGCCGCCGGAGTGGTGCTGCCCAGAAGGACGAGACACAACACGGCGGCCGAACCGATGACGCGCGCGCGCACACGCCTTGTCGCCCAGGGATTGATCGTCATGTTGCGTCCTCGACTCACGTCGTCAACTCACTTCCTGGACGACACGGTGGGACTCAGGGGCGCCGTCAGTAACTGCGTCCACCCGGCGGTTTCGGGACGGACCAGGAAGTCTGGCGGCACCTGTCCCCCAAACCGATGCGTCCAGATCGAGACGTGCAGCACCGTGCCGTCCGCCAGCCGATGATGCTCCTCGTCGTTGGGGGCCTTGTCTGTCGGCACCAGCGGGTCGGGCTCCTGAATGCGAATCAGCCATGCGGCGGCAGACACGTCCCCCCTCGGCAGCCCGAGATAGTTCACGACGATATTCTTCTGCGTGCGAGCCCACGTGTAGGAAAACGGCGGCGTCGATACATCTCCCCGTGTCGCGTCCGAGGACAGCGAACGGAGCAGATCGGGCTCCGGCCAGCGACCGGTGCCGGAGCGGCCCGCCTCGGCTTCCTGCAGGCCCTGGCGCAGGTAGTTGAACACGAGCTGATCCGATTGCACCAGATCGCGGACGAGCATCTGGTACGGCAGCAGGCTCCCGCTCTCGCCAGTGTCGACGACAGACGACCGCAGACCGAGATACAGCGCGACGACGAGCGCCACGGCCACGGCGAGCACGATGATGATCGACCGCTCGCGATTCCCGGACGCCTGGATCACCCTGGGCACGCCCGGCCCTTCCCCTCGGCCCGTCTTCATCGGCCGTCTCCGACGCGTGCGTCGGGCGCTTGTGCAGTGGACGCGGTCAAGAGAAGAGCCGTCATCGCCAACAGTACCAAGATGATCATCGCGACAACCGGAGGCCAATGCGCAATCGCCACGCCCAGCGGGCCGCTGCCGTGGGCCGCGCTCGCTCGTTCGTTCACTAACTGGCCGTTGTTCTGAACGCTGTGCACTGCGGTATGGAGCGGGACGAGCGAGAGGAGCACGGACACCGCCTGTTCAGGCAGGGGCAGCCGGCGGAACCATGCCACGAACGCCCGGAAGATGGGAACGAGAACGAGGAGTCCGCTGGTCATCACGCCGAGATAGATCGTCAGACATGCAACGCCGTGTGATCCGCCGAACGACAGCGCCTCCCGGCCGGCTGCTCCGATGCCGACGCCGATCGCCAATCCGAAGACGACACACACCATGCGCACCGAGGCCGGTCGAGGGGTCGTCATACTCTGAAGGGCGGCAACGACGAGTGCCGCTGAGGCCAGGAGCTGAGAGAGAAGCGGAAGGGGTATTCCGGACGCCGCCGGAACGGGCGCGGGAACAATCGCCACGAGGATAGCCGGCGTCAGGACTGCGGCGAGCAGAGTCCCCACGGCGCCTAGCGGCGCAGGCGTCCGCCACACGGGAATCGCCAGACAGAACAGGAAGAGCAGCAGTTCCCGCTCGCCCAGCAATCGCGCCACGCCGAGTCTCGCAAACAGCCTTGCGGCGTCAATCGAGGACGGCTCGAAAAAGACGCGGCGAGGAGCCCCCGCGATGTCGAACGGTCGTTCATCCCCGCCGGCGGTAATGTAGGTGGCGCGCGTGGGGATGAACTGTCCGTTTGCGCGGAGACCGTTGAAGCGCGCCGAGAGGCGCGGCGTGGGCGACGCCAGCGCGTAATCGAGTCGCAGGTCGAGGAACCCCTCGGTCACGTTGATCGGCGTGTCCGCCGGAAGAGAGGTGGCCGCCAGACGCACGACGGCGGTCTGGTAGGTTGCAAACGTCGCATCACGAGGCGCGGACACGACCCAGGCGACAGACGGTGCAGGCAGTGGCCGGCCGCCACCCCCGGCGCCTCCGGCATCCCTGGCGTCGAGAACATCGAGACTCTTGACAACATCGGCCGCCGCCGCATCGAGCATCGGTCGAATGGTCTCGAGGTCGACGATTCCGCGCACGCTGACGGGAAGCCGCGCGTCCGCGAGTGCCGCAGCCACTGGCAACCGCACGAAGACGTGCAGCGCCGACCCATCGACTCTAAGGTATGCCCGGACTTCGACGGGGACCTGATGTGCCGACGTGGAGACGACGGCCAGCATCGCCAGCAGGAGCGCCAGGCAGGCAGTTGCACGCCGGGCAGGCAAGGCAGGCTGGGCAGGCAAGGCGGGCAGGGGAGGCACGGCAGGCCGGGCAGACGCACCCGGCCGAGGAGGCCGGATCAAAAAACGACGCGTGGGATTCCGCACAGCGCCACACAGATTACCACCCCGGCGACTCGGGTAATATCCAGTCGGGGAAGGGGTCGTTCCTATCGTGATCGACAAACAGCATCTGAAGACGCTGCGTGTGCCGCCGGGACGCAAGGTCCGGGTGAAAGACTATGAAAGCCGCGACGGGCGCCGGAGCGGTGAGGCGGCGGCGAAGCATCGGGCCGAGCAGGAACTGGCCGCGAGCCTCGACCGGCTCGCGCGGGCACAGGAACTGCTCTATGCGGACGACCGGTACTCGCTGCTCATCGTGCTCCAGGCCATGGACGCCGCCGGCAAGGACGGCACGATCCGCCACGTCATGTCCGGCGTGAACCCGCAGGGCTGCCAGGTGTTCAGCTTCAAGCAGCCATCGGCGGAGGAACTCGATCACAACTTTCTCTGGCGCTGCATGAAGAGTCTCCCTGAGCGTGGCCGCATTGGCATCTTCAACCGCTCGTACTACGAAGAAGTCATCGTGGTGAAAGTCCACCAGGAGTGGCTCGAACGACAGCGCCTGCCGGTCCACAAGTACAACAAGAAGTTCTGGCGCCAGCGCTACGACGACATCAATGCCTTCGAGCATCATCTGGTGCGCAACGGCACCGTCATCCTCAAGTTCTTCCTCAATGTCTCGAAGGCCGAGCAGAAGAAGCGCTTTCTCGCCCGGATGGCCGATCCGAAGAAGTTCTGGAAGTTTTCGGCGGGCGATCTCGTGGAGCGGAAGCACTGGGACGAGTACATGCGGGCCTACGGCGACGCGTTCAGTGCGACCAGCACGGAGTGGGCTCCGTGGTACGTCATTCCCGCCGACGACAAGTGGGCCGCCCGCGCGACCATCGCGGATGTCGTGGCCACCACGATTCAGTCGCTCGATCTCCGGTACCCAGGAGTGTCGAAAGACGCGCGGGCCGCGCTGCAGGCGGCGAAGCGTCGACTCGAGCGCGAGTAGGGCGTGACGAGCCTGTCACCCTGTCACATCGGCGCGGCCGGTGCGGGGTGTTTCCGCGTACGTCTGGAGTAACGCGAGCGCGGTCATGACGACGATTGGTCCGAGGACGAGGCCGAGCAGGCCGAAGACACTCATCCCGCCGAGCAGGCTGACGAACACCACCAGCCCATTCATGTTCGTTTTCCCACTGAGCAGCATCGGACGTAGTACGTTGTCTACGCCGCTGACGATCCCCAATCCCAGGCCGGCCAGAATCAACGCCCGCGTCGTCGAGCCGTCAATGGCCAGCAACACGGCTGCCGGGAGCCAGATCACCCAGGCGCCGAAGGGCAGCAGACAGCACAACGCCATCACGACGCCCCAGAAGATGGGCGCGTTGAGGCCCAAGGCCGCGAACGCGATCCCACCGAGCAGGCCCTGAACGGCCGCGACGACAAGGGACGACACAACTCCCACGGCAATGAGATCCTGAGTGCGGGTGATGAGTTCCTCCGTGACTGTGACATCCATCGGCAGCAGGCGACGGACACTGCGCATGATGGCGTTCGCATCCCGTAGCAGGAAAAAGGTCGCGAACAGCGCAATCACGAGATCCACGACGAACCCCGCGACGCCGCGAGCGAGCAGCCCGGACTGGGCGACGATAAACGTGCCGATGGTCCCGACCGCGTTGCTCGTGAATGTTTGCAGATCGCTTCGCACGGAACCTGGCAAGCGCGCTTCAAATTCGCGCCAGATGGCCTCAATCCTGGGAGGGCGACCAGCCGAAAAGGCATCCTGCAGACTGCCCGCGGCCTGCAGCGCCTCCTGAGCAAAGCTCGTCACCAGCAGGACCATCGGCGCAATGAGCACGACCGCCACCGTCAGCGTCGTGGCCGCGGCCGCGCCGCTGACACCCCAGCGGCGCGCCAACCTCGCGTGCACGGGGTGGAACAGGATGGCGAAGACGGCCGCCCATCCTAGCGGCAGGAGGAAGGGCGCGACGACAAGATAGACCAGGTAGACGAGCAGCGCCAGGCCGCCCCACATGAGCGCGCTGCCAAACGGATCACTGGCCTGAGTTCGAGACATTGGCGGTGCTCCTGCGTCGGTTTTCCCACGGCGTCCGCAAGACTCTATACTGACCTGGACTGCGAAAGAGCCACGTCGACGCTGAGGAGGCGATCGTGAACTTCAGCATCACGGTAGACATCGCAACACCGCCCGAACGCGTATGGGCCATCATGAGCGACGTCGAACGGTGGCCCGAGTGGACATCGTCGGTCACGAGCAGTACGCGTCTTGACCGGGGGCCCTTTGGGCCCGGCAGCCGTGCACGCATCCGGCAGCCGCGCCTGGCGCCGGCCGTCTGGACGGTTACTGATCTCGCGGTGAACCGCGGGTTTTCCTGGAAGACGGGTAGCGCGTTGATCTGGGTCATCGCGCGGCACTCGGTTGAACCCACGCCGCATGGCAGCCGCGCAACCCTGTCGCTGCAGTTCGGGGGCCTGTTTGCCGCAGTGGTGGTGTGGTTCACACGAAGTCTGAACGATCGCTACCTGGCCCTCGAAGCCGCGGGCCTCAAGCGCCGGAGCGAGGAGTCGCGCGCTGACTGAGCGTCGGCTACTTTTTTGCCGCTTCAGCAGCCTTCTTCTCGTCGAGACGCGCGCCTGCGAGAATCCCCACCATCGCCCGATTCCCTTCGTGGCAGGCGTACTCGTACAGCTGCTCGTCGGTGCGCTTCAGGCGGACCATGAAGGTCCACGGCTTCGCCCACGTGTCCGGATCAACGACCGTGAGTTCCCAGTTGATGTAATCCTTCTCCGGGCGCGTGTAGCGCTCGATCACCTTCACATTGGGCGTTGATCCCTGGAATCCGTTGATGAAGTTCGTCGTCTCTACAACGAGGGCATCGCCTTCCCAGCGCCCCCGTGGATCTCCGTGGAGCTGCCGCACGCTGTCGGCCAGATGCGGCCTGCCGTCCATCGGGACAACGCGAGCGTCGTGGATCATCTCCTGGAGGATCACCACGGTCTCGGGCGACTGGACGATCTGGATGTAGCTGTTGTACCCGGTGCCCGTTCTGGGCGCGCCGTACGAAATGCAGCGCTCCGACAGCGGGCGATCCTCGGGGCCATCCGCTCGCCCTCGGGGTCCGCTCTCCGATCCTTCGATGACCGGAGCCACAGCGCCCCGTCCCCGAGCCCGCCGCGCCTGGGCTTCGGGCGTGACCGGGGGCATCAGGCCAGTGGGGGGATCGGTAATCAACGACGTCCGGTTGTCCCAGTCGCGCTCGGACATCCAGAACTGGTTGTAGTTGCCAGTGGTCGGATCGTAAGAGGTCTGGCTGAACTTGCGAGCGTCCTTGAGGTTGAGCGCGATCTGGACAATGCTCGCGAAGATCGCGTCGCCGCCCTCGTTCACGGACTGCGCCACCAGCTGCTTCAGTTCAGCGACTTCCGCGTCCGTCAGCGAGGCCTTGTCCTTCCATTGCGTCGGCCGCGTCATCGGGGTGACGCTGTTGTTCGACCAGACACCCTGAAAGTCCGGGTGGCCGTCCGGGGTCCGGGGAGCCTTCCACGTACCGGCACCCACCGGGCGGGCGGGCCTCGCGGCGGATGTCCGCGCCGGTGTCGCGCTCAGCTGACCTGACTGGCCCGATTGGGCTGCGACAGACACGCCAGCCGCCAATCCAACCGCTACAAAACCAGCTAGAAGCTTTCTCACCTCGGCCTCCATCAAGAAATTGTCGGGGCCGGGTCGCGTTGTTCCGCGCAACCCGGTGCACACGCGATCCGCACAGACATTAGTGTGCCCCGGGAGGCGTCCGGCCGTCCAGCGCGAATTGGAGGTCGGACACGGATGAGGATGTCCGCTGTGGCATGGACTCAAGCCCGGTGTTATGCTCACATTCACAGGAGACAGAGAATGCTAAGAAGGCTTTGGATTGCGGCTGCCAGCACAGGGTTGTTCGTGGTCGCGGGCGCGAGCGGGCCGGTCCTGGCGCATCACGCGTTCTCGGCGGAATTTGACGGGACCAGGCCGATCAAACTGACGGGGGCCATCACCAAAGTGGAGCTGGTCAACCCCCACGCGTGGATTACGATCGAAGTGAAGACGCCCGATGGCAAGGTCGAGTCCTGGATGGTGGAGGGTGGCACGCCGAACACGCTCCAGCGGCGCGGGATTACGCGCGACACCATCAAGGTCGGCACGGTCATCGTCGTCGACGGCTATCAGGCGAAGGATGGCACCATGAAGGCCAACGGCCGGAACATGACGTTCCAGGACGGCCGCACGCTGTTCATGGGATCCACTGGTACAGGCGCACCGGTCGACGGTCGCGACCCTGAACAGAAGAAATAGCGCGAGACCGGGCGCGTCAATGGCGAACCGCGACGCTTCAAGGGCGAGCCCCCGCCGAACGGCGACGACGAACCCCCGCCCAATGGCGACTGCGAGCCCCCGCGCGCCTCGATGGCGCGGTCTAAGAAAAGTCTGCATGCTCGGCGCATTGGCGGCGTGCACGGCGGGCGTCGTGCTCTCGGCGCAGCGAGGGGCTCGGGGTGGCGCGTCACCAGCGGCCGGCGCCACGACCAGCGCCAGAAAGTTCGTGGCGATCGGCTGCGTCAGTCGTGAGGCGCCCGGTCCCGCGACGACGGCCCGCGGCGGCTCTGGCAACCCTGGCAACCCTGGAAACAATGTCGCGGCGCCGCGATTTTTACTGACCGACACGAGGGGCGACAAACCCACCATCTACCGGCTGGACGGCGACGAGGCCGAACTCACGTTCCACGTGGGCCACACCGTGGAAGTCTCCGGCCCGCTGTCGGCCGGGCCGGCGGGAGCGACCGGTCCCAACGCCAACGCCCTCGTGATGAAGATCGCGACGCTGGCCTATCTGTCGAAGACCTGCGCGAAGTAAGTAACTA
>JBGOTP010000225.1:0-8683 GCA_041476545.1 Vicinamibacteria bacterium | reverse complement strand
GCGGCACGCTGCACGGCCTTCGCATACGCGCTCTTCAGCGCCGGAGGCGCATAGTCCTTCAAGGCCCGAATCGACAGCGCGGTGACCGAGAAGCGGCTGCCCTCGATAGGCGGACGGGCGACGGCTGGCGTCGGCGTGAAGGACACAACATATCCGTCTGGTTGCTGCATCCCGACCAGAAATCGTGCTGCGGCATCTGTGGCGAAATCCGGACGGTACCCGCTGTAGCTCAGTCCGGCCAGAATGTAGCTGAAGCTGTTTTGCGCGCCGCCAAGGCTGAGCGCCTGCAGTGTGTTGTCACGCCAGCTTTCGAGGTATTCGCCGACGCGCGTGTTCTGCTGCGCGACGATGTGTTCGTCGATCGCATACCCGCTTCGCCGCGCCATGGCCACTGTCATGGCGGGGACGCTGTTGTTGTGGCAGGACACGCAGCCGGTTCGCTCAACGAATGCGACATCGTACTTCTGCAGCAGCGGAAGCGCGCGCTCGACAGCCGCGCGTACCGTGTTGCTCGCGACCGGCATCGCCGCGGACGCCGGAGTAGCGGCATAGCGGAATGCGTTGGCCGCCGCCGGTGGACTCGCGGGCGTGGCAGGCAGGGCAGGCAGGGCAGGCAGGGCAGGCGGGGGGACTGCGGTGGCGGGCGTGGGAGCCGCCGCCGTCGGGGTTGCCGTGCTCGCACCCTCAACGACTCCCGCGCACGGCGGGCAGAACAGGCGCAGCTGGGCGAGCGCGGGGCCGCTCTTCGGATCGGCTCCTCCCTCGATGAGCGCCTTGAACACGGCGGGGTCGTTGGATCGCATGGCCTGCTGCAGGCCAGCCGGTCTTGCGCCGGCCTTCACGAGCAGCTTGATGACGTCGCTGCTTCCGGCGCGCTGCGCCGCGGCCATGATGGACGTCTTGCCCTCCTCGGAGCGCGCATTCGGATCCGCGTGATGCGCCAGCAGCAGCCGCACTTTGTCCACGCTGTCGACGGCCCACATCAGAGGGGTCGCGCCCGCGGCGTTCGGCGTGTTCGGGTCAGCACCCTTATCGAGAAGCAGCTGCATCGTTGCCACGTCGCTGTACAACGCCGCGAACATCAGGGGTGTGGATCCACTCGGGCCTTTGACGTTCACCATCGACGGCTCGGCTGCGACCATCTTCGCGACCGCTTGACTCTGCCCGGCGCGGAGGAGTTGGGCGAGGCGGGCGGCGTTCGGATCGAGAGGGGGCGGCGGCGCCTCGCCGGAGTAGGCGCCCGGCCACTCGGTGCCTTGCTCGATCCAGGCTTTCAGAATGGCGATCTGCTCGCCCGTCAGTGGTGTGTCCGGTGGCGGCGGCATGCGGAGACCCGACCGGCCGGTGACACGGAGATACAGCCTCACCGTGTCGGGATCGCCCGCGCCGATCATGGACTGCGTGCCTCCACGCAACGCGTCGCGCCGCCGATCAAGACGGAAGCCGTTCATCTGCTGCGTCGCCCCGTGGCATTCATAGCAGCGCTCCTTGAAAATCGGCTGCACGTCGCGGCCGAAGTCGACCTTCAGAGGCGGGGCTTGGGCCCGCCCGGGCGCTGCGGATACGAGGGCTGCACCGACCACGGCGACTGCAATCGCTCGACAGAACAAGAGCCCAGGGTTCTTGAGGCGCTTGACGACGCGATCGGTGACGGTGCCTTCCATGCTTTGTGTCCTCTGTGTCCTCTGTGGCGAAGCTTTTTTGAGTTCCGGCTATTTGATCGCCAGCGGATTGATCGGCGAGCCGACGCCACCGGTGATCGGCAGCGGCGGTGCGACGAAGAAGAACTCGTAGACGCCATCAGCAACGCAGTCCGCGGCTAGTGTTTCGAGATCGAAGATCTCTCCGACGACGAGGCCCATGAAGGGCAGGAAAATCTGGTGCAGTGGATGAAGGGCGCCCGGTACCTGACTGGGCTGGACTTCCATGCCACACGTGTCGGTGGCCACGGCGGCAAGCTCGTGGCGGTGCACCCACTCGGCCGCTTCGAACGCCAGTCCGGGAGCCGGGCCGCCGGCGTAGTCGCCCCAGGATCCCCGCGCACGGCACATGGCCATGTGTCCCGAGCGGACGAGCAGCGCATCTCCGCTCCGGACCGCGACGCGCTCAGCCTGAAGGGCGGCTTCGAGATCGGCGATCGTGATGCCGTAGCTCGGTTCGAGCCACGGCACATTCTTGAGACGCGGCAGGTCGACGAGCACGCCGCGCGCCACGACACCGTTGGCCATCTTCTCGATGCCGAGCTTGCGCGCGCCCTGGCTCGAGATCTCGTTCGCATCGTACCCGTTGTACATCTTGCCGTCGACAAAGCAGTGGCTGAGCGCATCCCACTGCGTGCCGCAGTGCGTCGGCATGATGATCATGTCGTCCGAAAATCCGACGCCGCCGGGAAGTTTCACCGCGCCAGACGAGAAGTCGCCACCGGTGAGCATCATGCGGTGGATGGGATTGAATCGACGGGGATGATTGTTGGTCTGGGGACCCTTCGAGTCGAAGGGCACAGCCAGCGAAAACACCGCGCCGCGTTTCACCAGTCCTGCGGCCTTCACGATGGCTTCGGGCCCGATATAGTTCAAGGTGCCCCGTTCGTCGGCCGGCCCCCACTTGCCCCAGTTGCTGCAGCGCGCCGCCATGTCTCGAACGATGTCGTTCATGCCGGGATTGTAGTCTCTGCCCCCGGCGCCTTCGAGAGCAAGCTAGGTAATGGGTCAGTTTCCCTGGGTGGAGGGGGGTGCTGCCGCCGGACGGGACGACTCAGGGCCTCGCCGCCACGAATGGCGCGCGGAAAAACGCGTGCGCCGGCCTGGGCTGACGATCACCGCGTCGATTCCGCCAATATCGATGGCCGGGGTTCGGAACAAGCGACGCCGGTGTGGTTCGATCGGTGGGGGTGATTCTCGACGATCGACGCGGCCCGCACGCCTCTCGCACGCATTTTACCGGCACCGGATCGCGCGCATTCGACGCGGCGGGGCCCTGAGTCGTCCCGTCCGCCGGCACGACCACATCCCATCCGGGGCCTTCGGCGCCACCCACGAATGACGGCGACGACCGCCTGGCGGCGGGGCCGGTGGCACCCCGCGAACCGTGTGAGCGACGCGTCTCACGCGGCAGTTGGGAAATCGCACCGCAGCGCCGAAATCCGCCGCAGCTCAGGAGCTGCGGCATGCCACCGACGCTTCGCGAAGGTGCAATTTCCCGCGTCGTCGAACCGGTTCACGGGAGCCACCGGCCCGACGCGGGAGGCGACCGTCGCGGACTTCACAGAGTGGCGCGGCTCAAACTGACCCAGTACCGTCGCCAGGGTCCTGCTGAACGGCGACGTTTCTGGTGTATTCTGAGATGCATATCTGGGAGGGGGATTTATGACGGCTTGTGCGCCACTCCGGTTGAGACGACTTGCTGCTGTGCTCGGCGTCGGTCTTGCGCTGGCTCGGCCGGCTCTCGCGGCCGACACGGTCAAGCCGGTGACCTTCTCCAAGGACGTCGCGCCGATTTTTCAAGCCAAGTGTCAGGAGTGCCATCAGCCGAACTCGATCGCGCCGATGTCGCTCATCACGTTTGAAGACGTGCGGCCGTTTGCGCGCTCGATCAAAGAGCGCGTGGGCAACCGCCAGATGCCGCCGTGGCACCTCGACCGGGGCGTCGGCGTCCAGAAGTTCAAGAACGACATGTCGCTCACGGATCAGCAGATCGACACGATCGTGAGCTGGGTGGATCAGGGCGCGCCGCAGGGCAACCCGAAAGACCTGCCGGCACCGAAGCCGCTCGTGACGACCAACGAGTGGAAAGGCCAGCGCGACGGGTACGGGCCTCCGGATCTCGTCGTCCGGTCCGAGGAGGGCACGATGCCCGCCGTACATCAGGACTCGTGGTGGCGGCCCGAGAGCGACATCCCGATTACTGAGCCGCGCTGGGTGAAGATGGTCGAGATTCGTCCGACCAATCTCAAGGCTAGAAAAATTGTTCATCATGCGGTCGCGTATCTCGCGCTGAACAACGATCCCGAAGCCCTCGGCCCGATCCGCGGAAACGGCGGGGCGGCGCAAAATGCCGACCCGGCCCTCACTGCCCGTCCCTTCCTGATGGAGTGGGCGGTCGGCAAGGGCTACGACCTCTATCGTCCCGGTACCGGCAAGCTGCTCCTGCCCGGCGAGAAGATTGCCTGGGATCAGCACATCCACGCGGTTGGCGAGGAGATTACCGGCGGCACGGAAATCGGTCTCTGGTTCTACCCGAAAGGTGAAGAGCCGAAGTACCGGAGCTATCTGGTCGCGTTCAGCGGCATCGACAATTCCAAGCGCCTCGATATTCCGCCCAACTCGATCACCGGCACCGAAGGCTTCACGGTGCTCCGGGACAATACGCTCATCACCAACTTCCAGCCGCACTTCCACCTGCGCGGCAAGTCGATGCAGGTCGAGGCGATTCTGCCGACCGGCCAGCGTCAGATCGTCAGCTACGTCGGGAACTTCAACTTCAACTGGATGACCAACTACATCTACGCAGACGAAGTGGCGCCGGTGTTCCCGAAGGGCACGATCATCCACGTGACCGCCTTCTACGACAACACGAAGGCGAACAAGAACAACCCGGATCCGGATCAGTGGGTGGGTTACGGCGATCGCACGGTGGACGAAATGGCGCACGCCTGGATGAACTGCGTGTATCTCACGGATGAGGAATACAACGCGCTCCTTGCGGAGCGCAGGGCGAAGGCGTCCAACAACTCTCAGCAGCAACAGCAGCAGCAGTAAGCGGATCGACGATCGATGAAATCAGCTGCACGAATCGTTGGCGTGCTCGTGGTGTCAGGTGTGGCGGCGGGCGTCATTGTCTCCGGGGTCTCTGCCGGGCAGATCCCGATTGAGCCCGCGAAACAGTTCGGCACCGGCATTACCCCTGCCTACGAGGGCTGGTTCGACAACCCCGATGGCACGCACAACTTTCTCGCCGGGTACCTGAACCGCAACCGTGCGCTCGAAGTGGACGTGCCGATTGGACCGAACAACAGGATCGAACCCGGTGGCCCTGATCTCGGGCAGCCGACGCACTTTCTGCCGGGCCGCCAGACTGGCGTTCTGGCGCTGACCGTCCCGAAGGCGTTCACGGTGCCGCAGAAGCTGACGTGGACGATTACCCTCAACGGGCAGACCAACTCGATTCCGTTCAAGTTGCTCCCCGACTACAACATCAGCCCGCTCAAGGATTCGTCCGTCGGAAACACGCCACCGGCGATCCGGTTCGTCGAGGGTGGCCCGGCAATTCAGGGTCCGGTCGGCACGCTCGCGAAGGCGATCACGCGCACCGCCTCGGTGTCGACGCCGCTCGAGTTGCCGCTCTGGGCGGAAGACGATGCGAAGTACACGAACAACAGCAGCGTGCCGATGCGCGGCACGCGGACGCCGGTGACGCTCTTTTGGGCAAAGTATCGCGGGCCGGGCACCGTGACGTTCGACAAGCCGCGCCCCACCGTCGACAGGCTGAAAGGCGGCGGCGTGAACGAGCTGTTCCAGGGAATGGGCGCCACGAAGGCGAAATTCAGTGAGCCGGGCGAGTACGTCCTACAGGTGACCGCGAACGACTACTCTGGTGATGGCGGCGGCGGGTTCCAGTGCTGCTGGACCAACTCGCTCGTCAAGGTCACCGTTACGCCCTGAGCAGGTTGCTGAAAAAGTCCGCAACCTGAAGGGACTCCGCCAGAATTCGTTGTCCTTCTGACTTCTACGTTCTCAGTTTTCAGTTCAGGCTGGCGTTTTTCAGCAGCCTGCTCAGAGCCTGCCTGCGCCGGGAGCGGCGCCTCGTCCGGCTGCGCCACCAGGTCCACCAGGTCCACCACGGCCACCCGCTCCGCCTCGGCCAGCGGCGGGAGGGGCGCCCTTCAAGAAGATGCCGCCTTTCACGGTGGCCGCCGCCACAAACTGCTGCTTTAGCGTGCGCATCTGCCGCGCTCCATCGCCGTACTCGAAATTACCCTGCTGAAGATCGAGGATGGCGACGTCCGCCGTGACGCCGGGTTCCAGTGTCCCGACTTTTTCAGGGAAGTTCATGATCTTTGCGGGATTCATCGTGACGCCCGCGATCACCTGTTCGAGCGGCATTCCCAGGTGCAGGAACTCCGACATCGGGACGAGGACGCTGGCGGGCGTTCCGTCGGGGGCCCTGCTGATGTCGGTCGAAATCGAATCGGGGAACCAGCCTTGGCTCGTGGCTTTCTCGGAAATGGCCCACGAGTGATGCGTCGTGGCGAGTTGGCCGTCAGTAAAGATGCCGCGATCCTTGAGCGCGAGGATCTGCGGAAGAACTTTGTCGGCTTGGGTATCGGCGCCGAAGAGATTGGACGAATTCATGCTCGGGCCGGGGTTGAACGGATGCGCGAGGATGTCGCCTTTTTTCAAGATGGCGAGCAGATCCGGCTCAACCGACCAGTGCATCATGATCGGAAGGCCGGTGGCATCGGCAACCTCTCGCGCCGTTTTCATCACTTCCAGGTCGTGCGCCAGGTCGCTGTGTTTGCCGTTCACACGGATCTTGATGCCCATGATGCGATCACGATTCGCCGAGATCGTCCGAATGGCCGCCCCTGCATTGATCATGGCCGGATCGAGGTAGATCTCGTTGGTCACGACGAGACCGATCGACGAGATGTTCAGGAGCGCGTAGATACGGGTGGGTGCCACGTCGATGACGTACTTGCGAAAGCCCTGGAACGTCCCCGAGCCGGTCGATCCGCAGTCGACGACCGTCGTGACGCCCGACTGGAACCCGACGACATCCGAATCGACATTCAGCGTGATCCCGTACTTGTAGACGTGGGTGTGCATGTCGATGAGGCCGGGCGTGACGATCTTTCCCTTGGCGTCAAAGACCTGCCGAGCCTGAGCTGGCGGAATGTTTTCGGCGATCCGGGCGATCCTCCCGCCCAAAATGGCGACATCGCGTTCAGCGGAAAGTTTCTGCGAGGGATCGACGACGCGGCCACCGGCAATCAGCAGGTCGTAAGAAGGGGAAGAAGTAGCGGAGGCTGCCGCCTGGGGCGATGCGGCCGTCTGGGAAGGCTCGGAACCGAACCGGAACCCTCCGTGGCGCAACCCCGGGATGCCAACGGCCGCCGCTGATCCGATCTGACCCAGGAACGTTCGTCGATTGGATGGTGACATGCTGCCCTCGCCGGAATATTACTCCCTTGCATGGGAGCGTCAGTGGATGAATTTCAAGTCGCGTGAATGAGGCGAGCCGTCCCGTCCGCACGCGCGAACCCGTCCGTTTGAGTCGCGAGATCCCGTGTTGCCCGCCGAGGTCCCTCGCCGCGGCCAACCGGTCGGCTGGCCGGACACCACGTCCTGCGCCTCGTACCCTTCCGCTCCCGCGACGGTCAACGGGCAACTCGACGGACAGTCATCTTCGCGGGATCGCATTCGGATGATCCCAGCGATCATCGCGCGTCCGGCCGTGACCGCCGCCGTGAAAGACTTCAGCCGTGTGAGCGACGCGTCTCACGAGATGCCGCCTTACGCAGACCTGCCGACCGATTGGGCGCCCTGCTGCTCGATGTTCCGCGTATAATCGCCGCGGATGGCCCCCCAGACTTCCGGGACCACGGCGCTCGCTCCGGGCGCGCAGCTCGGGCCCTACGAAATCCAGTCTGCCATTGGCGCCGGCGGCATGGGAGACGTCTACAAAGCCCGCGACACGCGGATCGACCGCAGCGTCGCGCTCAAGATCCTGCCGCTGGAGTGGGCCGCCGATCCTGACATGAAGGCGCGCTTCGAGCGCGAGGCGAAAGCCATCGCCGGCTTGAACCATCCGCACATCTGCACGCTGCTCGACGTCGGCGAAGCGCCGGATCCGCGCGTTCAACCCCCCAGCCCCGAGCCTCCCGGCCTTCGCTCGCCTGCTGAAGATGCGAGCTTCGGCCAGGCTCGCCAACCGCCTTCGCTCGCCACGAAGCCGGCGAGCTTCGGCGAGTCTCGCCGAAGCCTTGGCGGCGGCGGAAGCGCTGAAGGCGCGACGGCGGCAGTCTCCGACTCCGAGCCTCCGGTCTCCGACGTCCCCCAGCCGCTGATTCATTTCCTCGTCATGGAATATGTCGAGGGCCAGACGCTGGCCGATCGGCTGAAGAAAAAGGCCGGCTCCAAAGATCCCGCCCTGCGGACTGATGAAGCCGTGAAGATCGCCATCGAGATCGCGGACGCGTTGGAGAAGGCGCACGGCCAGGACGTGATCCATCGCGATCTGAAGCCTTCGAGCGTGATGCTCACGAAGAGCGGAACGAAGCTGCTCGATTTGGGGCTGGCAGGCCTTGCATCGGGCGCGGCGGGTCCGGCGAAAGTAGTGCAGGCCTTGAGGCCTGCCGTGTCGGGCGGACCTGAAGGTCCGCACTACAACCCAGGCGCGGTTTCGTTGTCCACCCTCCCGACCAGGTCGCACGTCGCGATGACCGGTCCGGCGACCGGCACGCTCCAGTACATGGCGCCGGAGCAGTTGGAAGGTCAGCACGTCGACGCACGCACCGACATCTTCGCCTTCGGCATCATCGTCTACGAGATGCTGACGGGCAAGAAGCCGTTCGAGGGAAAAAGCCGCGCCGTGCTGATTGCCTCGATCATGACCTCCGATCCCGATGCGCTGCCGAACCCGGCGCTCGATCACATTGTGCAGCGCTGCCTCGCGAAGGATCCAG
>JBGOTP010000224.1:0-8689 GCA_041476545.1 Vicinamibacteria bacterium | reverse complement strand
TGCGCGTGAGGCTGAACACGCCCGCTACTTCGTACACCGCGCTGCAAGCCCTCCCTGGGCCGGCGTCTTCTCGCGATAGACGTCGTGGCAGTTCATGCACGCCGTCGCGACCGTATCGCTGACGTCAACCACGGCATCCATGTTCTTCGACTGGCCGGCCTTGTAAGTGGCCATGCCCGCGTCGCGGAGTCCCTGCACAAACATCTGCCAATCGGCATTCTGAACCGGCACCGGCTTGCCGTTGGAGCACAACCGTCCGGGAATGGTCAGGAGGTTTGCCGCTTCGGCCATCGCGATGCCGCTGTTCTCGATCGCCTGCCATCCGCCATATATACCCGCCAGCGGATTCGTTGACGACGTCGGATCGGCATCCTTCTTCACGGCGGCCGGATCCTGTGTCTGCGCGGAAAAGACGACATTTGAATTGGGGAACAGGATGCCGCCCATCACCTGCAGAAGATTGCCGTGCACCTGCTGGGCGCGCGCGGCCGGAGCCGCGCCTCGCCCACGTGCCGGAACTGGAGCCGGCGCTTGTGCTGCGCCGCGCGCAGGCGCCTGCGCGAGGACGATCTCAATGGAGAGAAGTGCGACGCAGATACACACCAGCGATGCGAACGTGACGGTGCGGAATTTCATGCCAGACAGTTTATGCCCACGCGATGCGGACATGACAAACAGGGGGCTGGATTTCCAGGCGCGTGGAGCCGATACGCCGCGTGGAGCCGATATACACGGAGAGTAGGTTGGGCATGACTACAGACAGTTGGCCGGTGAGACATGCGCCCGTCCTGGTCGACCCCCGATCGACGTGGCTGACGTACGAAAATTTTTACGGCCTCGCCGAGAAGCCGTTCAGCCTGTCTTCAGATCCACGCTTCTTCTACCACAGCTCATCTCACGCGTCGGCGTTCGACGACCTGCTCGCGGGCATCCGTCGGCGCGAGAGCCTCAGCGTCCTGACCGGCGATATCGGCATGGGCAAGACGACGCTGTGCCGGTCGGTGATCCAGAGCCTGGACCGCAGGACCTTCAGCGCGATCGTCCCCGATCCGTTCGCGTCGCGCGAGGACCTGCTCAAGGTGCTGCTCATGGACTTCGGCGTGATGTCGACCGACGACCTCACGAGCGGCCGGTTGAAGGGCGCGTCACGCACGGAGCTGAGCTACCTGCTGTACGAGTTTCTCGAGACGCTCGCCCCGCTCCAGGCGTTCGCCGTCGTCATCATCGACGAGGCGCAGAACCTGTCGGTCCCTCTGCTCGAGGAGATCCGCATCCTGTCGGACTCCGACGGCCGCGACAGGCAGCTGCAGGTCGTGCTCGTGGGCCAGCTCGAGCTGCGCGAGAAGTTGATGCTGCCGGAGATGCGGCAGGTCGATCAGCGCATCTCGGTGCGCAGCACGCTCGAAGGGTTGAATCGCGAAGGCGTAGCCGGATATGTCGCGCACAGACTGCAGGTGGCCGGCGGCAGCCCTGACCGCGTCTCCTTCTCTCGCGATGCCCTCGACCTCGTGCACCTGAAGTCGGGTGGCGTGCCGCGCCTGATCAACAGGATCTGCGACCGGGCCTTGCACGAAGGTTACCTGCGGCGTGCCGCCTGCATTGACCCGGAGCACTTGGAATCCGCCCTCCCCGGTACGCGCCAGGCCACGTCAGCGATCGCATCGGACTCCGTGTCCACCGCGCCACACACGGTGACTCGATCGTCCGACGGCCTCGACGCGAAATTCGATTTCTTGCCGGAAACGGACGCCGACGACAAGCCTGTCGGATTGGATCCCGTGCGATCGGTTCCGGGGCCGACCGCGCAGGAGTGGGCGCGGCAGGGCGGCGTCCTGTTTCCGCGGGTGATACCCCCCACGTATCTGCAACGAGTCAGCCAGCGATGGGCGCGGCGGCTCGGCATTGCCGCGCTCGGCGTGATGGCGCTTGGCGTGATCGGATTTGCGCTGGTCGGCCTGCAGGATCTGCGGGTGGAGCTTGCAGCGCCGCCGCAACTCCCGGATCTCCCCGCGGCACCGCCGTATCCCGCGATGCCTGCCGCACTCACCGTGCCCGCCTTACCTGACGCGGAGACGTCGGACACGCCGCTGTGACGGAGGGAAGCGCTTCGCCGCCATTCTCTTCCTGACGGGCGCAGAAAGGAGCGCGAACCTGACGGAAAGTAGGCGCGCGCTCCTGCCCGCTCGGCTGCGCTACAACAATTGCTTCATCGTCCACTCGCTGTCGCTTACCAGCGCACTGTACGTATCGACCGCGAGCGATCGCTTCGCATAGGTGCAGGCTACGACGAAGAGTGCCTTCTCTTCGTGCCAGTCCGCTCTCGTCACCGTACATTCGAACGTGGCGCTGCCGCCGGCGGTCGAGAGCGCGAGGATATCACCTGGCTTCGGGAGAGCGGGTACCTGGATACGCCTCGTAAATCTGATCGAGGAGTTATCGATCCTCTTGTCGGCCTCGCTCGGCGATCGCACCGTCAGCGTGGGCACCCGCATGTTGACTTCAATTTCAGTCGGCATCGCACCCCTGGCTATTCGGGCTTGACGTTCTCCGCGCGAGGCCCCTTGGGCCCCTGGCCGACGGTAAACGAGACCGTCTGTCCTTCGCGCAAATCGTCGAAGCGCGCGCCCGTGCACGCGGACTGGTGGAAGAAATACTCCGTGCCGTCCGTGGTCGCGATGAACCCGAACCCTTTGTCGGTCAACCGCTTGATCGTCCCTGTCGTCGTTGCCATGAATCGCGTCCTCTCGATGAGCGCCCCTGCGAGCTGCAGCGGCGTTGCGCTACGAAGTATCGCATTTCGTTCGGGGGAACCGAAAACATTCGCGCACGGGCCGAAATTGGCTGGAAATGCGGGCCTTCCGGCGCCCGAGGGCTGATCTGCGTGCCGTGAAAGGCGAGAATCGTTCGTCCCGCCACATGCTTCCCCGGCGAATTGTGCGGTGGTCCCCGGTATCCGCGCGCATTCACGAGTCGTTCAGCATCCCTCGCATATAGTCTGTCGGACGGATCCCGTATTCGTGAACGGCGGCTCCAGCTTCCCGCTTCTTGCACGCGCCATCGAACTCGACGCGCGGCTCCTGGCTGTTCGCAAGCGGACGCAGCGCATCGCCATCGCGGTCACGCTGATCGCGATCGCGTGCCTCTGGATTCAATATGTGCCTCGGGAGTACGCGGACTACACGCGTTGGCCCCTTCTGAAACATGTAAAGCAATACGACACCTACGGCACGGACACGCTGTCCGACATGTATGAGTCGAGAGTCATCCTCCACGACCCCGGCGACATGTACACGAAGAGAGAGACCAGCCAGACGCCTCTGGAGGCCAGCAGGTGGTCGAGGGAGGAGTCGGGCCCGTATCCACCCGCGGTGTTGCTGTCTGAAGCGGGCCTCTATCGCGTCGGCGAGTGGACAGGCATCGGGTTCTACGGGATGATCCTCGCGCTCGCCTGCCTCTTCCTTGCTCTGTCGGCGCTGTACTTTCTGAAAACGCGGTGGTACCTGTTCCCCCTCTTGTACCTGAACGGTCTCTACTTCGGCTATCGGTTCGTCTACGTTCAGGACAGCACGTACCTTGTCATGCTCGTCGTCATCATGGCGGCTCTGTTCGCCGCGCGCCAGCGATGGGGAGTGGCGCACCCGCTCGTGGCGATCGCCATCACGATGAAACTCTCGCCGCTCTACTACGCCAAGAATGTTCTCGGGATGCAGCGGCCGATGGCAGCGCTGTTCATCGCTGTGCTCATCGCCGGACTGGTCCTGCCCTATTTCGCGTGGGGGAACTATCTCTACATCTACAGGTTCCAGGGCTCGCTCAAGGGCGACTGGTACGACACGTTCAGTGCTGTTCTGTTCGCGGTACCGTTCGCCGCGCTCCTCTGGTATGTCGAGACGCGGCGTGATTTCGACATGGAGGATCGGATCGGGTGGGGCCTGGTGCCGTTCGCCATGTTCCTCGGCATCAAGATGAACGTGGCCCGACACCTGCTCATCGTGCTCCTCGTCCCGGACAAGCGTGGAGTCCGCAATATCGCCGCCGCGGTTGGGATGGGCCTCCCTAATCTGCTCCCGTGGTTCATCCGTTTCAATTCGTCGCTGTCGATCACGAACGCGCTGCTTTTCGTGGCCCTGACCTACCATCTGGATCAGATCGGCTGGGACGTGGTCCGAAATGATTTCCGCCACGCCAGTCGAACGGCGAAGATGATGCTCGTACCGTCCCTTCATGTTTCTCAAACGCACCCTTGCCACCGTCGTCGTCTGTCTGACCCTGCCGTACGGGTTGCCGCCAATCTACCGGTTCCCGGCGCCGCAGTCCTTCGCGGGCCCGCAACTCTGGAATCCGTACGCGGGCAGGCGCGGGACGTGGCGCCGAGCCAACTTCCACGCCCACGGCCACACATGGGGCGGGCTGACGAATGGCGCGCAGAGTGACGCCGACGTCGTCGCCGCCTACCGCGCGGACGGCTACGACGTCGCGGGGGTTTCGGATTATCAGCACATCGCCGACGCGTCCATGCAGACGATCCCGCTGTACGAGCACGGGTTCAATGTCGGCAAGCATCACCAGCTTGCGATAGGGGCGCGATACGTCGACTGGACGGACTTCCCGTTCTGGCAGGGAATCCACCAGAAGCAATACGTCATCAGTCGTGTGAAGCTGTCGAGCGAGCTCGTCGCGATCAACCACCCATCCAGGCTCCATAGCTACACCGTGGACGACGTGAGACAGCTGACGGGCTACGACCTGATGGAGCTGGCGAACGGCCGCGTCACCACGGAGGATCGGTGGGATGCCGCGCTGTCGAGCGGTCACCCGGTCTGGGCCATCGGCGGCGATGACACGCACGATGTGACGGATGCGGACCGGATGGCGGTCGCGTGGAACATGATCGATGCCGCGACATCATCGAACCGCGACGTGATCGACGCACTTCGCGCCGGGCGGTCGTACACCGTCGTCCGGACCGTCGAGCAGAAGACCGCAGGGGATCTCACGCTCGCGGACGTCCACGTTGGCGATGGGACGGTGACGGTCATGTGTGACGGGCCGCCTGCGACGTTCGTGTTCGTGGGACAGAACGGGGCGATTCGCAAGACCGTGACGGACGTGACGTCCGCGTCGTATGCGTTCGCGCCAGGCGACACGTACATTCGCACCGTCGTGCACGGCCCACGGACCGATCTCTTCCTCAATCCGATACTGCGAACCGATGGCGGGCATCTGCCGATGCCGTCGGCGGTCGTCGATGACGTCTGGACAGCGAGCATTCGCGCTGCCATCATCGCGGGGTGCGCCGTGATTGTCTGGCTGCTCTTGTAGTCCTCCTTCATGCGGCGTCCCCTGCAGCGCAGACGGGACAGCCACCCTCGAACGCCACGTCTCTCCATGACGTGCTCGAGGAGGACGCGCTCCGCAGTCTTCCGGTCACCGACAACCTGTTCTCCGTCCTCGAAACGATGTCCGCGCCGGTCATCACCGATCGGTTTTCATCCGGTGGCCTGAGCACGGCGGAGTCATCGCGCGTCGGCGCATTCATGAACTCGTGGACGCAGACCACCTTCCGCCTTGGAGACGTGGACATCACGAGCCCCGACGGCGGCGTTCCTCTGCTTGTCCCGCCGTTGCTGTTCTGGCAGCGCGTCGGCGTGACGACCGGCGGCATGCCCGCCGATGCGAGCACGCCGGCCCTGCTGATCTCACTCGATCCCCGGCGCCCGTCCGCGCAATGGACGGGAACGATTGACGCGTTCGGATTGCCGCCGGCGTTTGTCGCACATCCGGGCGACGCGGCCACCCCCGCGATTGCGCGGCCCCACGCCTCGATGCAAGGCGGTTTGGTCGTGGGCGGGCCTCTTGTCCGCGATCGCCTCGGGGTGCTCGTGTCCGCGGCGTGGACCCGATCGTCGCAGTTCGACCGGGGCCACGTCGCCGCGCGCGACGTCCCCTCCGAGTCGGGCATCGCGTCGGTCTTCGGCCATCTGCTGTATACGAGGGACGCGCAGACCGAGGTGCGCACGATCGTCTGGATTCAGCGGGCGGGCTATCCGTCGGCGGGGCGCGTCCCGTACAGTCCACTCGGCTCGTCCGACCACGATGCCAGCGCGCACGTGCAGTCGACGTGGGAGCATCGCGCGCCACAGCACGCCGGCTGGCGCGTGTTCGGCGGCGTGACAACACACACGCGCAGCGCCGCCCCACCGTCGCCAGGACCGGCGACGATCGAGCGGCTGAGTGACGGCTTCATCCCGACACTGGTGGACGCCGCGGATGGGACCCGGCGGCGGTGGACCGTCGGTCTGAGATTTAACGCGTCGCCTTCCGCGTTGGGACGCACCCATGGTGTCGAGGCAGGATTCGATACCGGGCGAGCCTCCGCGCGCGTCATGCCGGCCTATCCGGGAACCATTCGCGAGCTGGTCGACGGGATTCCCGCTCGCGCGTGGCAATACTCAACGCCACGCGAAGCCCGCCGCTCGGCGACAACGGTCGATGGATTCGTCGCCGACCATATCGATCTCGCGCGGCGACTGACGCTCGATGCCGCGCTGCGCTTCGATGGCGTGACCGGAGCCGCTCGCGACGCCGCCCAGGGTGTGGCGTGGCGCACGTGGTTGCCGCGCGTCGCGATGCGCTGGTCCATCGTCGACGCCTGGCGCATCGCGCTGTTCTCCGGCTACGGGCGGACCGCCGATGCGCTCGCGCTCGGCACTCTTGCGTACGGCGATCCCGCCGCGCCGGTGGCTGACGTGTATCGCTGGAATGGCGGGAGCAATCTGGGACCGCTCGTGGCTCGCGTCGGTCCAGGCGTCGGAAACGTCGGGGCGTTGACGAGGACCGATGCGCACCTCGCGCGTCCGACCACCGGCGAGCTCGACATCGGCATCGAGGCAAGCCCCGTTCGCGCGATGCGCCTTCGCTTTGCGCAAACCGTGAAGCGGCAGTCACACGCTCTTGCTGTCGTTGACGTCGGAGCTCCGGCGTCGAGCTATGCCGTGTATGGCATACCGGACGTGGGAGGCAACTTCCAGGATCCCCGCGACGATCAGATGTTGCCGATCTACGACCGGCTGCCCGCGAGCTTCGGCACCGACCGATACGTGCTCACGAACTCACCTGCCGGCCGGGATACGTACGGCGGGATGAATCTGAGCGTGCAGGCGTCTACGGCCCGTCTATTCCTGTTTGCCGGCGGAACGACCAGCGTGTCGTACGTGCAAGCTGGAGACCGCGGGTTTCACGTGACCGAGAACGATTCGGGCGTGCTTGGTGAGCGTTTCACGAATCCAAACGCCTCGACGCACTCGCGGGGGCACCCGTTCGGCGACCGGCAGTACACCGGCAAGATCGCCGGCGTGTATCGATTCTCTCGCGGAGTGCGGCTGGGTATCATCGCGCGATATCAGGATGGACAGCCGTTTTCGCGAATGGTCGTCATTCCCGATCTGAATCAGGGTCCGGAGGCGATTCAGGGGATCAGAAACGGCATGTCCCGCTTCACCTACACGGGCACGCTCGATGTACGTGTTCAGAAGGAATCTGCGCGAGGCCGTCAGCGCGTCACGCTCGTCATGGACGTGTACAACCTGCCGGGCATGCGCAAGGAGGTCGAAGAATACGTCGTCACGGGCCCGAACTTCCGTGACGAAACGGCCGTGCAGCCGCCGCGCACCGTCCTCGTGGGACTGCGATTCTCGAGGTGAGAACCCGGGCGCGCTTGCTTACGCTCGCAACACGCGGCCCGGCGTGATGTCGCGAATCGACGGCGTGCCCATCTGGCGCATGGTCAACGTCAGCTCCGCGCGCAGGATGTCCAGCACGCGCTCGACGCCCTCCTGTCCGAACGCCGACAAGCCCCAGATATAGGGACGTCCGATCCCGACCGCTCGTGCGCCTGACGCGAGCGCCTTGTAGATGTCCGTGCCGCGGCGGAAACCTCCGTCAACGAAGACAGGAATCCGCCCACTGACCGCGTCAACCACTTCGGGCAGGCAGTCGATCGTCGCGCGCAGCGTTTCACTGGCCCGGCCACCGTGATTCGATACGACGAGGCCGTCGACTCCGTGGTCGACGGCGAGCCGCGCGTCTTCGGCACCGTCGATACCCTTGAGCAGCAGTTTCATCCGTGTGAGCTTCTTCAGCCGGTCTACATACGCCCACGTCGCCTCGGGCGGATTGAAGCGCCCCTCGAGGCCGTCGAACATCGGGCGGTGGATCGCAACGCCGGGGCCCTGGGTGTGGCACGCAACACAGTTGCGCGTGTCCTGGCGTGCGAACCGGGTCGCGGTTTCGGTATTCCTGCCCGCCAGAAGATCCACGGTCCAGACGAGGGCCGGACAGCCCGCGTCTTCGACGCGCTTCACCAGCTTCTCCGTCTCGTCCCACTTCAACGGCATGTACAGCTGATACCAGGGAGGGGTGCCGAGCGCTTTGGCGACGTCCTCGACCGGATAGGTCGTGACCGACGAGAGAATCATCGTGTGTCGCTTCGCGCGTGCCGCGCGGGCGGTGGCCAGCTCGCCTTCGGCATGAAACGCCCTTTGCCCCCCTGACCTGCCGGGCGATTTTCGGACCACTTGAAGCTTGAGAGAATGGCGCCCTCGGAGAAACGAGGGAGCCGTGAAGAAGACCCGATTCAGCGAAGAGCAAATGGTCACGATCCTCCGCGAGGCCGATCAGCGGCCGGTGC
>JBGOTP010000223.1:0-8728 GCA_041476545.1 Vicinamibacteria bacterium | reverse complement strand
GAACACGGATTGAGCCATGTCGACGGCCTGCGCCACCCGTATACGTGACGCGCCGACGCGCACGGTCGCGAGGCCATCTGCGCGTTCGACGACTTCTCCCGGAACGACAGTCTCCACGCCGACCGAAGCCGCAACCTCCAAGTCGACGGGGCGGCTGAACACCTCGTGCACCGGTCCCACCTGGCGAATGCAGCCACCCGAGAGGACGGCCATGCGATCGCCGAGCGTCAGCGCATCAACCCGATCGTGCGTCACCACCACGCTCGGCACGTCGACCGACCGCAGAAACTGGCGCAATTCCTTCCGCATCGGATCCCGCAGCGGAAGATCGAGCGCCGCCAGCGGTTCATCGAGCAGAATCAGCAGCGGATCTCTCGCCCAGGCGCGCGCAAGGGCGACGCGCTGCCGCTCCCCTCCCGACAATTGGGAGGGTGACCGGCCTGCCATCCCTTCGAGATGGACCGTTCGCAGGATCGTCTCGATTCGATCTCGCCCGCCGGCCCCGCCGCTGTTCATGCCGAATCGAATGTTCTGCTCAACAGTGAGATGGGGAAAGAGCCCGTAGTCCTGTGAGACGTACGCGAGACGCCGTTGCTGCGGCGATCGGTTGATGCTGGAGGCGGCGTCGAACCAGACCTCGTCGTCGAATCGGATGAAACCTTCCTGCGGTCGCTCCAGCCCGGCAAGACAGCGCAGGATCGTGGTCTTTCCCGATCCCGATGGACCAAACAGGACGGTGACGCGGCTCTCGCCGGCATCGAGCTCCAGGTCCGCGCGGATGCTGACCGTCGACGCATGCTGCCGGACAAACGACGCTCTCAGGCGACCGGCCACGCTCGCCCCGATCGCCGCTGCAGGCGGTAGGTCATGGCCAGGACGATGAACGAAAATACGAGCAGCAACGCGGCAGTTCGTCCGGCCCGCGCGTAATCGAAGGCCTGCACATCGTCGTAGATTGAAATGGAGACCGTGCGCGTCGACCCGGGAAGATTGCCGCCGACCATGAGCACGACACCGAACTCGCCCACGGTGTGCGCGAAGCTCAAGACCGCGCCCGCGATGATGCCGGGGCGGGCCAGTGGAACGACAACGCGCGCGAACGTCCGTGCTCGTGAAGCGCCGAGACACCATGCCGTCTCAATCAGATTGCGATCGACGGCTGCGAAGGCCGCGGCGAACGGCTGAACGGCAAACGGCAGACTGTACACGACTGACGCGACCAGGAGTCCCTGAAAGGAAAAGACGAGCGGGCCTCCGGTGATTGCCTCGTACGCGCGACCGAGCGGACTCCGCGGCCCGAGCGCGACGAGTACATAGAATCCGAGCACGGTCGGCGGCAACACGAGCGGCAATGCGACGAGCGCGTCGATCGCCCATCTGCCGCGCCCGTGCGAGAGCGCGAGCCAGCCCGCCAATGGCAGTCCCACCGCGAGCAGGATCAGCGTTGTGGCTGTCGCCAGGCGGAGGCTAAGGGCGATCGCCGACCAGTCCACTCGCTTACGCTCCTGACATCCTAAATCCCCACATCCGCTGACTGTCCTTTTCGTCCGGACACATATCCTGCCACATCGCCCAGCCGCGGGCGCATTCCCGCCTGTATAATCCGCACGACATGGCCCTCGCCCCTGGCACGCGGCTCGGCGTGTACGAAGTCACCGCCGCGTGCAGAAGCTCTTCGACGGCATCGTCACCACCCGCGGCATGACCTACGACGTCTCCGCCGACGGCCAGAAGTTCCTCGTAGTGGACGACGGCGTCACCGCCGCGCGTCCGCCGACGCTGCTGCAGAACTGGACGACGGCGCTGCGCAAGTAGGAACCGCCGACCCCTGGCCTTGCGGTCGCCGGCGCGCCGACAGCAGGCGTCTTGACCATCGCAGTGAGTGGCACGCATACTGACTCGGGTCGATCCATCATGCCGCTGGACCTCTCTTCACTCCGCGATGCGCTGGCAGCGCTCAACGTCAGCCTGCGGTACCTCGATTCTGATCCCGGCGCCGACTCCGGCTTGCGGGACCAGTTTAGAGCGGCGACGATCCAGGCGTTCGAGTTTACGTACGAGCTCGCCTTCAAGTTCATGAAGCGCCAGCTGGCCCAGATCGTGCCTGTGCCGTCGACGGTAGACGAGATGACCTTCATGCAGGTTGTACGGGCGGCGGCCGAAGCCGGTCTGGTCCCGAACGTCTCACGGTTTCACGAGTACCGCGAAGCGAGGAACATCACCAGCCACTCGTACGATCGTCAGAAGGCGCAACGCATCGTGGCCGAGGTGCCGCGATTCGCGGAGGACGTCGGATATCTCCTGTCGCGACTGGAGGCGCGGAACCGTGCCGGCGATTGACGTGCCGCCGCCGGCATTGAACGCGGTGCTCGACATGCTGGCTCGCCACGTGCCCGACCGCGAGATTCGGGTCATGGGCTCGCGGGTCAGCGGGCGGGCAAAGCCCTTCTCGGATCTCGACCTCGTCGTCATGGGCGACGAGCCACTCGACCTCGGCACGCTCGGCCGGTTGCGAGACGCGTTTGAGGAGTCCAACCTGCCGTTCGCGGTTGATATTGTCGAGTGGGCGTCTGCGTCGGATGCCTTCCGCCGGATTATCGACGAGCAGGCCCAGGCGCTCCGACCCTAATCCGACTGTCGGACCTTGGGTGCGAGCAGCACTTCACGCCCAACCAGATACAGCAGCCCCATCAGCACGACAAACGGTACACACGACAACCAATCGGCGCTCGGGCCGTTCATGAACGGATTGTGCGCCGACATCGCATCGAGCGAGTCGTTGAAGCCCTGCATGAACGGCACCCCCGCCATGAAGGCAATGAGGATGCCGGCGATGGCGCCACCCGCAATGTAGCCGGACGCCATCAGCACCCCCGGACTCTTGTCACCTTCGGCCGTGAGCTCGTCCTCGGTCAGATCCTTGCCGAGATGCTTTCTGCGGATGTGCCGATCGACGAGCCACCGGATGAGACCCCCGATGAAGATGGGAGTCGACGACGAGAGCGGCAGGTAGACGCCGACGGCAAACGCGAGCGACGGGATGCCGGACATCTCCAGCGTGAGCGCAATCATGACGCCGACGAGCACCAGTCCCCACGGCAACTGCCGATTCAAGATGCCCTTGATGATGTAGGACATCAGCGTCGCCTTGGGTGCGTCGAATTTCAGGACGCCGTGCAAGCCATCGGGCGTGAATCGATGCGTACCGTTGATACCGGGATCGACAAGAAACTGCGGCGTGCCCGCATCGTCCACCAGGTACCGCACGGCCGCCACGCTCGCCGACGCCACGTGGTGATAGACGAAGTACTCGTGGCCGTTGTACGTCTCCCTTTCCTTCAGCTCCGACGGCTCGACGTGCAACGTCGCCGGCCAATTCTCGACTGGCTTCATCGTCGACGCGCCGCTGCCGTTCGGCGTTGGCTCGACGCTCACCCGCGGCACATAGACCGACGCGGCGGTGTTCAAGGTGAGCAGAATCGGCCCGAGCGCCAGCGCGGATGCCAGCGCGCCGATAAGAATCGCGATCTGCTGACTGCGCGGCGTGGCGCCGATGAGGAAGCCGGTCTTGAGGTCCTGGGACGTCGTGCCGCCGTTAGACGACGCGATGCAGACGATGGCGCCAATCGAGAGCGCGGTCACGTAGTAGGCCGATCCCGTCCAGCCAATAAGGAGGAACACAAGACAGGTCACGAGCAGCGTTGCGACCGTCATGCCTGAAATGGGATTTGACGACGACCCGATCTCACCGGTCAAGCGGGAGGACACCGTGACGAAGAGGAAGCCGAGGACGACGATCAGGACCGCGGCGACGATCCGGGCCATCACGCCGGTGCCGCCGACGTAGAGGGGACTGGCCAAAGCGATCACGGCGACGAGCGCCACGCTGCCGATGAGCACGACGTTCATCGACAGATCGCGATCGGTCCGCAGCATCCCGATGCGCCCGGCCGCGCCGCCACGGACGTCCTTCAACCCTTCCCGGAGCCCGTTCCAGATCGTCGGGAGCGAACGCGCCATGCTGATGATGCCGCCCGCCGCCACGGCGCCCGCGCCGATGTATAGGATGTAGGCCGTCCGGATTTGACCCGGCGACATGTCCGCAATCAGCCGTGTCGTTTCCGGCGCCAACGGCGCCAGGAGGCCGGCCCCGAAGTACTTGATGGCCGGGATGAGCACGAGGTACGCGAGGACCCCGCCCGCGCACATGACCGATGCGATCCGAGGGCCGATGATATAGCCCACGCCGAGCAGCTCCGGCGAAATCTCCGCGGAGATCGAGCCGGCCGCAAAGGGGGCGCCGAACACTTTCTCCGGCGTGTCTTTCCATCCGCGGAAAGCCACGTTCAGCGCCTTGTAGACGAGGCCGACGCCAAAGCCGGAGAAAATCGTCTTCGCACTCGTCGCCACGCCGCCGAGCCTGGCCATCTCGGCCTTGGCCGCCGCCGACGCCGCAGCGATCGACTCGACCGACGCGCCCGCCTTGAGCACCTCGGCGCACGCCGTGCCTTCCGGGTACTTCAGGATGCCGTGCTGGTGGACGATGAGCGCGCGACGCAGCGGAATCATCATCAGGATGCCGAGCAGGCCGCCGAGCACCGCGACGAGCAGCACGCGCGTGAACTCGAGATCGAATCCCAGAATCATGATCGCCGGCATCGTCACGCCGATGCCGAACGCGATGGACTCCCCCGCCGACCCAGCCGTCTGCACGATGTTGTTCTCGAGAATGGTCGCGTCGCGAACGCCGAATTTGGACAGCAGGCGAAACACCGTGATGGAGATGACCGCGACCGGAATCGACGCGCTCACCGTCAGCCCGACCTTGAGGACGAGGTACAGCGACGACGCCCCGAAGACGACGCCAAGGATGGTGCCGATGACGAGCGGCAGGACCGATAGTTCGGGTATGTCGGTCGCGGCCGGAATGTAGGAGTCGAACGCCGTGGCGCCTGGAGGGTCACGTCTGGATCCGGCCATGCGCGCCATTGTAGGCCGGTTCAGCCGGCAACACCTCGCCCTTAGCTCTCGGCCCTTGGCTCTGGCTCCGCGATGCGCTTTTCAGAACATCAGCTTCACCGCGAGCTGCACGACGCGCGGATCGAGTGCCGTGGTAATCGTTCCAAAATTCGCGTTCCCCAGGACGGTGGCTGGGGCACCGAAGTTGCGCGAGTTCAGGACATTGAAGATCTCAGCTCGAACCTCGACCGACGTGCCGGCATGAACGGGCACGCGACGCATGAGCGCACAATCAACGTTGCGATACGCAGGACCGCGAACGGGGTTGCGCGACGCTGACCCAAGCGTGAACACCGGCGCGACCGCAAAGGCCGCTGTATTGAACCACTGGGCCGGCGTCCGCTGGTCGGCCGGCAGCGTGGGATCGCCGACCAGATTCGGCCGCTGCACGCCGAAGCCGGCGAATGCGTTGTTGTTGGTCGCCTGCGTGATCGCAATCGGGACGCCCGACTGCAGGGTGACCACGGTCGACAGCGTCCAGTCGCTGGCGAGGAGGCCGAGCAGACCGTGCAACTGATGCGCGCGACCCGTGCCAACCGGCACGTCCCAGACGACCGACGACACAAGGACGTGCGGGATGTCGCCGGTCGAGTAGTCGCGTTCGCGGGGCCGGTTGAAGCTGTCGGCCACCGGATAATTCGCAATCGGCCCCGTCAGAATCGACGCGTCGAACGCCGACGAGGCATCATCTTTCAACGTGGAGCGCGTGTAGGCGACCGAGTACAACAATCCGCGAGACATCCGTTGGCGCAGGCCGAGCGCGAGTCCCTGGTAGCGCGTCGTGCCGACGTTGTTGCGATAGAGGCTCACCGTCTGATATTCCGGGTAGGGCTTCAGGAGCTGCGCGGCGGTGATCGTCGGATCGCCGAGCGTGGACGACCGCGGGACGATGCCGAAGTAGGGGTTCGGCACCTTGACGAGCAACGCCGCACCCTGCGCGAGTTGATCGACGGTCAGTTGATTGAGGTTCGTGTCGGGGATGCCGACGTGCGTGATGTTCGATCCGAGGTACGACACTTCAACGGTCGTGTTCTTCGTGAGTTCCCGCTGCACCGACACGTTCCACTGTTGCACGTAGCCCGACCCCAGCTTGTCGTTCACCGCGAACACGCCCTGGCCAAGCCCCGCCGTGGCCGTCAGCGCGAGCGGCGCGACCGTGGGACCGTCCTTCAGCAGAAATGCGGGTGAAATCGTGTCGAGGGCACGCTGCGAGACTGTTTGCAGAAACGGAAACGTCGGTGTCGTGAACGGCGTCGTGATGCCCGCCATTTCGATCCACACCATGCCATACCCCGAGCTGACAATCGTCTTGTCCGTGAGTCGATAGACGGCGCTCAGACGTGGCCCGAAGTTGTTCTTCTTCAGCGGGCGTACAGGGTTTTTCCCGGGATATTCGAGCTGCTGTGTCTGCAGGTTGAACACGGCGGTCTGGCCGTTGATCTCATTCGAGGGAAAATTCAGCGTGTACCGCAGACCGGGATTCACCGTCAGCCGGTCCGAGACCCTCCAATCGTCCTGAACGAAATACTCCTGGATGTGCGCGCGCTCCTGAATCTTCCCCTGCTGCAAGTCGATGGAAAACGTTTTGACCTGGCCGAGCAGAAAACTTGCAAGGCCGCTGCCGGTGCCCGTGGTCCCTGGCAGGTCGCTTCCCTGCGTGTCGAACGAGAACAGCCCGGTGGGAGACGGCGGCTGGACCACATTCAGATGCTCCCACCGCCAATCGAGTCCCATCTTGACCGCATGGCGCCCTCTCAGCCACGTCCACGAGTCCGCGGCTTCCGTCACACTGGTATTGAAGTTCGACGCGGTGTTTGCCGGCGAACCCAGTTGCTGGTACCCGCTGATGGCAAAGGTCGGCAGCGTGTTGGGGAACCTCGCGGTCGACGGAATCCCTGGGATGCTGAGGGCTGCTCCAGCGGACGTCGCGAGTTGAGCCGCGGTTCGTCCCACAGTGCGACGCGTGTGGCCGATCCGCACTTCGTTCAACGTGTTGGACGAGAACGTGTGCTGGTAGCTCGACGCGAACGCCCACGAGGACGTGTCCTGAGGACCCAGCGTTCCAGTCGTGACACCGCTGCCGTCGGGGAGCGGAATCGCCGGCGCGAATTGCTCCCGGAAATTCGAGAGGCGGCCGAACGCGTGGTCGCGGTTCGACAGCCGGTGGTCCACGCGCGCGTCCCACTGGTCCTGGTTCACGACCTCGTTCACCGTCCGCGTGTAGTTGTTGGACGTGCCCGACGCTGTCGGCAACGGATAGCGTTGCAGAAGGGCCAACGCCACCGGATCCATCTGGCTCATCGGAATCGCATTGCCGGCAAACGGCGTGCGCACCGATCCGACCGTCGTGGACGGATCGTAGATCACAGGCGCCTTGCCGGCGATCGACTCCGTGAAGATCCCCTGCCGCTGCAGCAGCGTCGGCACGGTGGACGTCTTGGCATTGGCGATCGACTGACGCTGACCCTGATAGTCCACGAAGAAGAACGCATGGTCCTTGACCAGCGGTCCGCCGAGCGTCCCGCCGAACTGATTGCGCCGGTACGCCGGCCTCACGGGATTGCTCAACTGAAAGTAATTCCTGGCGTTAAGGGCCTCGTGGCGCAGGAACTCGAATCCGCTCCCGTGCACAACGTTCGCGCCCGCCCTGGTCGTCAGGTTCACGACCCCGCCGTTGAAGCGGCCGAACTCCGCGGGTGGACTGTTGCTTTCGATCTTGAACTCCTGGATGGCATCAATGATCGGGAAATACGCCACCTGGCCAGGTTCCGGCTGCAGCACGGAAATGCCGTCGAACAGGTACTCGTTCGTCCGCGGACGCCCACCGTTGATGCGGGGAAACGCCTGGCCGGGAGGAAGGGCAACGCCGGGTACGAGCGATGCGAGCGTGATGAACGTCCGGCCGCTGAGGGGCAACTGCAATACCTGCTCGTGCTCCACGGCGGTCCCCAGACTCCCGGTCGCGGCGCGGAGGATCGACGCGTTCGCGGTCACCGTCACCTGCTCGCTCAGCGCACCCACTTCAAGGTTGAAGTCGACCCGCGCCTTCTCTCCCGTCGAGACGCGAATGCCGTCTCGTCGAATTGATTTGAATCCTGAGAGCTCGACATCCATGCGGTAGTCGCCAGGCGGCAGTCCTGGCGCGGTGTAGACCCCGTCCGCGCTCGACGTGGCGACACGCTGCCGGTTGGTGGCCACGTGGGTCACGGTGACAGTCGCGCCCGGCACGTCCGCTCCGCCCTGATCTCTTACGACGCCGGTAATCTCGCCGGCGGCCACTTGAGCAAAGGCGAACGAGGCGCTCGCAGCCACACACCACGCGGCACGCAGAAACAGACGCGACAACCGGGCCAGCGTCGACAGACACACGAGACGAACGCGCAATGTGAATGACTCTATATCAGCATGTAATCAATATGCAAATCGACTGTAATCGTTTTGAATCGGTTATATTTAATGGGGCTCATGCACATCGCGCGATATTCATCGCTCACGGCCGCACTCCTCTCGCTGGCTGTCGGGGTCGTGGGTGCGCAGACGCCCGCCAGAGATTCCGGGCGCCAGATCGCGACGCTCGCTGTCGCCGCGGCGTCGGACCTGCAGTCAGCACTCCCCACGATTGCCCTTCAATTCGAAAAGGAGACGGGACAGAAGATCGCGTTGACGTTCGGCTCGTCGGGCAACTTCTTCTCGCAGATCCGGAACGGGG
>JBGOTP010000222.1:0-8729 GCA_041476545.1 Vicinamibacteria bacterium | reverse complement strand
TTCGTTTCCATCCAAGGCATCTCCCTGGTGTAAACGATCCTGCCGGACTTGTGTCAACCATCAACCCGGTCTATACCCTGGCTGAACTAACAGCGCATGCACCAGACGGCGCGCGGTGCAAACGGAAAGCGCGCCGCTGGTGATGCGCAGGCGTTGAACGACAAAGGCAAAAGGCGGCAATTGGTCGGGGTACGACATGATCAAGAAGGCACTTCTCAGCGTGACAGTACTAGCCGTTGTGCTGGTCGCCGTCGCCTCGGTCATGTACGTCCGAAACGCCACTCCCACTGTGCCAACGATCTCTCTTGTAGAGGCCGCCAACCCGAGCAGACCGTACGTGGTGAAGCTCCACGCGCAATGGTGTCCGATCTGCATGCTAACCAAGGCGGTCTGGTCGCAAATCGAAGTGGGATACTCAGGACGTGCGAACTTGGTGGTTTTCGACTTCACCAATCAGGCGACCACGGACTTGAGCAGAGCCGAAGCCAGAAGACTCGGACTCGAGAAATTCTTCGATGAGAATGCTGGCTGGACCGCCACAATTGCCGTGCTCGATGGCCGCACCAGGGAAGAGACCGCCTCGATTCACGGGATCAGAGGCTTCGATGAGTATCGCGTGGCCATTGATGCGAGCTTGCGCGCGGTGACGAGGTCACCGTGACTTGCAAGCTTCGACGCGGAGTGTCAACAGCCGTCAGGGGTCGCGTGCCGACCGGATCGCGACCGAACGTCGGGGCTACGAGTCGAGCAGCCGGTTCTCGATCGCGTAGCGCATGATCTCGGCGTTGGTCCGCATGCCCAGCTTTTCGAGCACCCGCATGCGATACGTGCTGATGGTCTTGACACTCAGCCCCAGATCGCGCGCGATGTCGGAAATCGTCTGGCCCGATCCCAGCATGCGGAGGGTCTGGTATTCGCGGTCAGACAGCGACTCGTGTGCCCGCGCGCCTGGTTTCGCTCCCCAATGCGTCGGCACGTCGTGGATGTCCCGTCCGACATACCGCCGGCCCTGGCGCGCTTCGTTGATGGCGGCGATGAGTTCTTCCGGCGCGCTGTCCTTCGTCAGGTAGCCCACGGCGCCAGCCTTCAGCGCGCGCTTCGCGAACTGCGCCGCCGGGTGCATGCTGAGGACCACCGTGGGTACATTCGGGCTGACGCGTCGCAGTTCCTTGATGAGGTCCAGACCGCCCATGGTGGGGAGCGAGATGTCGGCGATCACGACGTCCCAGGCGCCGCTACGCACCTGGCGCAGGGCGCTGCCCGCATCGCCGGCCTCGCCGACCACGGCCCCACGCAGCCGTTCCGTCAGGATCGCGCGGATGCCCTGTCGCACCACGGGATGATCGTCGACGAGCAGAATGCGAATCACGAGAGCGGCACCTGAACGCAGACCACGGTACCCTGTCCGCGCCGTCCGGCAATCTCGAATGTGCCGCCAATCAGGGCGGCGCGCTCCCGCATTCCCAGCAGGCCGATGGCTTGCGGATCGCGGGCCTGGGCGTCCGAGATGCCGCGTCCGTTATCCTTCACGCGGAGCTCGAAGGCGCCGCGTCGTGTCGTCAGCGTCACGTGAACGGCGCTCGCCCGCGCGTGTCTGACCACATTCGTGAGCGCTTCCTGGAAGATGCGGAACAGCATCGTCTCCTCTTCCGCGCCGAGCGCGATCTGTTCCTGGCTGGCAGCGACCCGGCACCGGAGTCCCGTACGGGCGCGAAACGCGGTCGCTTCCCACTGAATGGCGGCGGCCAGGCCGAGGTGGTCGAGCGTGGCGGGCCGGAGATCGGTCGCCAGACGTCTGACGGTGGCAATGGCAATCTCGGTCAGCCCGATGAGCGACTGCAGACGATCCACGCTCGGTGGACTCAGCCTGTCCCGCCCGAGAGAGGTCACCGCCCGAGCCAGCTCCAGCTTGATGGCGGTCAGCGTCTGCCCGAGGTCGTCGTGCAGTTCGCGGGCGAGGGTCTTTCGCTCCTCCTCTCGCGCGGTCTGCAGGTGGATCGCCAGCTGACGCAACTGATCCTGGGATTCCCGCAGCCTGATCTCGGTGTCCCCTCTCTTCCGCGTCAGCGTGTTCGGACGCTGTCCTGGCTGTTTCCCCGCCTGTTTCCCCGCCTGTTTCCCTGACTGTTTCATGGTTCAGCTGGTCAGAATTGCACAAGAACCCTACAAGACTGCCATCGTTCTGTCGATACATAACACTAGAGTCCCTCTAGCTCAGTCGCCGTGTCAGACAACTTCCGACATTGCCGGAGGAAGAACCAACCGACACTATGGGCGCGTAATGTCTCTGGCAACTATTGAATCGCGGGCGTGGGACGGTCTGAGCGCCGATCTGTCGGCGGCCCGGCTCGCGAGCCCCACGGGGACGATTCTCGTCGTCGACGACCTCGAGGCGAGTGCTAGGCTACTCGAACGCATCCTCGTCCGGGATGGGCATCGTGTCATCACCGCGCACGATGGGGAGGAGGCGCTGGCCAGCGTCTATACCCACCAGCCGGACCTGATTCTGATGGACGTGCTGATGCCGACGCTCGGCGGCTTCGAGACGTGCCGGCGGCTCAAGAACGACCCGGTGACGCGCCTCGTGCCCGTCATCCTGGTGACCGCCCTGCGGCAGAGTCGCGACCGGCTCATCGGCCTCGAGGTCGGCGCGGACGACTTCATCTGCAAACCAGTCAACCCGCAGGAGTTAATCGCTCGCGTGCGTTCGCTCGTCCGCATGAAGAAGTACACCGACGATCTGGACACGGCGGAGTCGGTGATTCTGAGCCTGGCGTTGACCATCGAGGCGCGCGACGTGACGACCGAGGGACACTGCCAGCGGCTGGCGCGCTACGCGGTCGATTTCGGCCGGTCCCTTGGCCTCACCGTCGATGACATCGCCGCGCTCGCGCGGGGCGGGTACCTGCACGATGTCGGCAAGGTCGGGATTCCGGACGCCGTCCTGCTGAAACCGGGACGACTGACCCCTGGGGAGTTCCTCGTGATGCAGCAGCACACGCTGATTGGGGATCGGCTGTGCGGCGACGTGCGGTCCCTGCGTCGCGTACGTCCGATCGTCCGGCACCATCACGAGCGGCTCGACGGCAGCGGCTATCCCGATCGGCTCCGAGGCGACGCCATTCCGCTCCTCGCCCAGATCATGGGCGTCGTCGACGTCTTCGACGCACTGACGACGGTTCGGCCCTACAAGGCGGCCGTGTCCATCGAGCGGGCGTACGAGGAGCTGTTTCAAGAAGCGGCGTCCGGCTGGCGCCGTAGTGATCTGGTGGACGCGTTTGTGCGTCTCGATCCCCGTGAACGGGTCTGACATGCCGGACATCTCACCGTCATTCGATCGCTGGCTGCACGATGTGAAGAATCAGTTGAGCATCATCCTCGGCTTCAGCGAAATCATGCTGCAGGAAACGGAGAGTGGCGACCTCAGGCGCCCCGACCTGCAGGAGATCAACACCGCCGCCGGGCGGGCGCTCGAGGCCATCGCCCGGGCGCCGCGTCCGGAAGGGGAAACCAGCCGATGAACGATCTGGGTCCGATGCTGCTGGCGATCGACGACGAACCGGGCATCCTGACGCTCGTGGAGCGATTTGGACGAAGCCTGCAGTTCAACGTGGTTTGCCACGACGGAGCCGGGGACGTTCTGGCTCAGATCGACCAACTGCGCCCGGATGTCGTGCTCGTCGATCTGCACATGCCTGAGATCAACGGCCTCGAGGTCCTGCGCGCGATTCGTGATCTCGACCCGGACTGTGCCGTGGTGCTGATGACCGCCCACGCGAGCGTCGACACGGCCATCGAGGCCGTGAAGCGTGGCGCGCTCGACTATCTGACCAAGCCTCTGGATTTCGATCGCTTGCGGGAGCTGTTGACCACGGTCCAGAAAGGCATCGAGCGGCGGGAGACGCTGCTCGAAATCGACGCCGATGTCGCGCGTCGATTCGAGTTCTACGGCACGATCGGCCGCAGCGCCGCAATGCAGGAGCTGTTCGACTCGATCCGCCGGCTCGCGCCGCACGTGCGCACCGTGCTCATCACCGGTGAGACCGGCACGGGCAAGGAACTCGTAGCGCGCGCGTTTCATGAGGTCGGGCCGCGCCGCCAGAACCGGTTTCTCACGGTCAATTGTTCGGCCGTCGTCGACACGCTGTTCGAGAGCGAGCTGTTTGGCCATCAACGCGGCTCGTTCACCGGCGCGGTCGAAACAAAAGTGGGCGTGTTCGAGCACGCGGACGGCGGCACGCTGTTCCTGGACGAAGTGGGCGAATTGCCGTCGAGCGTTCAACCGAAGCTGCTCCGGGCCGTCGAATACGGCGAAGTGCAGCGCGTCGGGTCGCTCGAGACCAAGCACGTCGATGTGCGCGTCATCGCGGCCACCAATCGCGACCTGAGGGCCGAAGGGGCCGCCGGCAAGTTCCGCACGGATCTGTATTTTCGACTGAGCGTCCTCGAGATCCACCTCCCGCCGTTGCGCGAGCGCCGCGACGATATTCCGCTCCTGACGGCGGCGTTCGTCCGTGAGTGCGCCGCGCGTCTGGACCGCCAGCTGACCGGCGTGACGACGGCCGCCGAACGGGCGCTGCAGGAATCGCAGTGGCCGGGCAATATTCGCGAATTGAGAAACGTCATCGAGCGGGCCTGCCTGCTGAGCGAAGCCCGGATCGTCGGGGAACGCGACATCCGGCGCGCGATGAGGATTGGATCGGCCAGCCCGCCGCCGGTCAGCGAGTTCGCCCCTGTTGTGCTGGTGCCGGATACGTTGATCGACGGCGACAGCCTGTCGGGCGCTCAGCGTGGTCAGATCGATCGAGTTCTGAGGCAGGCGGGCGGCAACAAGACGGAGGCGGCGCGCCTGCTGGGCATCAGCCGTCGGTCGCTCTACCGCTGGCTGGACCGGCTCGCGCTCACTCAGCCCAAAGTCGGCGAACAGAGGAGTTGAGATGGATTCGCAGGCGCCCCTACGGATTCTGCTCGCTGATGACCAGCCCGGCATCCGATCGTTCGTCAGACGGTGTCTCGCCGACCGGCGCTTCCAACTCGTCGAAGCGGCCAGCGGCGAAGAGGCGCTCGAACAGGCAGGAGACGCCGACGAGTTGGATCTGCTCATCACGGACGAGATCATGCCGGGCATTCACGGCCACGAACTGGCCCGCCGATTGCGCTCGTTGAACGCCGATCTGAAGGTGCTGTATCTCACCGGTCACACAGACCGGCTGTTCGATGAGAAGTCGTCGATGTGGGAGCGCGAAGCGTACCTGGACAAGCCATTCACTCCCGCGGCGTTGCTCGAAGCGATCGCCCTCCTGGTAGTCCACCGGACGTCGTTTTAGCTCGAGTTCTACTCAGATCTCGTTCCATTTTCAGGCCCCAGGTTTCAGATCTGCACGTGCCGCTCGCGCACGCTGCCCCGTGCGGCACGGTCACATGACACATCTGTCCACCAAATTACAGTACTGATAACTCGTCTCCCATCAATCGGTTAACGACATTCCCTGGTTCGGCACCAGTCTCGCTATGTGGATGGTCAACCGGCGCACCGACCGCGCCGGGGATAAGACCGGAGATTCCACATGGTTCGCAGCATTGCCGCCGCCTTCGTCTTCATCATCCTCACCTCGACTGTCCAGGCCATGGGCGCGGATGAGATCGCGACGGTGCCAGCGACCACCGCCGACATCCGCTGGACGGCCGCGAGCGTGACCGCAGGGCCCGCGGCGGAAGCGCTCGTCAACCCCGTGAACGCCACTTCGCAGTCGATGTCCTTTCTGAGGAGTCCGGAGCCCTCATCGCGCGGCACACTGCTCCCGGCGCTCTACGTCGGCCTTGCGAGTCTGAACGCCTACGATGCTCACGCGACCGTAAAGGGCATCGCGAGCGGCGCGAGGGAAGCCAACGGCATCATGCGCCTGACAGGGGGCTCGCCGGTGGCGATCTGGGCGGTCAAGGGCGGCGTGACGGCTGCAACAATTCTGACCGCCGAACATCTGTGGCGCACACATCGTCGCGGGCAGGCCATCGGCATGATGCTGGCCACCAATGGCCTCATGGCCATCGTCGGGGCCCGGAACAACAGCGTGCTCCGGAGTCAGCGTTAGGAACGCGCTACGTCAGGGCTGAGAGCTGAGGACTGAGAGCTAGAGCGAAGCCCCGTCAGGGTTGACGACTGAACGTCTCGGCCCCAGGCTGCGTGCCGGCAATGAAGGCCTCGCGGATTCCCCCGGCGGTCTCGCCAGGTAATACAGCGCCGGTCGCCTTGTTCACCCAGAGAAATACGATATTCCCCGGCACGTCGAACTCGGGCCGGTGTTCCTTGTCGGGGCGGGCGTCGATGTAGGCCTGCATGAATTCCATCCAGATCGGCAGAGCGGCCGCCGCACCGGTCTCGTTCGGCCCCAGCGGTTTCTTTTCGTCCAGCCCCGTCCAGACACCGACCGTAATGTCGGGATCGAATCCGACGAACCAGGCGTCGGTGTTGTTGTCGACCGTGCCCGTCTTGCCGGCCAGCGGCCAGTCGATGCTCGCGGCCTTGGCCGCCGTGCCCCGCTGAACGACACCGCGCAGCAGGTTCGTCATCACGAACGCCGTGTCGGCTCGGATTACGTCCACCGGGTCGCTGCGATTCTCTTCGAGCAGATTCCTGTCGCGATCCAGCACCTTCAGGATGTCGTACGGCTTCATGCGGACGCCCTGATTGGGGAACACCGTATAGGCGCTCGTGATCTCGAGAAGCGTGGCATCTCCCGCGCCGAGCGCGATCGGCAGGTAGGGCGGAAAGTCCTCGGTGAATCCGAAGCGCTTGGCGTACGACAGCACGTTTGGCGGGCCCACCAGATCCATCGTTTTGATCGCGGGGATGTTGCGGGAGTCCTCGAGCGCGCGGCGCAGCGTGATCGTGCCTTCGAACTTGTGGTCGTAGTTCTGCGGGGCGTACGTCTGTCCGTTGCCAGCCGAATAACTCACGGGCGCGTCGATGATGGTGGACACGGGCGTCAATCCCCGGTCGATAGCCGTCGTGTAGACGATGGGCTTGAAGGTGGAACCGAGCTGCCGATACGCCTGAACGGCGCGATTGAACTTGCTGAGGTTGAAGTTAGAGCCGCCCACCATGGCCCGGATCTGTCCGGTGCGGTTGTCGATGGCGATGAGCGCGCCCTGGACAATCGGCGCCTGTTCGAGCGTCACCGATGCCATGCCGGCGGCGTCGTCCAGTTTCGTGATCTCGACCTCGATGAGGTCCCCAACCGTGAAGAGTTCGGCGGCCGTGGCCCGGTGCGTCCAGGCCAACCCCTCGCGCATCAGGTCTGCGTTGTACCGCCCGATGCGGAGCCGCGCGCCTCCCGCCGGGGCGGGCTTCCCGATGGCGGTCACGACCGCGGGCACGATATCGCCAGCGACGATGGGGCGCGACCATCGTTCGTCCTTATACCCGGCGATCGTCGACTTTGCGGTCGTGACGTTTGTCTGCGGACGGCGGAAACCGCGGCGCTTGTCGAGCCGCCGCAGCCCGCGGTCGACCGCTCGATTGGCCACTTCCTGCATCTTCACGTTCAGCGTCGTCGTCACCGACAAGCCGTTCTCGTAGAGGGCCTTCGCGCCATATTGCTGTTCCAGGTGCTTGCGGATCTCTTCAACGAAATACGGCGCGACCGATCGTGGCTGCTGCGGCTGGCCGCGCAGGACGATCGGGTTCTTCCTGGCGTTGTCGGCCTCGGCCCGCGTGATGAAGCTTTCGTCGGCCATGCGCTGCAACGCGTAGTTGCGGCGGCGCGTCGCGGCATCGAGACTGACAAAGGGGCTCTGGCGCGCGGGGGATTGAATGATGCCGGCCAGCAGCGCGGCTTCTTCGAGGGAGACGTCCTTCGCGGATCGATTGAAATAGAGACGCGCCGCCGCTTCCACGCCGTACGTGCCGTGTCCGAACAGGATGTGATTGGCGTAGAAGGTGAGAATTTCTCGCTTGGTGTAGCGCTTTTCGATCTGGATGGCGACGATGGCCTCGCGGATTTTCCGCTCGAGGCTGACGTCGCCAATCTGATATCCGACCGTGTTCGGCAGGAGATTGCGCGCGAGTTGCTGCGTAATGGTGCTCGCGCCGGCGGGGCGCGACGGGTGTCCGCCAACCCGGTCCTTGACGACTCTCAGGATGTCGCTGGCGATGCGTACGGCGATGCTCGAGATGCTCAGGCCGAAGTGTCGATTGAAGTCGCCATCCTCGGCCGCGATGATCGCCTCGCGGAGCTGGGGTGCGATGTCGTCGTAGCCGACCACCAGCCGGCGTTGCACGGCGAAATCACCGATCGGCTGCCCGTCAGCGGCGTAGATGCGCGTGATGGTGCTCGGCGCGTAGTTGTCGAGAGCGGAGATCTCGGGAAGATCCCCGGCGTACGCGAAGAGCACGCCGCTTAAAATCCCGGCCCCCGCCGCGACTACAAACAGCGCGACGAGGCCGGCGCGTTTCGCGAACCTGATAACGTAGTGAGCCACGCTAGTCCCTCGGTCTTTCGCGTCCCCGCCTGATCCGTCCTCGCCCCGCCGGTCCTGGGTGGCATAGTGTACCAAGGACGAGGGCACTTCCCATTGATTGACAATCTATCACTCATATTTCATAGTTAGACGGATATCACCAAGAGATCAGACGGGGGTCTGCCCCCGGATACATCGTCGTCTTTCGAGGGAATTCAATGAGCAAAATTATCGGAATCGACCTGGGCACCACCAACTCTGTTGTGGCT